>NZ_CP017184.1:1582804-1899365 GCF_001729805.1 Enterobacter roggenkampii | reverse complement strand
ACGTGGTCGCCTCGTGCTCCAGCTGGGCCGTGTTATTACGGCATTCGACGTATGGGAAGGTATGCGCCCCGCAGTCAGCGCCAATCAGCATCGAGTCACACTGGGTGAAGTTTCGCGCATTGGTCGCCGTCGGCATGATTTTCACCAGCCCGCGATAGCTGTTCTGGCTGTGTCCGGCGGAGATACCTTTCGAGATAATGGTCGATCTGGTGTTTTTACCAATGTGGATCATCTTGGTACCGGTATCCGCCTGCTGATGACCGCTGGTGAGCGCCACCGAGTAAAACTCGCCGATGGAGTTATCCCCGCGCAGGATGCAGCTCGGGTATTTCCAGGTGATGGCCGAGCCGGTTTCTGACTGGGTCCACGACATCTTGCTGTTTTCGCCTTCGCACAGCGCACGCTTGGTCACGAAGTTCAGGATGCCGCCGGTATTGCCGTCGCCCGGGAACCAGTTTTGCACCGTCGAGTATTTCACCTCGGCGTCTTTATGGATGATGACCTCCACCACCGCCGCGTGCAGCTGATAGCTGTCGCGCACAGGTGCGGAACACCCTTCGATGTAGCTGACGTAGCTGCCTTCATCCGCGACCAGTATGGTACGTTCGAACTGGCCGGTTTTTTCGGCATTAATGCGGAAATAGGTGGAAAGCTCCATCGGACAGCGCACGCCTTTCGGCACGTAAATAAAGGTGCCGTCCGAGGCCACCGCCGCGTTAAGCGCCGCAAAGAAGTTGTCGTTAGAGGGCACCACGGTTCCGATGTACTTTTTCACCAGTTCAGGATGATCGTGAATCGCTTCGCCGAAGGAGCAGAAAATGATCCCCTGCTCTGCCAGCTTCTCGCGGTAGGTGGTGGCCACCGAGACCGAGTCAAAGATAGCGTCCACCGCCACCTCTTTCCCTTCGCGCACCGGTACGCCCAGTTGGTTAAAGGCTTCTTCCACCTCTTTGCTGAGGAAACTGTTCTCCGCGCCGGTTTGCTGCACCGCGCCGGGCTGCGAGGCGCAGGTGACATCGCAGCTGCCGCAGGAGGGCGCGGAGTAGTAGCTGTAGTCCTGATAGTTCAGCTTGTCATAATGCGCTTTCAGCCAGTGGGGCTCTTCCATCTCCAGCCAGGCGCGGTAGGCGCTCAGGCGAAACTCCAGCATCCACTCGGGCTCGTTACGTTTCGCCGAGATCGCCCGCACGACATCTTCATTGATGCCTTTTGCCAGCTCATCGGTCTGCAGCTGGGTGAAGAACCCCTCTTTATAGTTGAGGTGCCCGCCGCTCCAGGTATTTACTTCACTCGTTGCTTCAGTATTACGAGACATAGTTCCGCCTATACCCCAAAGCTTTCGCCGCAGCCGCATTCGTTCTGGGCTTTCGGGTTATGAAATTTGAATAACTGGTTTAAGCCTTCGCGGACGTAGTCCACTTCGGTGCCGTCGATAAAGGGCATGGCCTGCAGCGCGACGTACAGTTTTGCGCCGTCGGTCTCGAACACCAGGTCATCTTTCTCGGGTTCGGTGACGGTATCAAGCACGTAACCGAAACCTGCGCAGCCGGTCTGTTTGACACCTAAACGCACGCCGAGGATCTCGGGCTTTTTCGCCACCAGCTCGTGAATATGTGCCGCCGCCGCTGGCGTGAGCGTTAACCCGCGCCAGGCAAAATCGGCAGGATTAAAGGTTTCTGAATGCAGTTCCATAGGTCCACCTCATCTGATAAGCCATCAGGGCATAACACCATGTTAGTGATAACGATTATCACTTCAACCCTCTGTCAGCAGGGGCATTCGGCTAAACCGCCCTTTTTGCCTACTTTTATTAAGCATAGACCCTGTGGCAGGATGCAGGCAGGATGGATTTAATTGTTCAATACATTGATTAATAATGCATTTTGTCGTGGCATATGGGCAGGAGAGGAGAAACGTAAAATATGCATTGGAAATGCCTATTTTTGAGATAGCTTTTGCATGGAAAGTGACAAAAATAAAAAAAGGCCCTCAAGGCCTCTTACACTTAATGATGAAATGAGACAGCAAACCCCTGTTCACGCCAGTGGTCGAGCTGTTCCTGCTGTCGAGGCGTTGGCGATTTCCCCGTCCAGACGAAGATTTTTTGTCCCGGGAACAGTTCAGGACGCGGCGAATCAATCGGTTCTGCCAGGACGTCAATGTGCCAGCCCTTCTGCGCTAAGCGCGCGGCTTCGAGCCACAGATGGGTGCGGTCATCGCACTCCCAGCCGATCAGGAGAGCGTCTTTACCGGCTTTCTTACGGGACTCCGCCAGGCTTGCAATCGCGAATTCAATCAGGACACCGTCTAACAGGCTCGCCATGTGTCGCACGGTATTTTGGTCCTGGTTCATCCGCTGACGGACGGGAGAAATGATATTGTCAATCAGGGAATCTATCGGGTGATCGCGGCGGAACTCACCAATTTTGGCACGCAGCTTTGCCGGGCTGGCGTAGCGCAGAACGGTCATCATCTCTTCCTGGAACGAGACCCAGTTGCCCTGAGTCAACACTTCCTTGTTTTCCAGCAAGGCTTTTACTTTCCCGACCGAAACGCCGCTCTTCATCAGGCGTTTGATCTCTTCTATACGCAGGATATCTTCATCGTCAAACTGACGATGGCCCCCTTCGCTGCGCTGCGGCTTCAACAATCCATAACGGCGCTGCCAGGCACGCAGCGTAACGGGGTTGATACCGCATCGTTCGGCCACTTCGCCGATACTGTAATAGGCCATTAACTCCCTCACGCTCAGAACTTCCATACCTAACTGCACCAACCTTATCAGATTGTACAAACCATTTGTATAACTAAGACCGCATTTTGAACGGGTGAATGGCTTACCACCCCATCCACCTGTTAATACATTGTTGTATAAAATTTACCGTTCGTACAGTAACGACTGCCAGATTGTGTACAGCTTTATCACAATTCGAACTTTTTCTCCGGCCAGGCAATGGCTGGAATACCGCCGTGCCGGGGGCTGGCAAAAAGATGCCCCTGGAACTGGGAAATTCCCGCAGACTCCAGCCACATCCACTCTTCTGCCTTCTCTACCCCCACCGCGCAGAACTGGATTTCAAGCGAGGAACAGCATTTGATGATCGCCTGAATGATGGCCTGTCGGGGGCCACTTTTATGCACGTTCGCGACCAGATCGCGATTAATCTTAATTCTGTCAGGCTGGAAGTGGGCCAGCAGCTGCAGCCCGGCAAAACCGGCACCAAAGTGATCGATCGTCACGCTGATACCCGCGCTTTTTAACTGCCTGACCGAATCCGTGAATTCATCAAAACGGGAAATGGCTTCGCTCTCGGTGAACTCCACCACGATTTGCTCAGGTACAAAACCGTTTGCTTCAATCGCGGTGAGCAGAAAATCCACGGCGTTGGGAATGTTAACCAGCGTCATAGGCAGCAGGTTCAGGGATAACGTCTGGTCCTGTAACCCCAGCGCGCTGGCCATAGACAGAGCCACCTGCTTGCTCTGCAAATCAGAGGTGTACACTTCCTCCTGCGAAAGGCTGGCGAAATAGGCCCCCGGCGAGTCGCCGGACGGGGTGCGGAGAAGCGCCTCCCAGGAGACAACCTGCTGCATAAACGGATCGACTATCGGCTGGAACGCGAAGCTGCAATCCGCCCCTTTCGCGACCACCTCAGGCTGCGCGGACAAGCGCGTTTCTTCGCGAACGAATTCCCATGAGTCCGCAGGCGGCAGTTCAAAATAGTTCGCTTTTTCCGTGGCCTCGACAAAGGTGCGGAAAAACTGCAGAGGGCGGTCGTTATACGTCAGCTGGTAGCGTGTCGTCCCCTTATCGAGCACCTGCTGCAGTACCTCGTCCCTGTCGAAGTGGCGCAAATCAAAAAGCTCCATACCCACGTTGCCAAAACGCCGGACAGGGCCGTGATCGCGCATCAACTCGACCACGTTATGGTGGCGCGGGTCGTTGCAGATCTGCTCATAGATAGCCGACACGTTCTCAACCGGCCCTTCCAGCAGTTGAAAAAAATGTGTGCCGTTAAACAGCAGGATCCCCGTGACATTGGATTGCCGATTTTTACGATTTGCAGCAGCGACCATTGCTTCCAGCGCTTTCACTGGAACGTCCTCGCAGATATGACTGCGGTAAATGATGGTTGTGAGCATGCTATTCCTGGGGGGTTAGGGTTTTGGCCACGAAAGACGTGGGTAATGTTCATTTATAGCACATTAATTGCCTGACAAATAATTTACATCTCAACCATTTACGGCAGTTAATGGGACCGTTTGACTCGGCTGTACAACTTACCAGCACATGCGCTTTTTGTACAATATATCCTGCACTCCGCCCCCTTCACAACACTGACACAACACAATGAAAAATAAATGATTTATTAAATATATCGTAAAAAATCTAAAAATCTGTACATTTTAGATGTACAGATTTGGAAATTGTGTATACCTTAAATGTAACGTTACTGATTACAAAATTTTACAGGAGCGAAACATGCAGCAGAAAGGTTACGTCGCAGATTCCGCAGCAGCAATCGCACAGTACTTCGAAAAAGCCGCGCTTCCGACCCAACAGGAAACGCTGGGCCAGGTGGTTGTTGAAATTCTCAGCGACGGGCGAAACCTTAATCGCAAATCGCTTTGTACAAAATTGCTCAGCCGCCTCGAAAAGGCCGATGGGCCGGAAGAGGAAGAGCATTACCACATGCTGCTTGGTCTGCTCTTCGAACGGTAAGGATATGAATCGCAGTAACGCAGACCGACTGATAGACCAGCTTATCGGTGAAGCCGTTCTCTCTCTTCTGAAAGAGCGGGGGCCGGTGACAACAGAAGGCTTGCTACAGCGTCTGCGGGTCATGAAAGAACATGAAAAGGATCCCCAGCGGCGGGAGACACTTGCGATGGTGATTGCCGAGATCGGCTCAAACAGCATCGCCTTTACACGTCGCAGAACCGCGCAAGGACGAACAAAAAGAGAGGGATCTCTCAACGATAACCGAGACAATGTAGTGCCGTTATTTGGAAGTGGAAAACCGTCCGATCCCAAAAAAATACATTGACTGCAATTTAACAGCTACGGTGAGAACAAATGAGACAAAATATTCAGCTTCAACCCGAATATCACTCTGCTTTTTTAGACAGTGCGCTGGCGGAGTATTTCCGCCATGCAGGCGATCGTTTTGCTGAAGAGTCCGCTATTTTTTCTACTGCAGTACGCTGTGTTCTGGCCTCCGAAGGTCATCTTTCCAATAAAGCGATCATCCTCTGGCTCATTCAGACGCTGGAATCCACCAACGACGTGGTTCAGGCGGATGTGATTCGTAAGACGCTGGAAATCGTGGTGGGTTACACCATGGACGATCTCTGAGTTCCTGCTCGCCGCGCCCCCTAACGTGTCATCGTCAAAACTGACGATCGGCCTGACGATGACACGCGCCCTCCCCCATAACACACTGTAATACACGCAAAGCCAACCTGGCACGCTTCCTGCTTATCTCCGCATACGGGACTGGTTTTCCAGTCAACTTTGCTTCATTTCTTAACAGGTCTGTTATTGATGAAAAAGATCGCCAGCGTCTGCCCGTACTGCGGTGCAGGCTGTAAATTGAACCTTGTCGTTGAAAATAACCGTATCATCCGTGCCGAAGCGGCAGAGGGGGTCACAAACCAGGGCACCTTATGTCTGAAAGGGTTTTACGGCTGGGACTTCCTCAACGACACCCGTCTTCTCACCCCCCGCCTTACCCAGCCCATGATCCGCTACCGCAAAGGCGAAGCCTTCACCCCCGTTACCTGGGAAGAGGCGATCCGCTACACCGCCCACAGGCTCAGCAGCATTAAAGCGCAGCACGGGCCGCGGTCGATCATGACCACCGGCTCCTCTCGCGGCACCGGCAATGAAACCAACTACGTGATGCAAAAGTTTGCCCGCGCGGTGCTGAACACCAACAACGTGGACTGCTGCGCGCGCGTCTGTCATGGCCCGTCCGTGGCGGGTTTACAGGAAACGCTCGGCAACGGCGCGATGAGCAACTCCATTAACGATATTGAAAACTCAAAATGCCTGCTGGTCTTTGGCTATAACTGCGCGGACTCCCACCCTATCGTTGCCCGCCGCGTGCTGAAAGCGCGTGAAAACGGCGCAAAAATTATCGTCTGCGATCCGCGGCGTATTGAAACGGCGCGTATTGCCGACCAACATCTGCAGCTGAAAAATGGCAGCAACATGGCGCTGGTGAACGCCTTTGGCTATGTGCTGCTGGAAGAGGAGCTGTACGACAAAAGCTACGTGGCGCGCTTTACGGAAGGGCTTGAGGCCTACCGGCAAACGGTAAAAGACTATGCGCCTGAGAAGGTTGAACATCTTACCGGCATCCCCGCCCGTGATGTCCGCCAGGCGATGCGCACGTTCGCGGCGGCTCCTTCCGCTACCGTGATGTGGGGAATGGGCGTGACCCAGTTTGGTCAGGCCGTTGATGTGGTCAAAGGGCTGTCCAGCCTGGCGCTGCTGACCGGGAATCTCGGTCGCCCCGCCGTCGGCGTCGGACCGGTGCGCGGTCAGAACAACGTCCAGGGTGCCTGCGATATGGGCGTCCTGCCGAATATGTTCCCCGGCTATCAGGATGTGACCGACCCGGCGGTCCGGCAGAAGTTCGCTGATGCCTGGGGTATTGATGTCAATAAAATGGACGATCGCGTCGGGACGCGCATTACCGAAGTGCCGCATCTTGCGCTGGAAGGCAAGGTCAAAGCCTATTACATCATGGGAGAAGATCCGCTCCAGACGGAAGCCGATCTCGGCCTGGTGCGCAGCGGTTTTGAGGCGCTCGAGTTTGTCGTGGTTCAGGACATCTTTATGACCAAAACGGCAGAGGTGGCGGACGTTCTGCTTCCGGCTACCTCATGGGGTGAACACGGCGGCGTCTTTACCTGTGCCGATCGCGGCTTCCAGCGTTTTGGCAAAGCCATTGAAGCCAGCGGCAACGTGAAGCGCGACTGGGAGATCATCAGCCTGCTCGCCACCGAGATGGGCTACCCGATGCATTATGACTCCAACCAGCAGATCTGGGACGAGATGCGCGAGCTGTGCCCGCTCTTCTACGGCGTGACGTATGAAAAAATGGGCGAGATGGGTCACGTTCAATGGCCGTGCCCGACGCTGGATCATCCCGGTACGCCGTACCTGTACAAAGATAATCAGTTCGATACCCCGAGCGGTAAAGGGCAGCTCTTTGCCGCACCGTGGCGCGCGCCGGCAGAAACTCCGGATGCGGATTTCCCGCTGGTGCTCTGTACGGTCCGCGAGGTGGGCCACTACTCCTGCCGCTCCATGACCGGGAACTGCGCCGCGCTGCAAAGCCTGGCCGACGAGCCGGGTCGGGTGCAAATGAACCCTGCCGATGCGGACAAGCTGGGCATTACCGACGGACAGCTGGTCTGGGTGCGCTCCCGCCGGGGGAAAGTAATTTCCCGCGCCAGCATCAGCGAGCGTATCAACGCCGGGGCCGTTTATATGACCTATCAGTGGTGGATTGGCGCCTGCAACGAGCTAACCCAGGATAACCTCGATCCCATCTCCAAAACCCCGGAAACGAAGTACTGCGCGGTGCAGCTGGAGGCCATTGAGGACCAGCGCTGGGCAGAGGACTATGCCGCATCGGCGTATCAGTCCATGAAGTCGCGGCTGATAAGTGCGGCGAACGTCTGAGGAAAATGCCGGGTGCCGTAACCGCCACCCGGCAATCGCGTACGGTATCATGCAATAACAAGCAACTCGCTTACCCGCCCCAAAGAGAAGCGCTATAATTAGCCAGGTTTTTTTTAAGGCTGTCGGCAACCATGTCCCTTCCAGAAAAGTCTCAGCGGGGTTCTCCCCACGCGCAAGCGCTTATTTCACACCTGTTACCTGATTGCACAACGCGACATACCGCCCGCGGCGAGCGGCTGGACCTGCAGGTCAATGGTCAGGGCATGTGCTATTTAATTCTTGAAGGAACCATCGCCGTCTACAGAAGAAGCGATAACATGATGCTGTCTACGGCCCGTAGCCCTGCTGTTTTCGGCCTCGCTAACCTCACTGATATCTATTTTAGTGATTATCTTAAGACCGTCAGCCCGTGCCTGATCGGGACGATCACCACAGAAAGGGTGAATGCCATTATTCAAGAGAAGGCGCTTTGGGGACTGCTCTCTCAACAGCTCATGTATGTGTATAGCCGTCTCTATAACAACGTGATGCCGCAGGGCGCGCCGACGGCGTATGAGATGATTCGCCAGCAGTTAATGAAGCTGACGGAGGAAGAGGAGGGTTATCGGCTCAGCGTGACGGCGGAAAAGTATATCAGGGAGAAAACCCAGCTCTCCCGCAGCGGCGTGATGCGCATTCTGGCGGATTTGAAAACCGGCGGATTTATCGAAATGGAAGAAGGCAGGCTTATCAAAATCAACAAGCTCCCCGCTAAATACTGAATCTCAGGCACAAAAAAGGCCGCAGTTGCGGCCTTTTCAACATTACTCTCTCAATGGACGTGAACGCCCAACCGCCAGGCAAAGTAGATCTCTTCTTTCAGCTCATTCGAAGAGAGCGCCAGCAAATCTGTAAATTCCAGCTCAAGCTGTTTCAGCTTTTTCAGGTACTGCGCCGGGGACAGATTGCTCTTATCGCGACGTAAATATTCAATTGCCAGCTGTGTTGGGGTTATTTCAGTATCCATGATGTCCTCGCTTATGTACAAAACCTGACCAGTATATCACAACCCTCTGGCTAGTTTTTGACCAAAGGCAAAACATCTGAAAACTTTACACAACCGCTGTCGTCAACCTTGAAGAGCAGCACAGGCGATCCTGCTCGTCGAGAATGTCAATCTGCCACACCTGGTGGCGACTGCCGGCGTGCAGCGCGCGGCACACGCCGCGCACGCGCCCGCTGCGTACCGAGCGGATATGATTAGCATTCACCTCGAGTCCGACCACCTTCTGCTCCCCTTCGGTACAGAGATACCCCGCCACCGAGCCCAGGGTTTCGGCCAGCACGACGGACGCCCCGCCGTGCAATAAACCAAACGGCTGATGGGTGCGATGATCGACAGGCATGGTGGCCTCAATGTCATCGTCGCCAATGCGGGTGAACTGGATATCCAGCAGCCCCACCATATTCCCCTCGCCCATGGCGTTCAGCGCCTGCAGCGTCACGGCACGTTTCCAGATCATCCAATTATCTCCAGTAAAGCCTGCAATGGGTGGCGTACACCGTTACCCTCTACCCGTTTCACCTGGCTGCGGCAGGAGTATCCCGTCGCCAGACAGCGGTTTCGCGGCAAGCGCTGCATCGCCTGATGCCAGGACAGCTCATAAATGCCGAGCGAGTTGGCGTGGTTTTTCACTTCGTGTCCGTACGTGCCGGCCATACCGCAGCAGCCCACGCTAACGCTCTCCAGCTTCGCGCCGAAGCGGGCAAAGACGGACGCCCACTGCGCGGGGGCGCCAGGCAGCGCGGTGACTTCCGTGCA
Source organism: Enterobacter roggenkampii (assembly GCF_001729805.1). Lineage (NCBI taxonomy): Bacteria > Pseudomonadati > Pseudomonadota > Gammaproteobacteria > Enterobacterales > Enterobacteriaceae > Enterobacter > Enterobacter roggenkampii. The sequence continues at coordinate 1,889,868 of NZ_CP017184.1, read as the reverse complement.
GTGTCCGAACAGATACCACGGCTCACCGCTGACGTCCTGAACCGCTTTGTCTTCCAGGGCCGTCGGCAGCCACTCGTGCACCAGCATGACGTGGAAATCACCGCGCTTATCGCCCAGCGTCTGCCTGTATTCATCGCGGTAGCACAGCACCAGCGCCGGGTCGACGCCGACCATCGGTATCCCGAGTTGCGCCACGCGGTTTAAGAAGTCAGATGTTTTCTGCGCGGTCTTCGCAAAGCGCGTCAGGAAGCCTTTAATGTGCTGCGCCTTGCCGTTGGGCGAGAACGGCAGCACAACTGGCTGATAGCCCAGCTTTTCCGACAGGCGGATGAAGTCCGCAACCACCTGGGCATCGTAGTAGCTGGTAAACGGATCCTGCACCACCAGCACCACCTTCGCTTTTTGCTCGGGCGTGAGCGCCTCCAGCTGCTCCAGGGTCATGTTCGCCGAACGATGCCCGACGAGCTGGCGCTGCAGAGACGGCACCGACAGCAGCGGCAGATCGACCATGCCGATATGCTTTTCGGAAAGCTTGCGCACCAGCGGCTGGTTGATAAAGAAGTTGAAGGTCTTCGGCGCGCGCGCCATCAGCGGCGCATAGCTCTCTACCGTCGCCACCAGATGGTCGCGCACCGGGCGGAGGTAGCGCGTGTGGTAAAGCTGCAGGAAGCGCGAGCGGAATTCCGGGACGTCGATTTTAATCGGGCACTGGGTAGAGCAGGCTTTACAGGCCAGACAGCCGGACATCGCCTCTTTCACCTCATGGGAGAAATCATACTCGCCCTTGTTGGCATGCCAGCTGTTGCGGGTGCGCTCAATCAGCGAGCGCAGGCTGGCCCGTTTTTCCGGCAGCTCCTGCTCCAGCCTGAGCGGATCGACGCCGCGGTCCGCCAGCAGACGCAGCCACTCGCGCACCAGCGTCGCCCGCCCTTTCGGCGAATGAATGCGGTTGCTGGTGATTTTCATCGACGGGCACATCGGGCTTTTCACGTCAAAGTTAAAGCACAGGCCGTTGCCGTTGCACTCCATCGCGCCGCGCCAGGAGGAGCGCACCGCAATCGGGATCTGTCTGTCGTAGGTGCCGCGCTTGACGGCATCCACCTGCAGCATGGGGGCGTCCACGCCTTCTGGCGGGCAGATTTTACCCGGGTTGAGGCGGTTATGCGGGTCGAAAGCCGCTTTCACCTTGCGCAGCTCCGCATAGAGCTGTTCGCCGAAGAACGCCGGGCTGTATTCTGCGCGGAACCCTTTCCCGTGCTCGCCCCACAGCAGACCGCCGTATTTGGCGGTTAAGGCCACCACATCGTCGGAGATCTGCTTCATCAGGATCTCCTGCTGCGGGTCGCACATATCCAGCGCCGGACGCACGTGCAGCACCCCGGCATCGACGTGGCCAAACATGCCGTAGCTCAGGCCGTGGCTGTCCAGCAGGGCGCGAAACTCGACGATATAATCCGCCAGATGCTCAGGCGGCACGCAGGTATCTTCGGCAAAAGGAATGGGCTTCGCGGCCCCTTTCGCATTGCCGAGCAGACCCACGGCTTTTTTACGCATCGCATAGATACGCTCAATCCCGGCCAGATCGTTACAGAGCTGCCAGCCGATCACGCCGCCTTCGCCCTGCGAAATCAGCTCATCCAGTCGCTGGCAGAGCGTGGTGACCTGGCTCTCAATCAGCTCCGCGTCGTCGCCAGCAAATTCCACGATGTTAAGACCGAGCATCTCTTTGTCCGGCACGTCGGTAATGAGATCGCTGACGGAGTGCCAGACAATATCTTCCCGGGCCAGGTTGAGCACTTTGGAGTCGACCGTCTCAACCGACAGCGCTTTCGCCTCCACCATAAACGGCGCATTGCGCAGCGCGGAGTCGAAAGAGTCATATTTGACGTTCACCAGACGACGCACCTTCGGCAGGCGGGTGATATCCAGCCGCGCCTCGGTGATAAACGCCAGCGTCCCTTCGGAACCGGTGAGCACGCGGGTTAAATCGAACTGGGTCAGGTCGTCGTTGAAGACGTGGCGCAGGTCGTAGCCCGTTAAGAAGCGGTTCAGTTTGGGGAATTTGTCGAGAATAAGCTGGCGGTTGTCGCGGCAGCGCTCCAGCACGGTACGGTAGATGCGTCCGCTGGCGGTGTTATCTTTACCCAGCGTTTCCGCCAGTTCGACCGGCATCGGCTGCGTATCGAGAATATCGCCGCCCAGCAGAACGGCCCGCACGCCCAGCACGTGATCGGAGGTTTTGCCGTAGACCAGCGAGCCCTGACCGGAGGCATCCGTGTTGATCATCCCGCCGAGGGTCGCGCGGTTACTGGTGGAAAGTTCCGGGGCAAAAAAGTAGCCGTAAGGCTTGAGGTACTGGTTAAGCTGATCTTTGATAACGCCCGCTTCGACCCGCACCCACCCCTCTTCCGGGTTGATCTCAATGATGCGGTTCATATAGCGCGACATATCAACAATAATGCCCTGGTTCAGCGCCTGACCGTTGGTCCCGGTGCCGCCGCCGCGCGGCGTAAAGACCAGCGAGGCAAAGCGTTCCTGCGTGGCGAGTCGGGCAATCAGCGCCACGTCGGCCGTAGAACGAGGGAAAACGACGGCATCGGGAAGAAGCTGGTAAATACTGTTATCGGTTGCCATCGTCAGCCTGTCGGCATAGTTCGTGGCGGTATCACCTGTAAAACCCTGTTGCTCCAGTGCCTGCAAAAAATTAAGCACCAGCTGAACGACGCCGGGTGCCTGGGAAATCTGTGGGATCATGACTGTCGACCCTAATTAGAGTAATGTGAAATCGTTTGCGTTGTGTCCGGAAAGTTTTATCACATTTTTTTCTTATGTGCTTCGTAGAATTACGGGCAAAATCCGCCTGTCAAAAACCGCTGAGATCATTAATGATTAAAGAGATGCGGTTTTCCGTTCCCGCCAGCCGCGCTGGCGTTCTTTTAAGGAAAGTTTCATTTATGGTCAATCTTCGCCAGCCCAGGGATGTTGCGCAAATTTTGCTGTCGGTGCTGTTCCTGGCCCTCATGATCATTGCGTGTCTGTGGATTGTTCAACCCTTTATTCTTGGCTTCGCCTGGGCCGCGACCGTTGTCGTTGCCACGTGGCCTCTGCTGCTGCGCTTGCAGAAGCTGCTGTTCGGCCGCCGCGGGTTAGCGGTGCTGGTCATGACGCTGCTGCTGTTCCTGCTGTTTATTATTCCCATTGCGCTGCTGGTAAACAGTCTCGTCGACTCCAGCGGCCCGGTGATTCGCGCCGTGACCAGCGGCGATCTCACGCTGCCGGATCTCGCCTGGCTGAACAGCATTCCGGTCGTGGGCGCCAAGCTCTACAGCGGCTGGCACAGCCTGCTGGAGATGGGCGGCAGCGCGCTGATGGCAAAAGTGCGCCCATATATTGGCACCACCACCACCTGGTTTGTGGGTCAGGCGGCGCATATTGGCCGCTTTATGATGCACTGTACCCTGATGCTGCTCTTCAGCGCCCTGCTTTACTGGCGCGGTGAGCAGGTGGCTTTGGGCGTTCGTCACTTTGCCACCCGCCTGGCGGGCAAACGCGGTGACGCTGCGGTACTGCTGGCGGCGCAGGCCGTACGCGCGGTAGCGCTGGGCGTGGTGGTCACCGCGCTGGTGCAGGCGGTGCTGGGCGGTATTGGTCTGGCGATTTCCGGCGTACCGTATGCCACGATATTCACCGTTGTCATGCTGATGACCTGTCTTGCACAACTGGGGCCGCTGCTGGTGCTGGTGCCCTGCATTATCTGGCTCTACTGGACGGGAGATACCACGTGGGGAACGGTGCTGCTGGTCTGGAGCTGCGTGGTCGGCACCATGGATAACGTCATTCGCCCGATTCTCATCCGCATGGGCGCAGACCTGCCGCTGATCCTGATCCTCTCCGGGGTGATTGGCGGCTTGATTGCCTTCGGCATGATTGGCCTGTTTATCGGCCCGGTGCTGCTCGCCGTTACCTGGCGTCTGTTCTCCGCCTGGGTGCATGAAATTCCGCCGCCGGGAACCGACCCGGACGTGATTTTGAGCGAACTGGAAGAGCTGGAAGAGAAGAACACGCATTAAGTTTTTGCCGGGTGGCGCTAACGCTTACCCGGCCTACATTCCCCCACCCAATACTTTAACGCTGCTAAAGTATTTATTCGTTGCACACTGGTCAGACCCGCAATTTCTGCACTCAATCTGCTCATAACCTCAAGAAATCTTTATATCTCTTTAACTATTGAGACGAATCCGATCGACGCTAAAAGCGGACATGCCTACTATTAGCACACGGTTATAAATCAACACCTTGATTTATAAGCATGGAAATCCCCTGAGTGAAACAACGAATTGCTGTGTGTAGTCTTTGCCCATCTCCCACGATGGGCTTTTTTTTATCCTGACTACGCGCGCGTAACCTCACAGGTACTGAGCATCCGCCACTCGGCAGGCAGCACCCGCGTTTCCCCGGTCACATTGACCGTCACCACCTGGCGGATATCCGCCGACGATGCGCCAACCTGCAGTTCAAACTCGCCCGGCTCAACGATGCGTTTCCCGTCGCGACGGGTGAAGTTGAACATCTCCACCGGCAGCGTAAAGCTGAGCGTGGCGGTTTCGCCCGGCGAGAGCGTGACGCGCTGGAAGGCCTTCAGCTCCTGAAGCGGCCGAACCTGGGTGGCGACCTTATCCCTGACGTAAACCTGCACCACCTCGCTGCCGCTGCGTTCCCCGGTATTGGTGATATCCACGCTCAGCGTCACCTCGCCGTCGACCGGCACGCTGCTTGCAGCGACGCGGGCAGCATTCCAGCGAAACGTCGTCCAGCCGAGGCCGAAGCCAAACGGATAACGTGAACCGAAGTGGAACGCAAACGGCGTGCCCCCGCTCTTGAGCTTGTGATTGTAGTAATACGGCATGGCCCCGGCGCTTTTCGGCACGCTCACCACCAGACGGCCCTGCGGCTCTGCCCGTCCCGTTAACACGTCCGCGATCGCCCAGCCCCCCTCCTGCCCCGGTGCCCACGCCACGATCAGCGCGGCCACCTTGTCCTCCAGGCCCTGAAGAGTGTAAGGACGCCCGCCGGTCATCACGACAATCACCGGCTTGCCCGTCGCCACCAGCGCCTCCAGCAGCTGCTGCTGCACGCCCGGCAGATTCAGGGAATCGGTGTCGGAACCTTCCCCCACGGTACCGCTCTGGAACAGCCCGGCGAGATCGCCCACGCAGGCCACCACCACGTCACTCTCCTGCGCGGCATTGACCGCCTCGGGGATAAGGGCGGTGCTTTGCGACACGGGAGACTGCTGCATCGGTTTACCGCCGCTGTCGCCCGGGAAGACCGGCGCACCCGCCATCCGTTTCTCAATGATGTGACACCCTTTGGCGTAACGGACCTGAGACGCGCCGAGGTAGCGTTCCAGCGCCGCGCGCGGGGTCGTCACCTGCGAGGTCTCCTCCACCATATCGCTGATGATCAGATGCACCGGAAAGCTGTAGCCGCTGAGCAACGCCAGCGGATCGTCTGCCGTCGGCCCCACAAGCGCCACGCGGGGTTTACCATTCAGCGGCAGAATGCCGTTGTTTTCCAGCAGCGTGACCGATTTTGTCGCCACCTCCCGCGCCACCTGGCGGGAGGTGTCATTTTGCAGATCGATGCCGTTTTCATCGGCATACGGGTTCTCAAACAGGCCGAGACGGAATTTTTCGGTCAGCACACGGCCCACAATCTCATCCACTTTCGCCATAGAGATCAGCCCGCGCTCTACCGCTTCCGCCAGATGCCGCGCGCAGTCATCTTTCGGCAGCTCGACGTCCAGCCCGGCGTTGAAGGCCAGCGCGGCGGACTCCGCTGCATCGTGGGAAATACCGTGATGCTGGTGCAGCAGGCTGACGCCGCCGTAGTCCGCCACAATAATGCCGTCGAAGCCCCACTGTTCGCGCAGGACGGTGGTCAGCAGGAAGCTGTCGCTGTGCCCCGGCTGGTTATCGATATCGTGGTAGGCGGGCATGACCGAACCGGCGTTTGCCAGCTTCACCGCCATTTCAAACGGCAGCAGGAAGGTGTCGTTCAGTTCGCTAAAGCCCAGATGTACCGGCGCATGGTTGCGCGCCCCTTCGCTGAACGAGTGGCCCACGTAGTGCTTGAGCGTCGCCAGCAGGTCGCGCCTATCGCCCTGTAAGCCTTTCACGTAGGCGGTCGCCATCACGCCCACCAGCCAGGGATCTTCCCCGAAGGTCTCTTCGGTTCGCCCCCAGCGCACGTCGCGGGAAACGTCCAGCACCGGCGCCAGCCCCTGCTGGCAGCCGACGGAACGCGCCTCTTTACCAATCTGCTCTGCCGCGCGCTGTACCAGTTCAGGGTCCCAGGTCGAACCGTAGTTCAGCGACGACGGGAACAGCGTGGCGTCTTTGCACAGCAGCCCCACCAGGCACTCTTCATGGAACAGGGCCGGAATGCCGAGTCGCGTCTCCTCCATCATCATGCGCTGCAGGCGGTTAGCGGCGCGCACGCCGGTTTTCGCGTCAACGATATGGGTACCGAGCGGACGGGTGATCTGCCCTATGCCCAGCTTCAGCCGTTCGCTCAGTGCAGCCTGCTCGCTCACGCCGGCGAATTCGTCGCTGAGGTCGCTGCGCTCGCGGTGGTTGCCGTTTTCATCGAGGATCAACCAGTACGCATGCATCTGGGCGAACTTCTCTTCCGGGGTCATACGCGCCAGTAAATCGGCGACGCGCTCGTGCACGGGACGTCCCGCGTCCTTATAGATAGCTGTCATGTTTTACTCCTGTAGTGCGGAAGGGGTTGCCGGGCTGAGCGGCCCTGCTTCGGGTCTCACCTCACGCTTGCTGGCCAGTTCCCGGGCGATGGAATCCACCAGCCGACTGTTAAGCTTGTAGATTGAAAGCAGCGCGACCATGCAGAGGAACAGCGCGCAAGGGATAAGGGTGAACAGGGCGTTGATCGTAGAGAGGACGTGCGGCGCCTGGGCTGCCTGTCCCGGGGCGTAATCCACCATGCCAAGCACCCAGCCGACGACCGCCCCACCCAGCGCCAGCCCAAATTTGATGGCAAACAGCGCGGTAGAGAAAACCAGCCCGTCCAGGCGGCGGCCGCTGCGATGCTCTTCGTAGTCGACCACATCGGAGAACATGGTCCACTGCAGCGGCGTGGTGAGGTTTTGCACAAAGCTAAAGACAATGTTGAGGCCAAAAATCAGCCACACCTGCGAAGGCGGCAGGAAGAAAATCAGCGCCCCGAAAATGACGAAGGAAATAATGGTCCACTGGTAGGCGCGCACGCGGTCAAATTTCCCCAGCAGCCGTTCAGATAATAATGCGCCGCTTAAGGAGGCGACCATTCCGGAAACAATAAAGGCAAAAACCAGCTCCGGGCGCAACAGCACGTAGTTCACGTAATACATGGTGGCGGAACCGCGCGTTACCACCGCCGTTAACAGCAAAATATTAAACAGGAAAACAATGCGCCACTGGCTGTTTCCGGCCAGCAGTTTTAAATCGGTGAGCATCGAGCCGGAAGTATCACTGCGCGGAGAATAACGCTCGCGGGTCATCAGGAAGCAGCAGAAAAACAGCACAATGCCCAGCAGCCCCATCAGGCTCATGGCATAGAAATAGCCTTTCTGCACGTTGCCCTGGCCTAACAGTGAGACCAGCGGCAGGGCAATCACCGTCACAATCAACCCGCCGATAAACGACAGGCCAAAGCGCCACGACTGCAGGGAGTGACGCTCGCGCGGATCCAGCGTCAGCGAGCCGGGCATGGCGCAGTAAGGCACGTTAATGGCGGAGTAAATCAGGCTTAAGATCGCGTAGGTCAGGCAGGCATAAACGATTTTCGCCGTCGGCCCCACGTCCGGTACATAGAAAGTAATGAGGCAGCTCACGCCAAACGGAATGGCAAACCACAGCAGCCAGGGACGGAAACGGCCGTGGCGCGTTTGAGTGCGATCCACCAGCGCGCCAATGCACGGGTCGACAAACGCATCGACCACGCGCACCACTAAAAACATCGTGCCCATGATTGCGGCGGGCAGCCCAAAAACGTCCGTATAGAAATAGGCGAGAAATAACGTTGCCGTTTGCCAGACCAGCGCGCTGGCCATATCACCTAAGCCATAACCTATTTTATCTTTGGTACGCAATACAGAGGAGAGTGTCATTGTTATTTGCCTTTTTATCAGGTTAAAACGTATTTCAACCAGTTGCGCATCATCTGAAGGGAAATGCGCATGTAAGGCTCAAGTATTAGCAACGGTTTGCGCGCTAACAATTGTCTAAATTGACAGGCAAATTATGATATTTAGTTTTTTACTTTATTTGTGATGGGGAGCATATTCGGGCGGAAATAAAAAAGGCGAGGAATAATATCCTCGCCTTTTCGGGTCAGCGTGGCGTTACTTGTTCAGTTCCGCCAGGCTCAGCCAGGTTTGCACCACGGTATCCGGGTTCAGGGACAGGCTATCGATCCCCTCCTCCATCAGCCAGGCGGCAAAGTCTTCATGGTCGGATGGCCCCTGACCACAAATCCCGACGTATTTGCCCTGCTTCTTCGCCGCGCGGATGGACAGGGAGAGCAATGCTTTCACCGCCTCGTTGCGCTCGTCGAACAGCTCGGAAACCACGCCGGAGTCGCGGTCCAGACCCAGCGTCAGCTGCGTCATGTCGTTCGAGCCGATAGAGAAGCCGTCGAAGTGCTCCAGGAACTGCTCGGCCAGCAGGGCGTTGGACGGAATTTCACACATCATGATGATCTTCAGCCCGTTCTCGCCGCGCTTCAGACCCTGACGCGCCAGCTCGTCCACCACGGCTTTCGCCTGATCCACGGTACGCACAAACGGGATCATGATTTCGACGTTGGTCAGCCCCATGTCGTTGCGCACGCGCTTCACCGCCTCACACTCCAGCGCGAAGCAGTCGCGGAAGCTGTCGGACACGTAGCGTCCGGCCCCGCGGAAGCCCAGCATCGGGTTCTCTTCTTCCGGCTCGTAGCGCTCGCCGCCCACCAGGTTGGCGTATTCGTTAGACTTAAAGTCAGACAGGCGCACAATCACGCGTTTCGGATAGAAAGCGGCACCCAGCGTGGCGATCCCTTCGGTCAGACGGCCGACGTAGAACTCCCTCGGCGAATCGTAGCCTTTCATCATCTCGCGGATTTCGTTCTGCAGCTTCGGCTCCTGGTCGTCAAACTCCAGCAGCGCACGCGGGTGAACGCCGATCATACGGTTGATGATAAATTCCAGACGCGCCAGGCCTACGCCTTCGTTCGGCAGGCAGGCGAAGTCGAACGCGCGGTCCGGGTTGCCGACGTTCATCATGATCTTCAGCGGCAGGTCCGGCATGGTATCCACGCTGGAGCTCTTCACGCTGAAGTCGAGGATATCGGCATACACGTAGCCGGTATCGCCTTCGGCACAGGAGACGGTCACATTCTGTCCATCCTTCATGCGCTCGGTAGCATCACCGCAGCCGACAACCGCAGGAATCCCCAGCTCGCGGGCGATGATCGCCGCATGACAGGTACGGCCGCCGCGGTTGGTGACGATAGCCGCCGCTTTCTTCATGATCGGTTCCCAGTCCGGGTCGGTCATGTCGGTCACCAGCACGTCGCCTGGCTCAATGCGGTTCATCTCGCTGATGTCGTGGATCACCTTCACCGGACCGGCACCGATGCGGTGACCGATAGCACGGCCTTCCGCCACGATTTTGCCTTGGGCGTGCAGCGTGTAACGCTCCATCACCTGACCGCGTGAGCGGACGGTTTCCGGGCGCGCCTGCACGATAAACAGCTTGCCGGTGTTCCCGTCTTTCGCCCATTCGATATCCATCGGACGGCCGTAGTGTTTTTCAATCTGCACCGCCTGCTTCGCCAGCTCCTGCACTTCGGCGTCGGTCAGGGAGAAGCGGTCGCGCTGCTCCTGCGGTACATCTTCAATTTTGACCTGCTTGCCATGCTCCTGGGTCGGGGCATAGATCATGCGGATTTTTTTCGAGCCCATGGTGCGGCGCACCACCGCCGGGCGGCCAGCGGCCAGCGTAGGCTTGTGAACGTAGAATTCGTCAGGGTTTACCGCACCCTGCACGACCATCTCACCCAGCCCCCACGCGGAGGTGATGAACACCACCTGGTCGAAGCCGGATTCAGTATCAATGGAGAACATCACGCCGGATGAGCCCACGTCCGAACGCACCATGCGCTGCACGCCAGCGGAGAGCGCCACGCCGCGATGGTCGTAGCCCTGATGCACGCGATAGGAGATGGCGCGGTCGTTGAACAGGGAAGCAAACACGTGCTTCACCGCCACCAGCACCGCATCGTAACCCTGGACGTTCAGGAAGGTTTCCTGCTGCCCGGCAAACGAGGCGTCCGGCATGTCTTCTGCGGTGGCTGAAGAGCGCACGGCAAAGGAGGCCTGCGCGTCGTCAGCGGAGAGCTGGTTGTACGCGTCGTGAATGGCTTTTTCCAGTTCCGGCTGGAAAGGTGTGTCGATGATCCACTGGCGGATCTGCGCCCCGGCTTTGGCAAGCTCGGTCACGTCATCAATATCCGTTTTATCCAGCAGGTCGTAAATGCGCTGGTTAACACCGCTCTGGTCTAAAAACAGGTTAAAGGCATCGGCGGTGGTGGCAAACCCGTTCGGTACGGAGACACCCATACCCGACAGGTTTGTAATCATTTCACCCAGGGAGGCATTTTTGCCCCCAACTCTGTCTACATCATTCATGCCGAGTTGGTTATACCAAAGCACCAGCGGTGACGAGCCATTGTTGGACATCGAAACAATCCTTTTGTGATATTTGATCGGAGTAAGAAACACCTGACTACGTATTTATACTGGCATAATTATTTCCGCTAAAAAAACGGTGAATCGTGTAAGCAATTTAAATTTTCAACTTTTCGGATACTTTCCCATCAACGATTAACCCGATGATTCCTCTATATTCAGCCAGAAACCCCAAAAATAAAGTCGCTATTTGAAAAATGAAATCCACTTTTCAGGAAAATCAAAAACAGCGTTTCATTCATAATTAGGATAAGTTCTTTGCTGTGTAAATTACTTTTTTAATTTATGCTTTCAGACAATTACGTCTGATATTCAGGGTGGGTAAAATGGATAGTGCTGTCGATCGTCACGTTTTTTATATTTCTGATGGTACGGCGATCACCGCCGAGGTGCTGGGCCACGCGGTGATGTCGCAGTTTCCCGTATCGATCAACAGCATTACGCTGCCGTTTGTCGAAAATGAGAGCCGCGCCAAAGCGGTGAAGGACCAGATCGACGCCATTTACCAGCAGACCGGCGTCCGCCCGCTGGTGTTCTACTCCATTGTGATCCCCGAGATTCGCGCCATCATTCTGCAGAGTGAAGGCTTCTGCCAGGATATCGTGCAGGCGCTGGTGGCTCCGCTGCAAAGCGAGCTGAAGCTCGACCCAACGCCTATCGCCCACCGTACCCACGGGCTGAACCCCGGCAACCTGACCAAGTATGATGCCCGTATCGCCGCCATTGACTATACCCTCGCGCACGACGACGGCATCTCGCTGCGTAATCTCGACCAGGCGCAGGTGATCCTGCTTGGCGTGTCGCGCTGCGGCAAAACGCCGACCAGCCTTTACCTGGCGATGCAGTTCGGCATTCGCGCCGCCAACTACCCGTTCATCGCTGACGATATGGATAACCTGGTGCTGCCCGCCGCCCTGAAGCCGCTGCAGCACAAGCTGTTCGGGCTGACCATTAATCCGGAGCGCCTTGCCGCCATCCGCGAAGAGCGCCGCGAGAACAGCCGCTACGCCTCCATGCGCCAGTGCCGGATGGAGGTCTCCGAAGTGGAAGCCCTGTACCGCAAAAATCAGATCCCGTGGCTGAACAGCACCAACTACTCTGTGGAAGAAATTGCCACCAAAATTCTCGACATCATGGGGCTTAATCGCCGCATGTACTAATATGCTAGTACATTAGCTCAGATTCAGGTATCATCATCGGCAACCACGGGGCGGTGTCGCCCCGAACTTGAAATCAGCAGGGATTGGTTTAAGGTGATGCCCATCACTTCCCGGTAGTCTGCCGATGAAGCAAAAATTTTCTGAGACATTCCATGAATAAAACCGATGAACTCCGCACTGCGCGCATTGACAGCCTGGTCACGCCGGCTGAACTGGCCCAGCGGCATCCTGTTTCCGCGGCCGTTGCGGAACACGTGACGGCCTCCCGCCGCCGCATTGAAAAAATCCTCAATGGTGAAGACAAGCGTCTTCTGGTAGTGATTGGTCCCTGCTCCATCCACGATCTGGATGCCGCGATGGATTATGCAAAACGGCTTCAGGGCCTGCGGGATAAGTATCAGCACCGCCTTGAGATTGTGATGCGAACCTACTTTGAAAAACCGCGTACCGTGGTGGGCTGGAAAGGACTGATTTCCGACCCTGACCTCAACGGCAGCTATCGCGTGAACCACGGCATCGAGCTGGCGCGGAAGCTGCTTTTGCAGGTCAACGAGCTGGGCGTGCCGACCGCCACCGAGTTCCTTGATATGGTGACCGGGCAGTTTATCGCCGATCTGATCAGCTGGGGCGCGATTGGCGCACGCACCACCGAGAGCCAAATCCACCGCGAGATGGCCTCCGCCCTCTCCTGTCCGGTCGGCTTTAAAAACGGGACCGATGGCAATACGCGTATTGCGGTCGATGCCATCCGCGCGGCCCGTGCCAGCCACATGTTCCTGTCGCCGGACAAGAGCGGTCACATGACCATCTACCAGACCAGCGGTAACCCGTACGGGCACATCATCATGCGCGGCGGGAAGAAGCCCAATTATCATGCACAAGATATTGCTGCGGCCTGTGAAACGCTGGCGGAATTCGACCTGCCGGAACATCTGGTGGTGGACTTCAGCCACGGCAACTGCCAGAAGCAGCATCGCCGCCAGCTGGACGTCTGCGATGAGATCTGCCAGCAGATCCGCAGCGGTTCAACCGCCGTTGCAGGGATTATGGCGGAGAGCTTTATCAAAGAAGGCACGCAGAAAATCGTTGCTGGCCAGCAGATGGTATACGGCCAGTCGATAACCGACCCGTGCCTGAGCTGGGAAGACAGCGAGCTGCTGCTGGAGAAGCTGGCTGCAGCCGTAGACACGCGCTTTTAACATCCTGCCGGGTGGCGCTGCGCTTACCCGGCCTACGATTCTTGCCGTTGTAGGCCCGGTAAGGCGAAGCCGCCACCGGGCTTTTCATTGCACAATATTGATCCTCTCACCCTTTTTTCACAAAAACGCTTGCCGTAAATTTGCAGTTTATTGATAATGATTATCATTGTTACATTGATTGTTATTTATAAACATTATGTCACGTACGGATAACAGCGCGGCAACGCCAGCAAAAACAGACACAGCACCAGCCCCTACCGAGCGTCGGATTGACAGCAAAACCCTGCTCGGCGATGCGGGGCGGGTCATTATCGAGCATGACGGCCAGCGCTATCTGCTGCGCCAGACCCATGCCGGAAAACTGATCCTCACAAAATAAACCAAAAACTTCGCCAGCCACCCAGGTGATCCCCAGGCAGCCAGCGCTTTCGATTCTTTATGGAGAGTTGCTATGCCACACCTGCCTTCCGCGTCTTTACGCCCGTCACTTCTGGCGCTGGCGATTGTCAGCACCCTGCCGGGCGTCGCGTTTGCTGCCGCAGATGAAATGACCGTCACCGCCACGGGCAACGCCCGCAGCGCCTTTGAAGCCCCCATGATGGTGAGCGTGATTGACGCCAGCGCGCCGGAGAAACAAACCGCCAGCTCGGCGGCTGACCTGCTGCGTAACGTTCCCGGCCTGACGCTGGACGGCACCGGGCGCACCAACGGGCAGGACGTGAACCTGCGCGGCTACGATCGTCGCGGCGTGCTGGTGCTGGTTGACGGCGTGCGTCAGGGCACCGACACCGGCCACCTGAACAGCACGTTCCTCGATCCGGCGCTGATTAAACGTATCGAAGTGGTTCGCGGCCCGTCGGCCCTGCTGTACGGCAGCGGCGCGCTGGGCGGCGTGATTTCCTATGACACCGTCGATGCAAAAGACCTGCTGGAAACGGGTAAAAACAGCGGTTATCGTGTGTTTGGTACGGGGGCGACAGGCGATCACAGTCTTGGCATGGGGGCCAGCGCCTATGGCCGCACCGACACGCTGGACGGTCTGGTGGCCTGGTCCAGCCGGGATCGCGGTGATATCCGCCAGAGCGACGGAGCAACCGCCCCTAACGACGAATCCATCAATAACATGCTGGCGAAAGGCAGCTGGAAAATCGACCCGGCCCAGACCCTGAGCGGCGCCCTGCGCTACTACAACAACGATGCGCAGGAACCAAAAAACCCGCAAACTACTGGGGCGGACAGCAGTAACCCGATGACAGATCGCTCCACCATCCAGCGTGACGCGCAGGTGGGCTACCGCATCGCCCCGGAAGGTAACGACTGGCTGAACGCCGACGCGAAGGTCTACTGGTCCGAAGCGCGCATTAATGCCCAGAATATCGACAACAGCGGTGAGTTCCGCAAGCAGACCACCAAAGGCGGCAAGGTGGAAAACCGCACCCGCCTGTTCAGCGACACGTTTGCAGCACATCTGCTGACCTACGGTGGGGAATACTACCGTCAGGAGCAGCATCCGGGCGGCGCGACCACCGGCTTCCCGGAGGCGAAAATCGACTTCAGCTCCGGCTGGCTGCAGGATGAGATCACCCTGCGCGATCTGCCGGTCACCCTGCTGGGCGGTACGCGCTATGACAACTACCGCGGCAGCAGCAATGGCTACGACGACGTGGATGCCGATAAATGGTCCTCCCGCGCCGGGTTGACCGTCAGCCCGACCGACTGGCTGATGCTGTTTGGCTCATACGCGCAGGCGTTCCGCGCGCCCACTATGGGCGAGATGTACAACGACGCCAAACACTTCTCTATTGGCCGCTTCTATACCAACTACTGGGTGCCGAACCCGAACCTGCGCCCGGAAACCAACGAAACGCAGGAGTTTGGGTTCGGTCTGCGCTTTGACGATCTGCTGCTTGCCAACGATGCGCTGGAGTTTAAAGCCAGCTATTTCGATACCAAAGCTAAAGACTATATCTCCACCACCGTCAATTTTGCCGCCGCGACCACCATGTCTTATAACGTTCCGAACGCCAAAATCTGGGGCTGGGACATGATGGCAAAATACTCTGCCGACCTCTTCAACCTCGACCTGGCCTATAACCGCACGCGCGGGAAAGACACCGATACGGGCGAGTACATCTCCAGCATCAACCCGGATACCGTCACCAGCAAGCTGGACATTCCGGTGGCGCAGAGCGGTTTTTCCGTCGGCTGGATTGGCACCTTTGTCGATCGCTCAACGCATATCAGCAGCAGCTACAGCAAGCAGCCGGGCTACGCGGTCAATGACTTCTACGTCAGCTATAAGGGTCAGGAGCAGCTCAAAGGCGTGACCACGACGCTGGTGCTCGGCAACGCCTTTGACAAAGAATACTGGTCACCTCAGGGCATTCCGCAGGACGGCCGTAACGGCAAGATTTTCGTAAGCTATCAGTGGTAATTCCAGTCGGGGCAACTCTTCAGAAGGAAAAGAAAATGAATCACTACACGCGCTGGCTTGAGCTGAAAGAAGACAATCCGGGTAAGTACGCGCGCGACATCGCAGGGTTAATGAATATCAGCGAAGCAGAGCTGACCTTTACCCGCGTGGGTCACGACGCCTGGCGACTGCGCGGTGAGATCCGCGAGATCCTGGGCGCGCTGGAGGCGGTGGGCGAAACCAAATGCATCTGCCGCAACAACTACGCCGTTCACGAGCAGGTCGGAAGCTTCACCAACCAGCACCTGAACGGCCATGCCGGGCTGGTGCTGAACCCGCGCGCGCTGGATCTGCGCCTGTTCCTCAACCAGTGGGCAAGCGCGTTTCACATCAGTGAAGCCACCGCCCGCGGCGAGCGGCAGAGCATTCAGTTCTTCGACCACCAGGGCGATGCCCTGCTGAAGGTCTACGCCACGGATAACACCGACCTTTCCGCCTGGGGCGACGTGCTGACGCGTTTTATCTTTGCCGATAATCCACCGCTGGCGTTGAAGGCGCCCGACGCGCCTGCTCACACGGAAAATGCGCAAGCCGACCTCGTGGACAACGAGTGGCGCGCCATGACCGACGTGCACCAGTTCTTCAGCCTCCTCAAACGCCATAACCTCAGCCGCCAGCAGGCGTTTCGCCTGGTCGGGGACGATCTGGCCTGCCGGGTAGAGAACAGCGCGCTGGCGCAGCTGCTGGAGACGGCGCGCCGGGACGGCAATGAAATCATGGTCTTCGTCGGCAACCGCGGCTGCGTACAGATTTTCACCGGCGTGGTGGAAAAGCTGGCGCCGATGAAAGGCTGGCTGAACATCTTCAACCCAACCTTTACCCTGCACCTGCTTGAAGACGCCATTGCGGAGACGTGGGTCACGCGCAAACCAACCGCTGACGGGCATGTCACCAGCCTGGAGCTGTTTGCCGCCGACGGGACGCAAATCGCCCAGCTGTACGGCCAGCGCACCGAAGGCGAGCCGGAGCAAAGCCAGTGGCGCAGCCAGATAGACGCCCTGACGGCGAAAGGGCTGGCCGCATGAAACGGTGGCTTGTCCTGTTCAGCGCCCTGCCCCTGATGGCGTTTGCTGCGCCGCAGGAGAAAATCATCACGCTCGGCGGCGACGTCACCGAGATTGTCTACGCCCTCGGCGCGTCGTCTTCCCTGGTGGCCCGCGACAGCACCAGCCAGTGGCCGCAGGCGGCGAACGTGCTGCCGGACGTGGGCTATCTGCGCCAGCTCAACGCGGAAGGGATCTTGTCCATGCGCCCCACGCTGGTGCTGGCCAGCGCCCAGGCGCAGCCCTCCCTGGCGCTAAAGCAGGTTGAGCAAAGCCACGTCCGGGTTATCGCGGTTCCAGCCGCTAACGATTTGAGCGTCATCGACGAAAAAGTGCGGATCGTGGCGGAAGCGACGCACCGGGAGGCCGAGGGGGAAGCCCTGCGCGGCAAGCTGCGTCAGGCGCTGTCAACCCTGCCCACATCGCCGCTCAACAAGCGGGTGCTGTTTATTCTCAACCACGGCGGGATGACCGCGATGGCTGCCGGACAACAGACCGGCGCGGACGCGGCCATTCGCGCGGCGGGGCTGCAGAATGCGATGCAGGGGTTCACCCGCTATCAGCCGCTGTCTCAGGAAGGGGTGATTGCCAGCCGGCCCGATCTGGTGGTGATTTCGCAGGACGGCATCAACGCCCTGGGTGGCGAAGCGAATCTGTGGACGCTGCCCGGGCTGGCGCAAACCCCGGCAGGACGCAATAAGCAGGTGCTGGCGATTGATGATATGGCGCTGCTGGGCTTTAGCGTGCGAACGCCGGAAGCCATCCGGCAGCTGCGTACCAAAGCGGAGCAACTGCCCTGATGTCCCGGCGAGTCGCCCTGTCATTGTGGATGCTGGCCGCGCTGCTGGTCGCCACGACGCTGACGGCCAGCGGTATTGGCGCGCTACGCCTGCCGGTCAGCCTGCTGTGGAATGGCACCGACGAGGCCCTGCGTCAGATCTGGCTGACGATCCGCCTGCCACGCGTGCTGCTGGCGCTGGCGATCGGCGGTTCACTGGCGCTCGCGGGCTGCGTGATGCAGGGGCTGTTCCGCAACCCGCTGGCGGACCCGGGCCTGCTCGGCATCAGCAGCGGCGCGGCACTTGCCGTCGCGCTGTGGGTGGTGCTTCCGCTCTCGCTGCCTGCACTGGTGATGCTGTATGCCCCGATGCTGGCGGCGTTTCTCGGCGCGCTGGCCGCCACCTTCGTGATTTTCCTGCTCAGCCGTCAGCGTGACGCTTCCCTGTCGCGCCTGCTGCTGGTGGGCATTGCCATCAACGCCCTGTGCGGTGCGGCCGTCGGCGTGCTGTCATGGCTCAGCAATGATGCCCAGCTTCGCCAGCTTTCACTCTGGGGAATGGGCAGCCTCGGCCAGGCGCAGTGGTCGACGCTGCTGGCCGTCGCGTCGCTGATGATCCCCACCGTACTGATTATCTGGCGCCTGGCAGGGCCCCTCAACCTGCTGCAGCTGGGCGACGAAGAGGCGCACTATCTCGGCGTGGAGGTGGCCGCCGTGCAGCGGATCCTGCTGCTGTGCAGCGCCCTGCTGGTGGCTGCCGCCGTTGCGATCAGCGGCGTGATCGGTTTTGTTGGCCTGGTGGTGCCGCACCTGGTGCGCATGTGGCTGGGAGCCGACCATCGGGCCACGCTCCCCGGCTCGGTGCTGGCCGGTGCGCTGCTCCTGCTGGTGGCCGACACGCTGGCGCGCAGCGTGGTCGCTCCGGCGGAAATGCCGGTTGGCTTATTGACCAGCCTTCTCGGCGCGCCGTGGTTCCTGTGGCTGATCTTTCGTCGTGGAGGTGCGCATGGCTGAACGCTATTGTGCAGAAAACCTTGTTTTTCGCGCCGGGCAACGCACGCTGATTAACGACGTGTCGCTGACCTTATCTCAGGGCGAGCTGGTGGCGTTGATTGGCCCCAACGGCGCCGGGAAATCGACGCTGCTGCGACTGCTTACCGGCTATCTTAAACCTGCTGGGGGACGGTGCAGCCTGGCGGGTACACCGCTTGCGGCCTGGCAACCGGAAAGGCTCTCCCGCTACCGGGCGGTGATGCGCCAGAGCACGCAGCTCGGATTTGACTGGCCGGTTGAGGCGGTGGTCGGTATGGGGCGCGCGCCCTGGACCCGCACGCCAGAAGCGTCGGTGATCGAGGAGGTGATGGCCATCACCGGCTGTTTACCGCTGGCGGGAAGGCAGTTTGCCGCGCTCTCCGGCGGCGAGCAGCAGCGCGTTCAGCTCGCCCGCGCGCTGGCTCAGCTCTGGTGCGACGGTGCGCCGCGCGGCTGGCTGTTTCTTGATGAACCGACGTCCGCGCTGGATCTCTATTACCAGCAGCATCTGCTGCGCCTGCTGAAATCCCTGACCAGCCGGGGACATCTGCACGTGTGCGCGGTGCTGCACGACCTCAACCTGGCAGCGCTGTGGGCGGATCGCATCCTGCTCCTGCACAGCGGCAGGATCGTGTCCCAGGGAGAGCCGGAAACCGTGTTGGAGGCCGATGCGCTGGCGCGCTGGTACGGCGCACAGGTACACGTCGGCAGGCATCCCGCTCACGCCGTGCCGCAGGTGTTTCTCGTCCCCTGACCGGGCCGGATTCTGACGACGCCGACTCCGGCCAGACACTAGCTTGAGCAACTGACCTCCAGCCGCTTGCCCCACTCAGGCGGGCGGCTGACGTAATCATCATCCCGGTCGGCAAACGGCGTGCGCAACGCCACGTGCAGACGGTGTAACTCGTCGTACTCGCCCTGCTCGGCCTGCTCAATCGCCCGCTGCGCCAGCCAGTTGCGCAACACCATCGCCGGGTTCGTAGCGTTCATCTGCGCCTGGCGGGTCGCATCATCCACCTGCTCCTGCTGCAGCCGCGCGCGGTACGATGCAAACCAGTCGTCAAACGCCTGTCTGTCAATAAACTCATCGCGCAGCGGCGAGGCGGCACTGTGCTGCTCCGTCTGGCCCAGCATCCTGAAGGTGCGCGTGAAATCGCTGCCCTCGCGCGCCATCAGGGCAAACAGGCCATTGAGGATGTCGTTATCGCCCTTCTCCTGCGTGACTAACCCCAGCTTGTTGCGCATCAGCGAGCCATACTCTCGCAGTAAGATCGCCTGATAGCTGTCGAGCGCATCATTCAGGGCATCAACGTCGATGAACGGCGACAGGGTTTGCGCAAGCCGCTGCAGGTTCCACAGGCCCACCGCGGGCTGATTGTCAAAACTGTAGCGCCCCTGATAGTCGGAGTGGTTACAGATGTACCCTGGCTGATAATCATCCAGGAAACCAAACGGACCGTAGTCAAAGGTCAACCCGAGAAGCGACATGTTGTCCGTATTCATGACGCCATGGGCAAAACCTACCGTTTGCCAGCGAGCAATCAGGGCTGCGGTACGGGCCACCACGTCCCTGAACCAGAGAACGTATTGATCCGCGTCGTCCTGCAAATGCGCCCAGTGGTGACGAATGGCAAAGTCAGCCAGTTGGCGCACCTTGTCCGGCTCGCGGCGATAGTAAAAGTGTTCAAAATGACCGAAGCGCAGATGGCTTTGCGCAATGCGCATCAGCATTGCGCCCTTTTCCACGGTTTCGCGCGCAACCGGCGTGTCGCTGGTCACGATCGACAGCGCACGGGTGGTGGGGATACCGAGGGCATGCATCGCTTCGGAGCCCAGGCATTCGCGAATCGTTGAACGCAGAACCGCACGCCCGTCGCCCATCCGCGAATAGGGCGTCAGGCCCGCACCTTTAAGGTGCCAGTCAACCGTCTCCCCATTGGGAAGCTGTTGTTCACCGAGCAGGATCCCCCTGCCGTCGCCCAGTTGCCCAGCCCAGACGCCAAACTGATGTCCGCTATAGACCTGGGCCAGGGGTTGCATACCGGCGAGAAGCGTTTCGCCTCCCCAGACGCCAGCGCTCCCTGAACGCTGAAACAGCTCAGGCGGAATGGCCAGCTCTTCTGCCAGCCGATCGTTATGCCAGATAAGGCGTGAATTTTGTAACGGTGTGGGTTTGAGTGCAGTATAAAATCCCGGCAACTCGTCATGCCAGTGAGCAGTAAAAGACAGGGTCATAAGTCCTCCTGCTTTTAGTGTAGAGGGTTTACCCGGACTTAAACACGGGCGAAAGCAAGGGTTATCGCTGCTGAACCAGCGTAGTGACGTGTTCCGCCGAGACGGCAGGCCAGAGTGTTCCCTGCATGGCGCCAAAATTAAAGGACAACACGCGCTGCAACAGACCGTGGTCGTCAATGCCCGAGACAATCACAGACTGGCAGTGCGGCGTGATTTGCCAGAGGATGGCGCGCATAAATGGCTCAAAAGAGAGCTCTGAAGCACGCTGCTGAATGAAGCCTTTATCGAGAATAACCCGTTTAAATAATCCATCGTAGACCGCCTTGAGCGATGCAGCGCCTGCACCAAAGTTTGCCAGCACCAATGGGAAATGGATTGCCATTCTCGCCAGCTGAAGATCGTCCTT
Source organism: Enterobacter roggenkampii (assembly GCF_001729805.1). Classification (NCBI taxonomy): domain Bacteria; kingdom Pseudomonadati; phylum Pseudomonadota; class Gammaproteobacteria; order Enterobacterales; family Enterobacteriaceae; genus Enterobacter; species Enterobacter roggenkampii. Next base: position 1,868,750 of record NZ_CP017184.1, on the reverse strand, counting down.
TCCGTTATTTAAACCTGGATAATTCTCATTAACAGTAAACTCAAGAAACGGATAACGCTCAAGAATTGAAACAGCGTTTCCATTACTTAATAAAAATTCAACTATTGCAGGTGTAATATTGATCCATGCAATTAACTGATGCTGAATAAAAAACAGTTTGCAGGTATCAAGCAATTGCAGTTTTTCGTTAAACAGCGCTAACTCTTCAGCCGCTGAAAGTCGTGGGATAACAAGCTCAGTGGGGATCCGCACATCGCTGTCGACGCCAGTAAAGTTAACCAGAATTTCTAAACCTTTAAGCTCCCCTGCGCTATTACGGGCAGGCAAAAGCAGCAGTTCAGACTGGTAAGCATTATCTAGCGTAATTATCATTGCACTCGCCCCGCATTAAAGATGAGAGAGGACATCCTGGAGCAATTGCCGACACAATTCCACTGTCTTGATTTTAATAAGATTAATTTCATTAGTTCCGTATTAATTTTCAGATTTTTCCCTGAATCTAAAATAATCTTATCCTGGTTGCAAAATAATAGCCAGTTTTAGATAAAACAGATACATGAGGGATTCGCTAATTTTAGGTAAATTTAACTTTAATCATCTTATTTGAGAAAAAACGGCATGTTTATTCGCTACCATGCCGTCATAAGAGAGGTATACGACGAAGATTATATACGTCGTGCCTGCCAGAAATTTTTACGCCAGTAAACATTATCAAGAGAAGAGCGCATCACGCCGCGGCTCGTCGAGGCGTGAATGAACTGGTTGTCAGTATCATAAATGCCCACATGAAGTCCGCTTTCCCCCGATCCGGTTTTGAAGAAAACCAGGTCCCCGGGCAGGAGGTCGTCTTTATCAATTTCCGTGCCGATTTCTGCCTGTTTACGCGTTTCACGCGGCAGCTGTAAATCAAACTTGTCGCGAAACGTCATCAGAACGAAGCCGGAGCAATCTACACCGCCACGGCTCATGCCGCCGTAGCGATAAGGCGTGCCGCGCCAGTTGCTCAGCTGATCGTTGAGGCTGGCAATGACGGTGATCGAATCTGAAAGCCGTGGGTTAGGCGGCGGTGCACGATGGCTACTGCATCCCGCAAGAAAAAGTGCGGCCATCAGGAGAAACCAGAATCGCATTTTCAGACGAATCCTCTGCTTTTTTTGTTCTTTTCGTAATTTAGCGTGCAATTGTGCTCGCAGGCAAGAAACGCTTACTCCTGCCCGGTCGAAATCAGCATCTTATGGCCCTCAATATCCAGCCTGCGGAACGACATGTTGTACGCGCGGGCAAGATTGGGCGGCGTAAGAACCTGATCCCGCGTACCGCTGGCGATCATCTTCCCCTGCGACAGCAGCCACACCCGGTGGGCATGACGCAAGGTGTGGTTGAGGTCATGACTGCTCATCACCACGGCGATGCCTTTTCTACTGAGCGCACTTAGCAGGGTATCCAGGGCCGCCTGCTGCGCCACATCCAGACCGCTCATCGGTTCATCGAGAAGCAGCATCCGCCCATGAGGATTACCGGTCGGGTGGACCTGAACAATCACAGCCGCCAGACGCACCCGCTGCCATTCGCCACCGGATAGCTGGCTGACATGCCGGGAGAGTTTATCCTCCAGCCCCAGCGCCGCGGCCACGTCCGTCAGCAGTGCCGTAGAATGTTTGTCGTGCAAATGCAGCATCAGATAGTGCCAGACCGGCATCGCAAAGGGGGGCACCTGCTGCTGCACGAGATAGCTGCGCCGATGCGCCAGCGAGACCGGCGACCACTCGGCCAGCGTATGCTCCAGCAACATTATCTGCCCTTCTCCGGCAGTCATGCCTGCCATCCGTGCCAGCAGCGTGCTCTTTCCTGCGCCGTTTGGCCCGACAAGATGCAGGATTTCTCCCGCATTGACGGCGCCGGTTATCGGCTCCAGACGTCCCTTCTCGGCAACGTCCGTGAGCTGCATCAGCAGCGACATTATTTCGCCAGCGCCAGCTTGATCGATTCCATGACGATCGGATCTTCAGGGGTCATATCCGGTGAAAAACGCTGTACGACCTGACCGTCGCGACCTATCAGGAATTTTTCAAAGTTCCACAGAATATCGTCCGGATAAAGCGGCGCGCGGCCTTTGCTGGCCATGCGTTCATAAAAACCGCTGCCTTCCGGCGCGACGGCTTTCGGTGCGGCAGCGATCAGCTTCGCATACAGCGGGTGGCGGTCTTCACCGTTGACATCGATTTTGCTGAACAACGGGAACGTTACGCCGTAGGTAGTGCTGCAGAAGGTTTTAATCTCCTCTTCGCTGCCCGGCTCCTGCCCCAGGAACTGGTTGCAGGGGAAGCCCAGCACGGTAAAACCGTCTTTCTCCCAGGCCTTCTGAATGTTTTCCAGCTGCTCGTACTGCGGCGTCAGGCCGCATTTGGATGCCACGTTGACGATCAGCAACACATTGCCTTTGTAGCCTTCCAGCGTGGTTTTATCGCCATCAATGGTGGTCACTTCAGTATTCAGGATATCTGACTGCATAGCATTTCCTCAGGTTGTCGATTTAACGTCCAGCTTTTAATAGTAGCCAGATAAAGACCGGCGCGCCCAGCGTGGCGGTCACCACGCCAATGGGCAGCTCTGCGGCCGTCAGGGCAAGCCTGGCGATGATGTCGGCCACCAGCAGCGTGACGGCCCCGGCAACCGCCGAGGCCGGAAGCAAGGTTCGATGGTCCGTGATTCCGCATAGTCGGAGCATATGCGGAATCACCAGACCGATAAAGCCAATCGCGCCCGCCAGAGCCACGCTGACGCCGACCAGCCAGCCAATGGCGATGACCAGCACATTACGCCAGAACCCAATCGGCATGCCCAGCTGGCGAGCTGAGGTTTCACCCAGCGCGAGCATATTCAACGGCTGCGACTGCAGGGCAGCCCACACGATGACCGGCACCAGCAGCGCCATCAGCCAGCCCTGCTGCCAGTCGACGCCGCCAAAGCCGCCCATCATCCAGTACATGAGCTGCCGAAGGTCAAAAGAGGTCGAGAAGTAGACCGCCCAGGTCATCAGCGCGCTACAGATGATCCCCAGCGCCACGCCGGCAAGCAGCAGACGGCTGGTCGATAAGTGCCGTCTGGCAAAACGAAGAAGGATGAGCGTTATCAGTAATGCGCCGAGGATCGCGCTCAGGCTAATGCTCCAGCCGGAGAGATCTCCTCCGCCCAGCATCACCGCTGCAATCAGCCCCACGCCCGCACCGTTAGACACGCCGAGCAGCCCGGGCTCCGCCAGAGGATTCTCAAATAACGCCTGCATAATAGTGCCGCACAGCGCCAGCGCGGCCCCCACCAGCATCACCGCGACGGTACGCGGCAGACGAATTTGCCAGACGAAGAGCTGTCCGTCAGGTCCCCACCAGCTTTCGGGCCCTATCCACCGGTCACCGGCGCAGAGGCTAACGCCTGCGGCGACAATGAGCAGCAGCACCAGAAAAAGCAGGTGACGCCGATCGGAACGGTGCTGAAGATGGACATAATCAAGCATGTTTACGGTTTTCGTAGCGAGAGATGTAATTGATTTTACGGCGGGTTTGCCTGAGAGCGCAAAGAAAAAAGGCCGCGTGGGCGGCCTTTTTAGTTAGTTCATATTACTCTGCTTTGGGCGTTGCGTTTTCGACACGGCTTTTTAACTTCTGGCCGGGTCTGAAGGTCACCACGCGGCGGGCTGTAATGGGAATATCTTCCCCCGTCTTCGGGTTGCGGCCCGGACGTTGGTTTTTGTCTCGCAAATCAAAATTGCCAAAGCCGGAGAGTTTTACCTGCTCACCATTTTCCAGAGCACGACGGATCTCTTCGAAAAACAGCTCTACCAGCTCTTTGGCATCCCGTTTGCTAAGCCCAAGCTTATCAAACAGATATTCTGACATTTCAGCTTTTGTAAGCGCCATAGGTTCAATCCCTCAATGATGCCTGGAATCGCTCTTTTAATGCCTCTACACATTTGGCGACGGTAGCGGCAATCTCCTCTTCTTCGAGTGTACGGCTGGTATCCTGAAGGATCAGGCTGATAGCCAGGCTCTTAAAGCCCTCTGCTACGCCCTTGCCGCGGTACACGTCAAATAAGTTTACGCCAACTACCTGATTTACGCCAACTTTCTTACATTCGGCCAAAATATCTGCTGCGGGCACATTTTCCGCGACCACAACCGCGATATCACGGCGGTTTGCCGGGAAGCGGGAGACGTCCTGAGCCTGAGGAATCACGCGGTCTGCCACCAGGTTCCATTCCAGCTCAAACACGATGGTACGGCCATTCAGGTCCAGTTTACGCTCCAGCTCAGGGTGAACAACCCCAATAAAACCAATGCGTTTGCCGTCTAAATAGAGGGCGGCGCTCTGGCCTGGATGCAGGGCCGGAATGGCTTCTGCGCGGAATTCAATTTCAGATAATTTACCGGTCAGATCCAGAATCGCTTCCAGATCGCCCTTCATATCGTAGAAATCAACCGTGCCTTTTGCCAGGTCCCAGTGCTCTTCATAACGGTTACCGCTGATGGCGCCAGCCAGCATGAGATCCTGACGGATGCCTAAATTTGCCTGATTATCCGGTACAAAGCGCAAACCGCTTTCGAAAATTCGCACGCGGTTTTGCTGGCGATTCTGGTTGTAAACGATAGTGCCCAGCAGGCCCGTCCACAGGGACAGACGCATCGCGGACATTTCGCTGGAAATTGGGCTTGGCAGGATCAGCGCTTCCTGACCCGGGTGGATCAGCTGCTGCAGCTTTGGATCAACAAAGCTGTAGGTGATCACTTCCTGATAGCCTTTGTCGTTCAGCATGGTTTTCACACGCTTCAGGGACAGGTCGGCTTCACGGTGGGTGCCCATCACCAGACCTGCCTGCACAGGCTCGTCAGGGATGTTGTTGTAGCCATAAACACGGGCCACTTCTTCCACCAGATCTTCTTCAATTTCCATGTCGAAACGCCATGACGGCGCAACGGCTTTCCACTCGTCCTGGCCTTCGGTTACGTCGCAACCCAGACGCTTCAGAATATCGGTCACCTGCGCGTCGGCAACGTGGTGCCCAATCAGGCGATCCAGCTTACTGCGACGCAGGGTGATGGTCGCACGCTTCGGCAGCGTGGCTTCGTTGGTGACGTCGATAACCGGGCCCGCTTCGCCGCCGCAGATGTCGATCAGCAGGCGAGTCGCACGCTCCATCGCTTTGTATTGCAGCGCGGGATCCACGCCGCGCTCGTAGCGGTGGGACGCATCGGTGTGCAGTCCGTGACGGCGTGCGCGACCAGTGATGGAAAGCGGGCTGAAGAACGCGCACTCCAGCAGGACGTTTTGCGTTTCGTCGTTGACGCCCGAATGCTCGCCTCCGAAGATACCGCCCATTGCCAGCGCTTTGCTGTGGTCAGCAATCACCAGGGTGTCGGCGTTCAGTTTCGCTTCGGTGCCGTCCAGCAGAACGAGGGTTTCGCCCTCTTTCGCCATGCGCACCACAATACCGCCTTCGATACGATCTTTATCGAAGGCGTGCATTGGCTGGCCCAGTTCCAGCAGAACGTAGTTAGTCACGTCAACCACGGCATCGATAGAGCGGATACCGCAGCGGCGCAGCTTCTCTTTCATCCACAGCGGGGTTGGCGCTTTCACGTTGATGCCTTTCACCACGCGACCGAGGTAGCGCGGGCAGGCATCCGCAGCGTCAACCTGGATAGGCAGCACGTCACTGATGGTCGCTTCAACCGGGGCGATCTCCGGCGCGTTCAGCGCGGTCTGGTTCAGCACGGCAACGTCGCGCGCCACGCCGATGATCCCTAAGCAGTCAGCGCGGTTTGGCGTGACGCTGATTTCGATGGTGTTGTCATCAAGCTTCAGGTATTCGCGGATGTCGGTGCCGATTGGCGCATCCAGCGGCAGCTCAATGATGCCGTTGTGATCGTCGGAAATACCCAGCTCGGAGAAGGAACACAGCATGCCTTCAGACGGCTCGCCGCGCAGCTTAGCCGCTTTGATTTTGAAATCGCCCGGCAGTACCGCACCGACGGTCGCCACGGCCACTTTCAGCCCCTGGCGGCAGTTTGGCGCACCGCAGACGATATCCAGCAGACGGTCACCGCCTACGTTTACTTTTGTTACGCGTAGTTTGTCCGCGTTAGGGTGCTGACCGCACTCTACCACTTCGCCGACGACCACGCCGTTGAATGCCCCTGAAACCGGCTCAACGCCGTCCACTTCCAGACCTGCCATGGTGATCTGGTTAGAAAGCGCGTCGCTGTCCAGCGTGGTGTTCACCCACTCGCGTAACCACAGTTCACTGAATTTCATTGTTCTGTCCTGCCCTTATTTAAACTGTTTGAGGAAACGCAGATCGTTTTCGAAGAATGCACGTAAGTCGGTGACGCCATAGCGCAGCATGGTCAGACGCTCCATGCCCATACCGAAGGCGAAGCCGGAGTAAACTTCCGGATCGATACCCACGTTGCGCAGGACGTTTGGATGCACCATGCCGCAGCCCAGCACTTCCAGCCATTTGCCGTTTTTGCCCATCACGTCAACTTCCGCAGACGGTTCGGTGAATGGGAAGTAGGACGGACGGAAACGAACCTGCAGATCTTCCTCAAAGAAGTTGTTCAGGAAATCGTGCAGCGTGCCTTTCAGGTTGGTGAAGCTGATGTTTTTATCAACAATCAGACCTTCCATCTGGTGGAACATTGGGGTGTGGGTCTGATCGTAGTCGTTACGATAGACGCGGCCCGGCGCGATAATACGGATTGGCGGCGCCTGATCCTTCATGGTACGGATCTGAACGCCGGAGGTCTGGGTACGCAGCAGACGCGTCGCGTCGAACCAGAAAGTGTCGTGGTCAGCGCGTGCCGGATGATGGCCAGGAATGTTCAGAGCATCGAAGTTGTGGTAATCATCTTCAATTTCCGGGCCAGTCGCCACGGTAAAGCCGAGCTCACCGAAGAAACTTTCAATGCGATCGATGGTGCGGGTAACCGGGTGCAGACCGCCGTTCTCGATGCGGCGACCCGGCAGAGAAACGTCGATCGTCTCTGCGGCCAGACGCGCATTCAGCACCGCGCTTTCCAGGTCGGCTTTGCGTGCGTTCAGCGCCTGCTGTACCTGCTCTTTGGCTTCGTTAATCACCGCCCCCGCTGCCGGGCGCTCTTCTGGCGGCAGCTCACGCAGGGTTGTCATTTGAAGGGTCAGGTGCCCTTTCTTCCCAAGATATTCGACGCGGACATTGTCTAACGCGGCAACATCTGAGGCCTGATTAATGGCGGCTGTTGCACTGGCAACCAGCTCTGCGAGATGTGACATGATTTTCCTCATTATGTCGGTGCAGACACCGATTTGGTGGAGTTATTCTCTCAAATTCAGGCACAAAAAAAGCCTCCATCGGGAGGCTTATCTGGCGCTGTTTTTCGTTTCATCTTTCACGCGCTAGCCTCCTGAAGTCAGGTGCTAAAGTAAAAGAAGAAGCGGAAAATAGCAGCATTCATGCTTGCGTTACCTTGTTGGGTAAAAACCGTTGAGACCTTATTGAAAAGCCTGCACGGGTAAATGTCAATCTTCTTACAGGGTTATATGAAAAGAGGGAGCCAGGCCCCCTCTCTCAACTGGCTTATGCCAGTGCTGCTTTCGCTTTTTCGACCAGAGCGGTGAACGCTACTTTGTCGAATACTGCGATGTCAGCCAGGATCTTACGGTCGATTTCAACAGAGGCTTTTTTCAGGCCGTTGATGAATTTGCTGTAAGAAATACCGTTCTGACGTGCTGCTGCGTTGATACGCGCAATCCACAGTTGACGGAACTGACGCTTACGCTGACGACGGTCACGGTAAGCGTACTGACCTGCTTTGATAACAGCCTGGAAGGCAACGCGGTATACGCGTGAACGCGCACCGTAGTAGCCTTTAGCTTGTTTCAAAATTTTCTTGTGACGTGCACGTGCAATTACACCACGTTTTACGCGAGCCATGTGTGCTCTCCTGTATCTATTCTAAGTTAAAAAAGTTAAACGAAACGACTTATGCGTACGGCAGGCACGCGATGACCAGGCCCAGATCGCCTTTAGAAACCATGGCTTTTGGACGCAGGTGACGTTTACGCTTGGTAGCTTTCTTAGTCAGAATGTGACGCAGGTTAGCGTGCTTGTGCTTAAAACCACCTTTACCGGTTTTTTTGAAGCGCTTAGCAGCACCGCGTACGGTCTTAATTTTTGGCATTTTAATAACTTCCACTTCGCATTGTTAAATAAACGAAACATAGGCGAACAAAACCTATGAAACCCGAAGGCTCCACAGATTTTGCTGCTTGAAGGCCTTACTGTTTCTTCTTAGGAGCGAGCACCATGATCATCTGGCGGCCTTCGATCTTCGTAGGGAAGGATTCGACTACTGCCAGTTCACTCAAATCGTCACGGACGCGGTTAAGCACTTCCATACCAATCTGTTGGTGGGCCATCTCACGACCGCGGAAACGCAGTGTGATCTTGGCCTTATCGCCATCTTCCAGAAAGCGAATCAGGCTGCGGAGTTTTACCTGATAATCGCCATCGTCGGTACCAGGACGGAATTTGATTTCCTTAACCTGGATAACTTTTTGCTTCTTCTTCTGTTCCTTAGAAGACTTACTCTTTTCATAAAGGAACTTGCCGTAGTCCATGATACGACAAACTGGCGGTTCGGCGTTAGGGCTGATTTCAACTAAATCTACTCCAGCTTCTTCAGCCTTTTCGATTGCTTCTCTCAGACTCACAATCCCCAGCTGCTCGCCTTCCAGACCTGTTAAGCGAACTTCCTGGGCGCGAATCTCGCCATTGATACGATTCGGACGTGCCGTTTGAACTCGTTTTCCGCCTTTAATACCTTATTCCTCCAGTTGTTGAAGACTGCGGCTGCGAATCTCTTGTTGCAGCTTCTCAATCACTTCACTTACGTCCAGGCTGCCCAGGTCTTTACCACGGCGGGTGCGAACGGCAACTTTGCCTGCTTCCACCTCTTTATCACCACAGACCAACATATACGGGACACGACGTAAAGTGTGCTCGCGGATTTTAAAGCCAATCTTCTCATTTCTCAAGTCTGCTTTTACGCGAATGCCCGCATTTTGTAGTTTCTGCGTCAATTCTTTAACGTAATCTGCCTGAGAATCGGTAATGTTCATCACCACCACCTGCACCGGCGCAAGCCAGGTTGGGAAGAAGCCGGCGAACTCTTCGGTCAGGATGCCGATGAAGCGCTCCAGAGAACCGAGAATGGCGCGGTGAATCATTACCGGCACCTGACGCTCGTTGTCTTCGCCAACATAAGAGGCGCTTAAACGCTGCGGCAGGGAGAAGTCCAGCTGTACAGTACCGCACTGCCATGCGCGATCGAGGCAGTCATACAGGGTAAATTCAATTTTCGGACCGTAGAATGCGCCCTCGCCCAGCTGGTATTCGAACGGAATGCCGTTCTCTTCCAGCGCCACGGCGAGATCCGCTTCTGCGCGATCCCAGGTCTCATCGCTACCGATACGTTTTTCCGGACGCGTTGAGAGTTTGACCACGATCTTCTCGAAGCCAAAGGTGCTGTACATATCGTAGACCATACGAATACAGGCGTTAACTTCATCACGGACCTGATCTTCGGTACAGAAGATATGCGCATCATCCTGCGTAAAGCCACGCACGCGCATCAGACCGTGCAGCGCACCTGATGGCTCGTTACGGTGGCAGCTACCGAACTCCGCCATACGCAGCGGCAGGTCGCGGTAGGATTTCAGACCCTGGTTGAAGATCTGAACGTGGCCCGGGCAGTTCATTGGCTTGATGCAGTATTCACGGTTCTCAGACGAGGTGGTGAACATCGCATCCTTGTAGTTGTCCCAGTGGCCGGTTTTTTCCCACAGCACACGGTCCATCATGAACGGGCCTTTCACTTCCTGATACTGGTACTCTTTCAGCTTGGAGCGTACGAAGGTTTCCAGTTCACGGAAGATGGTCCAGCCGTCGTTATGCCAGAACACCATACCCGGCGCTTCTTCCTGCATGTGGTACAGGTCAAGCTGCTTGCCGATTTTACGGTGGTCACGCTTCGCCGCCTCTTCCAGGCGCAGCAGGTAAGCGTTCAGGGCTTTTTTATCGGCCCATGCGGTACCATAGATACGCTGCAACATCTTGTTGTTGCTGTCGCCGCGCCAGTAGGCGCCTGCGATCTTCATCAGCTTAAAGTGATGACAGAAGCGCATGTTCGGCACGTGCGGTCCACGGCACATGTCGACGTATTCTTCGTGATGGTACAAGCCAGGCTTGTCATCATGCGAAATGTTTTCGTCAAGAATCGAGACCTTATAGCTCTCGCCGCGCTTCACGAAGGTTTCACGCGCTTCGTGCCAGCTGACTTTCTTCTTGATGACGTCATAGTTCGTTTCGGCGAGCTCGTGCATACGTTTTTCGAGCGCGTCGATATCTTCCTGAGTCAGGGTATGGTCAAGGTCAACGTCGTAGTAGAAACCATTATCGATAACCGGACCGATCGCCATTTTGGTGTTTGGCCACAGCTGTTTGATGGCATGGCCCAACAGGTGCGCGCAGGAGTGACGAATGATCTCCAGACCTTCTTCATCTTTTGCGGTGATGATGGCCAGTGTCGCATCGTTTTCGATCAGATCGGAGGCATCCACCAGCTCACCGTTGACACGGCCGGCGATGGTCGCTTTCGCGAGACCAGGACCGATGTCCAGGGCAACATCCATTGGGCTAACAGCGCGGTCGAAATGGCGTTGGCTGCCATCAGGAAGAGTAATTACAGGCATTTTATATCCTTATTTGCAGTGATGCCCCACACATAAGAGCATATACAAAGAAAATAATCGTGATTTGACAATAGATTACGACACCATCTGACCAACAATCGTCAAATTGGTTCGTCATCATTCACCTGCCGGAAAATCAGACAACGCCGGATATACGGCAAGCCTTGCAATGTTAACACTAACAAAAGGGAGATTGCACCCTCTGCTGGCAGATTGATGTGCTGGCACTTTCGCAGGAATTTGCAGGTTGCATATTCCCGGCGCTCGCAATTTAGAAATGCAGGGCTACTCTTGAACAGGTCTTTAAACCCAAAGGTGCATACCATGAACGTATCCAGTAGAACGGTTGTGATATTGAACATCCTTTCCGCCACAGGTTTATTGTTGATTCTCGCCGAACGATTCCACTGGTTCTGAACCGCCCCCTACGCTGGCATAACCCAATCGTTCCTGCGAAGGGGCATATTCAGGCCCTGTTTGGTAGACTGTGGATATCAACGAACAAGGATTAGGTTATGCCAACAAAACGATTTGCCGTAAAACACTGGAAAATGGTGCTGGTGCTGATTGCCATCTGCGGCGCAATGCTGTTACTCCGTTGGGCGGCGATGATTTGGGGTTAGGGGCGAGTAGAGCTCATCAGAAGGGACGTCACAAGATCAGAGAGAATAAACGGGCCGACATGATCATCGGCCCGTCTTCATTACATTCTATAACCCAGTGAAACCGTGGTTCTGCGGTCGGTATGATCCGGTGCAGACTCTGGTGGTGAAGAGTTCCAGGTCACGTTGTAGGCGACTTTCAGACCAAAGTGTTCGTTGATGGCCACGTTGAGCGCCGTCTCAGAGTTCAGCGTCGTGTCGTCGGCACCAAATACAGAAACACCCTGTGTAAATTTGGTGTTATCAGTCATCTGCCAGGCATAGGTACCAGAAGCGTAACCGAGCGGTTGGGTTTTGGTATCGCCATTGGTGTACTCGTCATAACGCACACCGGGACCGAATTCAAAACGGAGGCTGTGTACCGGACCGTTCAGGAACTGACGACCATAACCCGCCGTGAACACGTCACGCTGGCGATAACCGTTGTAACGGTCGGTTAACCAGCTTGCCTGACCAAACAGGTAGTCATAGTCGGTCATGTTGTAACGGCTACGTCCGCCTACCGCATATTTCTCGGAAGAGCGTTCGTCATTAGCGGACGTATTGCTGGCATTACCCCACAGAGACCAGGCGGTGGTATTACCGTACCAGGTGAGCGTACTGTCCGCCGTCAGAGAAGAGCTTTTGGTGTTACCGGATTGTGCCAGGTACCCCGCGTTCAGGTTACCTTCAAACGGTTTTTTCGCGGTGGAGGGATCGTCCATGACAGTAAAAACGGAATCATCGGCGGTCGCGTTCATAGCCGCAAACACGCCACCCGCCAGCATCAGTGCAGCGGGCACTGTCTTTAAAAGCTTCATTTTATTAAGGAGTCCGTACAACAAAAAAAGAGACCACACGGTCCCGGAATCTTTCTTGAGGATCAATGACAAGGCGTCCAGAGAAAGGTAACAAATTATAAAAAGCCGCAAATAACATAGCAATGTTTTCTTATTTCATTTTTTGAATAAGAACGATCCCAAAAAGCGTTTTATTTTATATGTCTCCGGCCTCACTTTTATTCACTATTCATATTTAAAATCATACTGTTATTTACATTGCCTTCCTGACAAATGGTGCCAGACTAAAAGGAACCCATGCTAAAAGGAGGTAATGATGGTTCCTATCTACACCCTGACGCTCTCCCCTTCCCTTGATTCCGCCACCCTGACGCCGCAGATTTATCCGGAAGGTAAATTGCGCTGTAGCGCCCCGGTCTTTGAGCCCGGCGGTGGCGGTATCAACGTGGCGCGCGCCATTACCCACCTCGGCGGCAAAGCCACGGCCATTTTCCCCGCAGGCGGTGCTACCGGTGAACATCTGGTCTCCCTGCTGGCAGATGAACAGGTGGCCGTAGAGACCGTCGAGGCGAAAGACTGGACGCGGCAAAACCTGCATGTTCACGTGGAATCCAGCGGCGAGCAGTACCGGTTTGTCATGCCGGGCGCGAAACTCACCGATGACGAGTTTCGTCAGCTTGAAGAGAAAGTGCTGACGATAGAAAGCGGCGCGCTGCTGGTGGTCAGCGGCAGCCTGCCGCCCGGCGTCAGTACGGAAAAATTAACCGCGCTGATTCAGGCGGCGCAGCAACGCGGTATTCGCTGCATCGTCGACAGCAGCGGCGAGGCCCTGCAAGCGGCCTTAGTGCCGGGCAATCTTGAGCTGGTCAAACCCAACCAGAAAGAGCTAAGCGCGCTGGTCAACCGCGAACTGACGCAGCCTGACGATGTGCGCACCGCCGCGCAGGAGCTGGTACGCAGTGGCAAAGCGCGACGCGTGGTGGTTTCCCTCGGTCCGCAGGGGGCACTGGCCGTCGATGAAACGTCGTCCGTTCAGGTTGTTCCACCGCCGATGAAGAGCCAGAGCACGGTTGGCGCGGGTGACAGCATGGTGGGTGCGATGACGCTTAAACTTGCGCAGGGTGCGTCACTGCTGGAGATGACGCGCTACGGCGTGGCGGCGGGTAGCGCCGCCACCATCAACCAGGGCACGCGCCTCTGTTCGCTGGCCGATACGCAAAAAATCGTCGATTACCTGTCCCGAAATTAACGTCTGTTCCCCTTCATCTGCATGAAGGGGAACGTCATCCCCGAGTCGCCAAACGCAAACTATCGACTATGCTAAGAAAACTTCCATGATAACAATGAGGTGAATTATGAGCAGTGGTGACATCACTCGTTATGTCGTAACCGTCAACCTTCATGAGGCATCGCTTACCGAGCTAAATGAGCTCAACAATGCCTTCACCCGGGCTAATTTTCTCCTCACCCTGACGGATGACGAAGGCAATATTCATGATTTAGGCACTCTGACATTTGGCCTGATCGGCGCGCTTAATAAAGAAGAGGTCCATGCGCTGGCCGCCAGCCTGGTGGAAAGTGTGACCGACAAGCCAGCCGAAATTGACGTCGACACCTGGGAAAGCTGGCAGAAAAAAGAACAATAAGTGCCCTGTATGAAATTAAACCGCTCAGGTGTGCGTTAGTTCGTATTTTTTTACCGCAATAATGCGCTAACTTTATGATCTGGCAGACAACATGGGAGAGTCAACATGTGGCAGGCTATCAGTCATCTTTTAAGTGAGCAGCTGGGTGAAGGTGAAATTGAACTGCGTAACGAACTGCCAGGCGGAGAGATCCACGCCGCGTGGCATTTACGCTACGCAGGGCGCGATCTCTTCGTAAAATGCGATGAACGCGAGCTGCTTCCGATATTTACCGCCGAAGCCGATCAGCTGGAGCTGTTGTCGCGCAGTAAAACGGTGACGGTCCCGCAGGTTCTGGCCGTCGGTAGCGACCGCGATTACAGTTTTCTGGTCATGGAATATCTCCCCGCCCGTCCGCTGGATGCCCATAACGCTTTCATTCTTGGCCAGCAGCTAGCGCGCCTCCATCAGTGGAGCGACCAGCCGCAGTTTGGCCTTGATTTTGACAACGATCTCTCCACCACGCCACAGCCCAATGCCTGGCAGCGTCGCTGGTCGACGTTTTTTGCCGAGCAGCGCATTGGCTGGCAGCTTGAGCTTGCCGCCGAGAAAGGGCTGGAGTTTGGCAATATTGATGCCATCGTCGAGCACGTGCAGCAGCGCCTGGCCTCCCACCAGCCTCAGGCGTCTCTGCTCCACGGTGATTTGTGGTCCGATAACTGCGCGCTGGGGCCCAACGGCCCCTATATCTTCGACCCGGCCTGCTACTGGGGCGACCGTGAGTGCGATCTTGCCATGCTGCCGCTGCATCCTGAACAACCGCCGCAGATATACGACGGGTATCAGTCGGTTTCGCCCCTGCCGCCCGGCTTCCTCGATCGTCAACCGGTGTATCAGCTTTATACGCTGATGAACCGCGCCATACTTTTTGGTGGGGAACACCTGGTTAACGCCCAGCGGGCGCTTGAGCGCATGCTTGCCGCCTGAGACGCGAACGGGTGGCTTTGCCGCCACCCGTATCGGTTACAGAAAACCGAGCAGTGAGAAGAAGAAGTATCCTGCCACAATGATAGTCACGGGAAGGATATAGAGCGGGAAGATTTGCAGGAAAATGGTGTGGCGCGGCACAACAATGCGGGATTCAATCTGCTCCCGGCTCATGCCTTCCGGGCCTTTGGCCTGTTCCAGAATGAGCTGGTCCTCAACGCCCTCGCGTAAGAAGCGCGTCTGACGGCTCATTCGCGCGCCAGAGGCCTGCAGCGCCAGCGCAACAAAGATCAGGGCGTAGATCACCCAAAAGCCGATATTCAGCTGATGCTGAAAATCCGGGGTCGGTGAGTTAAACCAGAAGACATTCAAGAATGGCGTATTAAAACGCATCATCTCAATCATCACATGCGCAAAATCAAGCATAACTGCATTGATACCCGGCTGTTTTTCGCTGTGATCGTACATAAATTTGAGTACAGAAATCAGCGTAGAAATGACGGCAGGAATAAAAATCACCCAGCCAGCAATACGTTTTAAGACCGCAATGCGTCCAGCTTGTTGATACGTCATCAGTTCCTCTTCATAAAGACGCGTTATTTGTGCCTAAGTCTACCTGCTGGTCATCAATTTCGCCCGCTCTTTAAAAGCAATATGCTAAATTGCAGAGTGTGCTTAGCACTTATCGTCTGTCGAACACCCTGGATAAGGAGACGTTGTGATGTCGACACCGCGCCAAATTCTTGCCGCAATTTTTGACATGGATGGATTACTGATCGATTCCGAACCGTTGTGGGATCGCGCCGAACTGGAGGTCATGGCCAGCCTGGGCGTGGACATCAGCCGCCGTAATGAACTTCCCGATACGCTGGGCCTGCGCATCGATATGGTGGTTGACCTGTGGTTTGCCCAACAGCCGTGGGCTGGACCGGGTCGTGATGAAGTGACCGCGCGCATTATCAGCCGCGCCATTTCGCTGGTAGAAGAGAGCAAGCCGCTGCTGCCCGGCGTACGTGAGGCCGTCGCGCTGTGTAAAGCCCAGGGGCTCAAGGTCGGCCTGGCCTCGGCGTCACCGCTGCATATGCTGGAAAAAGTGCTCATCATGTTTGAACTGCGCGACAGTTTCGACGCGCTGGCGTCCGCTGAGAAATTGCCTTACAGCAAGCCGCACCCGCAGGTCTATCTCGACTGTGCCGCTAAGCTCGGCGTGGATCCCCTCAACTGCGTTGCGCTGGAAGATTCCGTTAACGGCATGATAGCGTCTAAAGCCGCGCGGATGCGCTCCATTGTGGTGCCTGCGGAAGAAGGCCGCCACGATCCCCGGTTTGCCCTTGCCGATGCGAAGCTGATTTCACTGGCAGAACTCACGGCGCATCACCTGCGGGGCGGTTAAGCCCCTCCTCCGGTTTGTGACAAACAGTTACACCGTCACCTCTTCCGCCTACTGTACAAAAACCCTATACTGTATGAATTGACAGTTTTATGGGTTTTATCATGACGGCGGAAGGCCACCTGCTTTTTTCTATCGCGTGCGCAGTATTTGCCAAAAACGCTGAACTCACCCCCGTGCTGGCACAGGGGGACTGGTGGCATATCGTCCCTTCCGCCGTTTTGACCTGTCTGCTGCCCGATATTGACCATCCCAAGTCCTTCCTCGGTCAGCGCCTGAAGTGGGTGTCAAAACCCATCGCCCGCGCGTTCGGCCACCGGGGGTTTACGCACAGCCTGCTGGCCGTGTTTGGCCTGCTGACGCTTTTCTATTTAAAAGTGCCCGAAAGCTGGATCGTCCCCGCCGATGCCATTCAGGGGATGGTGCTGGGCTATCTGAGCCATATTCTGGCCGATATGCTGACGCCCGCGGGCGTACCTCTGCTGTGGCCCTGCCGCTGGCGCTTCCGTTTTCCTATCCTGGCACCGCAGAAAGGGAACCAGCTTGAGCGCGTCTTGTGCATGGCGCTGTTTGCTTACGCCGTCTGGATGCCGCAAACGTTGCCCGAAAACAGTGCAGTCCGCTGGTCTTCCCAGATGATTAATTCGCTACAATTTCAGTTCAATCGCTTTATTCACCACCAGATTGAACAGTAAACCAACAAAACTATCCCATTTGTCATAACCCATTCCATTTGGATATAAGCGCGACATCACACTTCTGCTAACCTTCCGCCAACAGGATCGGTAAAAACCGACCCGATAATAAATCAGGAGAACGGGGATGAATTTTCCACTCATCGCGAACGTCGTTGTGTTCGTTGTATTGCTATTGCTTCTCGCGCAGGCTCGCCATAAACAGTGGAGCCTGGCGAAAAAGGTGCTGGTTGGTCTGGCCATGGGTGTCGTATTTGGTCTGGCATTACAGGCTATTTATGGCTCCGATAATCCAGTACTGAAAGATTCCATTCAGTGGTTCAACATTGTCGGTAACGGCTATGTTCAGCTGCTGCAGATGATCGTTATGCCGCTGGTGTTCGCCTCTATTCTGAGCGCCGTTGCCCGCCTGCATAACGCGACCCAGTTGGGAAAAATCAGTTTCCTGACCATTGGTACGCTACTGTTCACCACGCTGATTGCCGCGCTGGTGGGTGTGCTGGTCACTAACCTGTTTGGCCTGACCGCAGAGGGTCTGGTTCAGGGGACCGCTGAAACGGCGCGTCTGACTGCGATTCAGACCAACTACGTGGGTAAAGTAGCTGACCTGACCGTGCCGCAGATGGTGCTCTCCTTCATTCCGAAGAACCCGTTTGCTGACCTGACCGGTGCGAGCCCAACCTCCATCATCAGCGTGGTTATTTTCGCCGCGTTCCTGGGCGTGGCGGCGCTGAAGCTGCTGAAAGACGATGCGCCAAAAGGCGAACGCGTGCTGACCGCGATTGATACCCTGCAAAGCTGGGTGATGAAGCTGGTTCGTCTGGTCATGCAGCTCACCCCTTACGGCGTGCTGGCGCTGATGACCAAAGTGGTTGCCGGCTCTAACCTGCAGGACATCATTAAGCTGGGCAGCTTCGTTGTCGCCTCTTACCTGGGCCTTGGCATTATGTTCGTGGTGCACGGCATCCTGCTGGGCGTGAACGGCGTCAGCCCGCTGAAATACTTCCGTAAGGTCTGGCCGGTACTGACCTTTGCCTTCACCAGCCGTTCCAGCGCCGCGTCTATTCCGCTGAACGTTGAAGCACAGACTCGTCGTCTGGGCGTGCCTGAATCCATCGCCAGCTTCTCTGCCTCCTTTGGTGCCACTATTGGTCAGAACGGCTGTGCGGGTCTGTATCCGGCGATGCTGGCGGTAATGGTTGCTCCTACAGTCGGCATTAACCCGCTGGATCCAGTCTGGATCGCCACGCTGGTCGGGATTGTTACCGTAAGCTCCGCAGGCGTTGCGGGTGTTGGCGGCGGTGCAACCTTCGCCGCGCTGATTGTGCTGCCTGCGCTGGGCCTGCCTGTGACGCTTGTCGCGCTGCTGATCTCCGTTGAGCCGCTGATCGACATGGGCCGTACCGCGCTGAACGTCAGCGGCTCCATGACCGCCGGTACGCTGACCAGCCAGTGGCTGAAGCAGACCGACAAAGCGATTCTGGAAAGTGAAGACGACGCCGAACTGGCGCATCGTTAATCGCTGTAGATATAAAAAAACCGCCAACAGGCGGTTTTTTTATGGCTGTTATTCTTCAACCTCTTCATCCTGGCGGATCTGCATCGCCCACCGCTGTGCGGACTCCGGCACCGTAAAGGTGGGAGAGCGACGGAAATGCTCGCCGATCAGCACAAAGGCCACGAATTTCCCCCGTAACTGCCACACATCGCGAAAACCATCCACTTTCAGGGCATGGTCTGGCGGCGCGGGCTCAACGCGGGGCACATAGCTAATAACCTGGCGGTTTTGTTGACGAAGAGGTTTCATAAGCGACGGATTCACTAAAGCAAATTCTTGAAGCAGGAAAATTCTATGATAGCCGATCCTGCTGCCTTCCGTCGCGCTCCGAGTGGGTGAGATGGCTCCTTTCGTTAATGCTGGCATGTGAAAACTCTTAGTTCGCGAGCCATCTCACGACATTGTTCTATCCTTAATAGGGTTTTTAGCAATGGATAAAGGAGAAGCGTGCAATGTCGAACAAAGATAAAACACATCAATCACCGATTCATGGCACTGAAGAATCTCAACCGGGCATGGACTCTCTCGCCCCTTCTGACGGCTCTCACCGCCCCTCGCCGGGCCCATCAGCCCCTGGCGAACAGCCTACCGCACCGGGAAGCATGAAATCCCCGGATACGGGAAACGAGAAGCTGAAATCGCTTGAGCCACACCGTAAAGGCGGCGAAGGTTTTGCGCTCACCACCAATCAGGGCGTGCGCATTGCTGACGATCAGAACTCCCTTCGCGCAGGCTCGCGCGGGCCAACCCTGCTGGAAGACTTCATTCTGCGGGAAAAAATCACCCATTTTGACCACGAGCGGATACCGGAACGCATCGTCCACGCACGCGGTTCCGCTGCGCACGGCTATTTTCAGCCCTACAAGAGCCTGAAGGCGATCACCAAAGCGGACTTCCTCTCCGACCCGGATAAAATTACCCCGGTCTTTGTGCGTTTCTCCACCGTGCAGGGTGGCGCAGGTTCGGCAGACACGGTGCGTGATATCCGCGGCTTTGCCACCAAGTTTTATACCGAAGAGGGCATTTTCGATCTGGTGGGCAATAACACCCCGGTGTTTTTCATTCAGGACGCGCATAAATTTCCTGACTTTGTCCATGCGGTAAAACCGGAGCCCCACTGGGCCATACCGCAGGGACAAAGTGCGCACGACACCTTCTGGGACTATGTCTCCCTGCAGCCTGAAACCTTACACAACGTGATGTGGGCGATGTCAGACCGCGGGATCCCCCGCAGCTACCGCACCATGGAGGGGTTCGGCATCCATACCTTCCGAATGATCAACGCCGAGGGGAAAGCCACGTTTGTCCGTTTCCACTGGAAGCCGGTGGCGGGTAAAGCCTCGCTGGTGTGGGACGAGGCGCAGAAGCTGACCGGGCGCGATCCGGACTTCCATCGCCGCGAGCTCTGGGAATCCATTGAAGCGGGCGACTTCCCGGAATACGAGCTGGGCCTGCAGCTCATCCCGGAAGAGGACGAATTTAAGTTCGATTTCGACCTTCTGGACCCGACGAAGCTGATCCCGGAAGAGCTGGTGCCGGTGCAGCTGGTGGGTAAAATGGTGCTCAACCGCAACCCGGATAACTTCTTTGCCGAAAACGAGCAGGCCGCGTTCCACCCGGGGCATATCGTGCCGGGGCTGGACTTCACCAACGATCCGCTCCTGCAGGGACGCCTGTTCTCCTATACCGATACGCAGATTAGCCGTCTGGGCGGGCCGAACTTCCACGAAATTCCGATTAACCGCCCAACCTGCCCGTACCACAACTTCCAGCGCGACGGGATGCACCGTCAGGATATTGATACCAACCCGGCGAACTATGAGCCGAACTCCATCAACGATAACTGGCCGCGTGAAACGCCTCCCGGACCGAAACGCGGTGGATTCGAATCCTATCAGGAGCGTATCGATGGCAATAAAATTCGCGAGCGCAGCCCCTCGTTCGGCGAGTATTACGCCCACCCTCGCCTGTTCTGGAACAGCCAGACGCCGATTGAGCAACAGCACATCATCGGCGGCTTCAGCTTTGAGCTGAGTAAAGTGGTGCGCACCTACATCCGCGAGCGCGTGGTCGATCAGCTGGCGCATATTGATGTTCAGCTTGCCCAGAGCGTCGCGGACAACCTGGGCATTACGCTGACCGACGAGCAGCGTAACCTCGCTCCGCCGAAAGAGGTTAACGGCGTGAAGAAAGATCCGTCGCTGAGCCTGTATGCGTTGCCGGGCGGCTCGATTAAAGGCCGCGTGGTTGCCATTCTGCTGAACGACAAAACCCGCGCCAGCGACGTGCTGGGGATCATGCAGGCGCTAAAAACCCAGGGCGTGCATGCCAAACTGCTCTATTCCCGCATGGGTGAGGTGACGGCCGACGATGGTTCTGTGCTGCCGGTCGCGGCGACCTTTGCCGGTGCGCCATCGCTCACCGTCGATGCGGTGATTGTGCCAGGCGGAGATCTTGCCAGTCTGCTGACCAACGGCGACGCCGTCTATTATCTGCTGGAAGCCTATAAGCACCTGAAACCGATCGCGCTGTCCGGCGATGCGCGACAGTTTAAAGCGCAGCTGAAGGTGGCCGATCAGGGTGAGGACGGCATTGTCGAGGGCGATAACGTTGACGATGCCTTCATGACGAAGCTGTTTGATTTGCTCGCCGCGCACCGCGTCTGGTCGCGAAGCAGCAAGGTCGATCAGATTCCGGCGTAAAAAAAGCCCGGTGGCGGCTTCGCCTTACCGGGCCTACAAGAGTTAGCAGGTCGTTCGTAGGCCGGGTAAGGCGAAGCCGCCACCCGGCAACTCTTACAGCTCCCTGAACGTCCCCAACCGATACCCGCGTTCGGCAATCGCGTATTTCAGCGAGGCCGACGTCAGCACGTCCAGCTCCGCCAGCCGCGGCCAGCAGTAGGCACTTTTACGCACGGTGTTATCGACAAAGGCAGGATGCGCCATCACTTCTACCGACGTTTCACCGCGGGCAGCGGAATCATCCAGCACCTTCAGGAACAGCGCTTCGCTGATCTCTTCTCCGTAAAACGCGCTACTGAACCCCTCAGTGGATCTAACAGCGCAGTCCGGCAATCCGTGCACATTGCGATCCACGCGCATCGCCACGCCTTTGCGCTGTGCAAACCCGGCGACAAGCGGGAAAATCGCCGGGATCATATGCACGTGGTGATGGCTGTCGATGTGCGTCGGCGCCTGACCAAACACATCAACGAAGCGGTTGAACTGGCACTCCAGCTCGCGGGCAATCTCTTCGAGCGGCAGAGCACCCTGCTCCGCCCGTTCCCAAATCCATTTACCCAGCTGGCCGTCGCGCGTCAGGCCCGGCATTGGCGAAAGCGGCATCCCGAGCGTCAGCACAAAATGCATGCCGACGCCCAGCTCTGGCACCTCGCGGCTCAGCTGCGCCGCGTGTTCAACCGCCTCAGCGTTAACCAGGGCCGTTGTAGAGGTCACAATCCCCCGGCGACAGGCTTCAATAATGCCGTAGTTCTGACCTTTCGAGAGACCAAAATCATCAGCATTAACGATCAGCAGGTTTTCCATTGTGCGTCCTCTTATTGCTGTTTGAACTTCAGCTTCTCGATCGTGGCGGCAAAGTTCGGCAGCCATTTTTCATGCGCCAGGATCATCTCGCTGGCCAGCTGCTCCGCGTCACGGTCAGAATGCACCAGCGGGCTGAGGTTCAGGGCCAGCAGCACGTCATTGAGTTCCCCGCTCAGCGCCGCGTTGCTTGCTGCCACTTCAAAGCCTTTGATGGTATGAATCAGCCCCATGACCTTGTCATCGAAGTGGGTGATACGGGGATGCGGTTTAGCCCCCTCGCGCCCCAGGATGCAGGTCATTTCAACGGCCCAGTCAGCCGGAATATTGTCGACATGGCCGTGATGCGGGACGTTGACATAGTGCTCAGCCTGCTTGTCGTTGTAGATGGCGTTGATCACTTCACACGCCGCATCGGAGTAGTAGGCCCCGCCGCGCTGCTCCAGCTCTTTCGGTTTGACGTTCAGGTTCGGGTCTTTATACAAATCGAACAGCTGCTTTTCGACCTTCTGAACGATCTGCGCACGCGCGCCGCCCTTATAATACTCGCCCATTTCGATGGCCAGCATCTCTTTCTGCTTGAAGTAGTAAAGCAGGTACGAGCAAGGCAGCAGATTCAGCGAGCGGATCAGCCCTTCGCTGAACGGCAGGTCAAAGATGTTTTTCACCGATGCCGCCGTCAGACGACCTGAGGCCACGCCGTCGAGAAGCTCGGCAAAGCGCGATTCCCCGTTCACGATGACATCTTTAATAAACACCATGTGGTTCAGGCCGAACAGATCGATGGAGAGATCGTCGCTGTCGGTCAGCGCCAGCACGTCGCGGATAAACATCTTCATGCCGATCGGAATGTTGCAGACGCCGATAAAGCGCTTGAAGTTCGTATGACGATAGACCGCCTCGGTCACCATACCGGCCGGGTTGGTGAAGTTAATGACCCACGCGTTCGGGCAGATCTCCTGCACGTCTTTGACGATGTCGAAAATGACCGGGATGGTGCGCAGGCCTTTAAACAGGCCGCCCGCGCCGTTGGTCTCCTGCCCCAGATACCCGTGGCTCAGGGGAATACGCTCGTCCAGCTCACGCGCTTTCAGCTGGCCGACGCGCAGCTGGGTGGTGACAAAATCCGCATCTTTCAGCGCCAGACGACGATCGAGGGTTTTATGCACGGTCAGAGGCACGCCCGCTTTTTCCACCATGCGCTTGCACAGGTCGAAAATAATATTCAGCTTCTCCTGACCTTCCTCAACGTCTACCAGCCATAATTCGCTGACCGGTAATTCATGATAACGTTTCAGGAAACCTTCGAGTAATTCCGGGGTATAGCTGCTGCCGCCACCAATGGTTACGACTTTTAATTTCTTCTGCATAATATCTCCCTTAGCGTATCAGGTTAATCGCCTGCAAGGTATAGCGTGCTCTTCCCGCTATTTGGGCAAGCCATTAAAGCAATATTCGTGGCGGGTAATCCGCCGACAGTTAATTAATTACCGTCAAATTTTTCCGGTAACTGTTCGGTGTGAATGACGTCAATTTCTTAAAGGTTTTAATAAACAGGCTGGGGCTGCTGTATCCTGACTCGTATGCAATATCGGTAACAGAATAGTTGGTAATTTCCAGCTGTTTTTTAGCAAAATTAATGCGGATTTCATTAATAATTTGCACGGGCGTTTTACGGTAATAACGCTGCGTCGCGCGGGTCAGATATTCCTGGGATTTGCCCGACAGGGAGACCATATTTTCCAGCGCATTTTCGCTGAACTGGCTTTTATCGTGCATCAGCTCAACGGTGCTGCGCAGCCATTGCGGAATATCATCCGTCACCTGCTGCTCTTCACGATGATGGCGCAGCCGGTTCATCACGTAGAAGGTCACCGTTTCAATAAACTCATCAAATTCATTGTCTCGGAAGTTAAGCGAGGCGATAACCGTTTCAATCCAGGTCATGAACTCGTTTTTGACGCGATAAACCTGGGAGGCCACAAAGCAGAACGGCACCAGCGGCAGATAGTGCTTCTCGAAGAAACGTCTGCTGACGCCCACATTCAGAATGCGGGTGGCACCAAATTCGTAAAAGCTCTGGTGATAAGATCCCATCGGCAGGAAGACAAAATCCCCTCGTTCAAGCAGAACGCGCTTACCGTTGATCTCCTGGTAGTAGCGGCCGGTCAGAACAATCGTGAACTCGTAGTAGTCATGCTGATGCAGACCACTGGCGCTCTCCGTTTTGTTGTAGATAACCACGTGAAAATTTTTGCCATTAAACAGCTGATGTTCAAGTGCGGTTTTAATTTCCATCGTGCTGACCTCCTGCTACTCAGTCTGACTTACTGCATCTTCTCGTGAAGCTCAATGAGCTCCGCCACCAGCTCACGTGCCAGCATCGAGGTCATCAGGTGATCCTGCGCGTGGACCAGCACCAGGCTGACCTTCATCTTCCCTTCGCCCTGATCGCTTTCAATCAGCTTTGTCTGCACCAGGTGCGCTTCGTTCAGCGCCGTGCGGGACTGTTCCATCATGGTTTTCGCCGCGGCGAAATCCCCCTGCTTGGCCTGCTTCAGCGCGGCGTAGGCCAGGCTGCGGGCCTGCCCGGAGTTGATGATAAGCCCCATCACCACTTCTTCGAGATCGTTCTCGACGGCGTCGTCTGCGACAATATTATCCAAATCTAACATCTTTAAGCTCCTTGTGGCTGGCGCGGGTTTCCCCGCGCCGTCAATCTTAGAATTTCAGTGAGAGGGCGATATCCTCTTCGCTCTCTTCTTCATCAATGATGGTGGCGGCTTTGTTCGCAATCGCCACGAACGGCATGTACAGCAGGGTGGCAATTCCGAGGTTAAATATCGCCAGCAGGAAGGCTGCAACGCTGCCGTTGGTGTTGAAGAAGGCGCCCAGACCCGCTGGCATGGTCCACGGTGCAATGTTGGTGACCGGTGGAATGATGCCCATGTAGTACGCCGTCAGGGTGATAGCGGCCAGCAGCGGCTGAACCAGGATGAACGGAATGAACATGACCGGGTTCATGATGATTGGCAGACCGAACAGAATCGGTTCGTTAATCTGGAAGATGCCTGATGGCAGCGCCAGCTTAGCGACCTGACGGTAGTCTGCGCGACGAGAGACAATAAAGACCGCGATGATCAGACCCAAGGTTGCCCCGGTACCGCCCAGGAAGATATAGGAGTCAAGCATCGGCTTCGCCCACACATGGAAGGTTTTACCCGCTGCCAGCGCCGCGTCAACGGAGCCGTACTGCTGATAAAGTGCAACGTTTTCCAGTGCCCACGGGGTCATAATTCCGCTGTCCAGCGCGGCCAGTGCCAGTGAACCATGCACGCCAAAGAACCACAGCAGAGAGGTGAAAATCACGTACGCCCAACCGACCACGCCACCCATAGACGCCAGCGGCGTAGAGATAGAGTCCATGATGATCTGGTGGAAGTTTGTGCCCCAGTGGGAGAGCGCCCAGGCGATAATCCCCATAATAGAGAGAATAATGAAGCCTGGAATCAACGCGGAAAATGAACGGGAAACGGAGGCCGGTACGCTATCCGGCAGGCGGATCACCCAGTTGCGACGGATAATAAAGGTGAACATCTCTGCCACCACCAGGCCGATAACAATACCGGAGATGATGTTAGCCCCACCCAACCAGTTGGCGCCCACAGCATAGGCTTCACCGACGCTGTACGGGGTCACTGTCATAAAGGCGGCGACGGATAATAACCCGGCAGCCAGTGGGTCCACCTTACGCTCTTCTGCCAGCGCCATCCCAATAAAGAAAGGCGCCATCAGCGACATAATCCCCAACGTACCGTTATAGACGTTGCCGCCGATGGCTTTAAAACCATTAAGGGTTTCAATTGTGGAAGCGTCTAACCGAATTCCTAATGAATAAAAGAAGGAACCTTCACCAAAGCTCAGAAAAACGTTGTTAATTAAAACGAACATGGCCCCGGCCAGCGTCAACGGCATTAATTTAATAAAGCCGTTTTTGATGGCATTAACGTGAGGCTGCTTTCCTATTTTAACAGCAAAAGGAAGGAGTACCTTTTCAAGTGAAGCGATGACTTTACTCATAGGAAAATACCCTTAAATGCCGTAACGCATGTTACGGCGTATTGTGTGTGAAATAACTCTTTGACGGGAAAAATAAAAATTAATTAGCAGCTTTTTTAATCGCTGCCACAGCAGCTTTAAGAACACCTAAACCATCAATCTTGCCGTACAGCCCCGAGTCGATCACTTCGACCGGTTTATTCGGTAACAGTCGTTGAATTTCGGGCAACATATAGGCAATTTGCGGTCCCAGTAAAACAACATCGGCTGTCTGACCTTTTTCGCCCGCCAGCGTTTCAGGGAACGCTTCGATCACCACAGGGACTTCATACTTTTCAGCCTGCGCACGCATCTTTGACACCAGAAGCGAGGTTGACATGCCCGCTGAGCAGAACAGGTAAATATGTTTCTTTTCCATCGTAATTTCCCTCTTGTATGACTACCTGCCGTCGCGTTCTCACTCGACTCGCTGTCCCGGCAGACAGGTAGTTTGCGTACTGTTGTTTATCGTTGGAGTGAGTATACGCAATGGTACAGACAGGGGATAATTCTGAACAGGCTCAAATTGTCTCTCATTGACCTGGCTTGTTGACTACCCTCACATTTCGGGCAAATAATTCGCGAAAAGAAATAAGATTTTCCGATGCATAAAAAAACCGGCCTCAGGGCCGGTTTGTTAACATCCTCAGGCAAGCAGGGTGACTACGCCTTAGGTGCCTGCGGGTCAGTATCGTATTCAGCACAGGTCTGATAGCCGGAGTTGATCACATGACCGGTATCATCCAGGGCGACAAAGTAGGTTTCTGCCTTACCATCACGTTGACCCAGGATGTAGGTCTGGCAGGTCCCTTTCGCATGAATCATGGTGACTTCGGAAGAAGGTTTACCGGCAATCGCAGCGACCTGCGAACGGGTCATCCCTTTTTTGACATCTTTTACTACGGGCTGCGTAAATTGATCCTTGGTGCGATCGTAAGCCGTACACCCTGCCAGCATAGTCAGTACCGCCGCTGCGCTAAGAATTCCTGCTACGTTCTTGTTCATATTCCGTCCTCTTGTTTATCAGCGTGTTATCTAAGCATGGGATAAAAAGTACTATTGTTCAACTTTGTGCGTTACGCCAGACGAATTTCGGAAAATTCTAATAAAACAACGATAACCTGCTAAAACGGCGCAAATTAGCGCACTCGAAACTGTGATCCTTGTCGTTTTACGTCCAAAGGGTTAGTTTTAACAGTTAACACATTCTGTTTATGGAGAGCGTGATGACTCTGCAACAAGAGATTATCCAGGCGCTGGGCGCGAAGCCTGCGGTAGATGCAAATGAAGAGATCCGCCGCAGCGTGGATTTTTTAAAAGCGTATTTAAAGAAGAACTCTTTCCTGAAATCTCTGGTGCTGGGCATCAGCGGCGGCCAGGATTCAACGCTGACCGGTAAGCTCTGCCAGATGGCAATTTCAGAGCTGCGCGAGGAGACGGGAGATGAAACCCTGCAATTTATCGCCGTGCGTCTTCCATATGGCGTACAGGCGGACGAGCAGGATTGCCAGGATGCAATCGCCTTTATTCAGCCTGACCGCGTGCTGACCGTCAATATTAAAGGCTCCGTGCTGGCAAGCGAGCAGGCGCTTCGCGAAGCGGGCATTGAGTTAAGCGATTTTGTTCGCGGCAACGAGAAAGCCCGCGAGCGCATGAAAGCGCAGTACAGCATTGCCGGGATGACCAAAGGCGTCGTGGTCGGCACCGACCATGCGGCCGAAGCGATCACCGGTTTCTTCACCAAGTACGGCGACGGCGGCACCGACATCAACCCGATCTTCCGCCTGAACAAGCGTCAGGGTAAGCAGCTGCTGGCCGCGCTGGGCTGTCCTGAGCATCTGTATAAGAAAGCGCCGACAGCGGACCTTGAAGACGATCGCCCTTCCCTGCCGGATGAAGCGGCTCTTGGCGTCACCTACGACAACATTGATGATTATCTGGAAGGCAAAAAGCTGGATGAAGGCACCGCAAAGATCATCGAAGGCTGGTATCTGAAAACCGAGCACAAGCGCCACACGCCAATTACGGTGTTTGACGACTTCTGGAAATAAACGCAAAACGGTAACCCCGTTTTGTAGGCCGGGTAAGGCGTAGCCGCCACCCGGCTCTTTTTTAACCAAACCCTCTCTGCTACACTGTATGCCTGAACAGTATATGGAGCAGTATGTGAGCAGGCGTCAATCCGCCCCGCGTCTTGAGTTTGAAGCGGCGGCTATCTACGAATATCCCGAGCACCTTCGCCCCTGGCTTGAGGCACTGCCTAAACAGCCGGGCGTGTACATCTTTCACGGTGAAAGCGACACGCTGCCGCTTTACATCGGCAAGAGCGTTAACATTCGCAGTCGGGTGTTATCCCATCTGCGTACCCCGGACGAGGCCGCCATGCTGCGCCAGTCGCGACGCATTACCTGGTTCCAGACGGCAGGAGAAATGGGTGCGCTGTTGCTGGAAGCGCGTTTGATTAAAGAGCAGCAGCCGCTGTTCAACAAGCGCCTGCGCCGCAACCGTCAGCTCTGCTCCCTGCAGATCAACGAAGGCAAGCCGCAGGTCGTCTACGCGCGCGACGTCGATTTTTCTCATGCCCCGAATCTCTATGGACTGTTCGCCAATAAACGTGCGGCACTTCAGGCGCTGCAGACGCTGGCGGACGAGCTCCAGCTTTGTTTCAGCCTTTTGGGCCTGGAGGCGACCACGCGCGGACGCGCCTGTTTCCGATCCGCGCTGAAGCGCTGTGCCGGTGCCTGCTGTGGGAAAGAGAGCGTTGAGGCGCACCACGCCCGGCTCCTCGCCGGTCTGGCGGCCATCAGCGTGAAGTGCTGGCCCTGGGAAAGCGCCGTTGCGCTCAAAGAAGTGGGTGACGCGATGACCCAGTACCACATCGTCAATAACTGGCTCTGGCTGGGCGCTGTCGACGATATCAACGACGCGGCAACCCTGCTGCGCACGCCCGCCGGATTTGACCACGATGGCTACAAAATTCTCTGTAAACCTGTGCTGGCCGGTAAGTTTGAAATCATTGAGCTCAATGGCCTGGCAGCCACGTGATTTCGCTGAACAATAAGGTACCCTGAGCCTCCAGCAGACGCAGCGTATGGGTACCCTCCTCCCAGCTGGCGCCCTGATCGGCCGTCAGCAATTTATCACCCAGCTGCCACGCCCCGCTTAACACAAACACCACGCCCCCGCGTGTGCCAAAGGTGGTAAAGGTACGGTCAGCCACGCGCACCTTCGCCCGACAGCAGTCGCGACGGGTCATAATGTTAAAGTCCATCGCCATCCGCCCATCGGCCAGCAGCGCTTTCACCGGCAGGTCGCCGGCAAAGCTGTAGGGCTGATGGTGCTTCAGGGTATGGAAGAACGCCTGGCCCGCATCCAGCGTCACCTCCCCGCCTTCCAGCAAGGTAATTACCCGATCGACGCCGGGAAAAGAGGAAAATTCGCCGTTGCTGGCGATAGTCGCGATACTGGCGCGCCAGTGAAAATCGCGCGTTGCGGGAGGGAAACAACAAATCTCACGCGTTTCACCCGCACCATTGCGCCACAGGCTGACCGGCATCTTACGGATATCAAAGAACTCCATCACCACTCCTGAATGGCACAACCCGTGCCAGGGCAAGGATATTGCTATCGTTGCTGTCTTGTTTGTTATCGTTAGGTATTCACAACACAGTATCGGCAGCAGAGCGGGCAGGCCTTAGCGGAACGTTAATAAAAATTCTAACGCCATGACTCTACAAACATTCTCTGATGCGACTACAGGAGCATACCGCGCTGGCGGCGGCAGACAAGAGGGCAGGAAAGAAAAACCGCCGGTCCTGTCCACAGCGATTGCGCTTTTGTGGACAGGATCCCGGCGGTCTTAAGAGAGTGAACCGATTATTCGGTTGGTGCTGGCATTTTACCTTCCATCGCCGGACGTTCTGTCAGACGCTTCTCAAAATTCGCATTAAATTGTTTTTTCTGTTCCGGGGTCAGAATGTTGTAGATCTTGTTCTGGGTTTCCAGGTGAGCCAGCATACGGGCTTTGTGCTGCTCGGCCATTTTGTCGATCTGCGCTTCGGCTTTCGCCTTGTCGAAGCTGTCGCTGGCGATGATGTCATGCATGGCACGACGCTCTTCCAGCGGCGGACGTTTCATCTGCTCACGTTCGCTCTTCCGGATATCGCGGATCTGCTGTTTCTGCGCATCCGTCAGGTTGAGATCCTTAAACATCATCATCTCGTTGTGCATACCCGGGCCTTTATGATGCATCATCATTTTGCCTTCAGCAGGCGCGGCAGCGGTGGTGGTCGCAGTATCTGCGGCGAACGCCATGCTGGTAGCGCCCAGAGCCAGGGTAGAAGCAACAAACAGTGCAGTAAACTTACGCATAATTTATTTCCTTTCTTTCAGTTATTCTTCGGCGCTATGCCGTGTTGACGAGATTAACTTTACGGGGTTTATCGTCAATTAGTCAGAGCAACGGTAAAACAATGAAAGTGTAAAAAACAAATTTTCGCCAAATGTGGAGGAAATAAGGATAAAGCGTGGAGAGTTGCAACCAAAAATATTCAATACGATGATTTTAAAGCGATTTAGCAAAAGTATAACGGAGTGAAGGTGAATAATAAAGCAATTCACCAGGAATATTCTGCAAAACACGTTCACGCGCTTTAATTGCTAAGAAAAGGTATTTAACTTCCCCTCCCGGATGATGAGAGGGGAAAGGTTTAGGATATTTTTTCCAGCATCAGCCCGGCACGCAGGCCAAACGCGACGGTTGGGTTAGGGAATAAAACATATTCGGTGGTTTTCTGCACCTCGTAACGTTCCTCGCCATCCTCGGCCAGCAGCGCCCCTTTGCGGAACGGGGTGAAGTTGAGGGTGTGTGCGGCCATGTGGAGCAGGAAGGCATCGCTGCGGCGCGTGATCTGCTGTACGACCCGGTAACGCTCAACGGTCTGATGCGTAAGCTCGGGAGCCGACCCGCCCAGCAGCGCCCGCAGGGCGAGATGCGTTGGCGCAAAGCGGGTGAGATCGTTTTCCCCAAACGGCAGCGCTTTCCCCAGCTCCAGCGTACAGGACAACGCACCAAAGTGCTCACAGGTGAAGTGCGTAAAGGTTCCGCCCGGCGACTGGTGAAACACCAGCGCCTCCAGCCCGGCGTCTCCCAGCCAGCTCAGGAAATCTTCCTCCCACGGCTGATTGCGCTGCGGCAGCACGCCGAAGCGGACATGGTAGGACGCGCGGATGGCCGTATGCAGATCCAGATGCCAGCGCACGGGACCCGCAGCGGCAAAGAACGCGGTCACCACATTCTCCAGCCACGCCGCCCGCGCCGTTTCGTCACTCTGCGGAAACTGCGACCAGCGCCCGCCGAACATGCGGTTAATGTCGCTCACCAGATACCGTTTATTTTGCGCCAGCGCAGGGGGATTGCCGAGCACCACCAGCACGCGGCACTTCAGGGCAATTTCATTGCGATACAGCGCGCGCAGCAGCAGATCGACAATCTCAACGGGCGCCGTTTCATTCCCGTGAATGCCTGTTGAAAGCAGCAGCGAGAGATCGCTCTTTGCGGTCGGCGTCAGCTCAAGCACCCCGCGCCCCAGCCACCGCCAGCGAAATGAGGGGCCATCCCCCTCTTTCTGTTCCGGCGTTTCATCGGCCAGGGTCAGCGCCAGTAAATTTTCCATACCCACTCCTTTAGCGCTGGAACGGATAAACCGATCCCAGCTGCAGGATTGTCGACAACGCGTCCAGCGCCTCGCGACCTTCGCGCAGAAGCTGCGGGTCAACCAGATCGGCCTGCGTTAGCCGGTCGCGATAGTAGCGATCGACCCAGTCATTCAGGCGCGTAAAGAGCGTATCGTTCATCATGACCGCCGGGTTAACCGCCTGCATTTCGTCCTGAGTCAAGACCACGCGCAGACGTAAACAGGCTGGACCACCGCCATTGGCCATGCTTTCACGCAGGTCAAACACGCGCAGTTCGTCAATCGGGTTATCCGCCTTCACCAGCTCGGTCAGGTAGCGCCATACGCCCTGATGATCCCGGGACTCCTGCGGCAGGACCAGCATCATGCTGCCGTCATCGCGGCTGAGCAGCTGGCTATTGAACAGATACGTTTCAACCGCGTCCTGCACGCTCACCGCCTCCGTTGGCACCTGGACAGGCGTGAAGCCGCGCACGCGCTCATGCAGCGTGGCGAGCAGCTTTTCCTGATGGGCAAACGCCTGCTCGTGGCAGAACAGCACCTGGCGGTTAGAAACGGCAATCACGTCGTTGTGGAACACGCCCTGGTCGATCACATGCGGGTTCTGCTGGGCAAAAATCACCTGGGAAGGATTCACCTGGTTCAGGCGGGCAACCGCCTGGCTGGCCGCCAGCGTCTGACGGGCAGGATAACGGGTTGGCGCGACGTGGCCCCCCTCTTCTCGCCCGTAAATAAACAGCTGCACACCCGGCTCGCCATAATCGCCCCCCAGGCGGTTATGGTTGGCCGCGCCTTCGTCGCCAAACATCGCCACCTGCGGCAGGGCCTGATGCACCGCGAAATGGGCATCCTGGTTGAAAATGGCGCGCAGCACGCGCTCGGTGGTTTCCGCCTCGGTGGCGCGGTGAAACTTGTTATTCAGGTTCGCTACCGTCAGGTG
Organism: Enterobacter roggenkampii; assembly: GCF_001729805.1. Classification (NCBI taxonomy): domain Bacteria; kingdom Pseudomonadati; phylum Pseudomonadota; class Gammaproteobacteria; order Enterobacterales; family Enterobacteriaceae; genus Enterobacter; species Enterobacter roggenkampii. The sequence continues at coordinate 1,835,990 of NZ_CP017184.1, read as the reverse complement.
GACTTTGCCATCCAGCGTATCGGCTGACGGCGCGACGGTTGCCGCGTTGGCGACCCACATCGAAGAGGCGGAGCTTGCCGCCGAGAGCAGGTGCGGCGTCTGCGTCCCCGCTTTTTCGACCACCTGCTCATCGGTGCCGCTAAAGCCGAGCTGACGCAGCACCGCCACGTTCGGACGCTCCTGCGGCGGGATCACCGCCTGCGGGAAACCGGCATCCGCCAGCGCTTTCATCTTAAGCAGCCCCTGCTTCGCCGCCAGCTTCGGGTTGGAAACCTGAAAACGGTGCTTCGTGGAGGCTTCATTACCAAAAGAGAGACCGGCGTAGTGGTGCGTCAGCCCCACCAGCCCGTCAAAGTTAACTTCACGCGCTTTCATGACGGTCCCCTCCGGTAAAGTCCAGCCCCGGGTTAAGCGTCTCCGGCAGCGTCAGCGCCGAGGTTTCCAGGCTCGCCATCGGCCAGGCACAGTAATCAGCGGCATACCACGCGCTGGCGCGATGGTTCCCTGACGCGCCCACGCCGCCGAACGGCGCGGTGCTCGCGGCCCCGGTGAGCGGTTTATTCCAGTTCACAATCCCGGCGCGCGCTTCCAGCAGCAGTTGGTCAAACTTCTCGCGATGCGGCGAAATCAGCCCGCTCGACAGACCGTAGCGGGTGTTATTGGCCATTGCGATGGCGTCGTCAAAATCGTCATAGCGCCAGACGCACAGCAGCGGGCCAAAGACCTCTTCATCCGGCACGTTGCTCGCGCCGCTCATCTCAACGATGCCCGGCGTCAGCAGCGAGGCACCCGGCTGAACCTGTTTCGGTTCGAGCAGGATTTTCGCGCCGCGCGCGACGTGGTCCTGCCAGGCCTTCAGCACGTTCAGCGCGGCCTGCTCGGAAATCAGCCCGCCGATAAACGGCTGCGGATCGGCATCCCACGCGGCTGGTACCAGACGCGCGCTCACCTCAACCAGACGTTTGAGGAACGCATCCCCCTGCGCGCCCCGTTTCACCAGCAGGCGGCGGGCGCAGGTGCAGCGCTGTCCGGCGGTAATAAAGGCGGACTGAATCGTCAGGTGCACCGCGGCGTCGATATCGTCAGGGTCTTCCACAATCAGCGGGTTGTTGCCGCCCATCTCGAGAGCAAGGATTTTTTCCGGCTGCCCCGCCAGCTGGCGATGCAGCTGATAGCCCGTCCCGGCGCTGCCGGTAAACAGCAGGCCGTCGATATCGCTCAGCGCGCTCAGCGCCTGGCCGGTTTCGCGTCCGCCCTGCACCAGGTTCAGCACGCCCGGCGGCAGGCCAGCCTGTTCCCACAGCTTAACCACCGCCTCGCCGGTTAATGGGGTGAGCTCGCTCGGCTTGAAAATCACGGTATTGCCTGCCAGCAGCGCGGGCACAATGTGGCCATTCGGCAGATGCCCCGGGAAGTTGTACGGACCAAACACCGCCAGCACGCCGTGCGGACGGTGGCGCAGCGTGGCCGCGCCGTCCGGCATCTCGGTGTGCTGTTCGCCGGTGCGGGTGTGGTACGCCTTCACCGAAATGGCGATTTTGTTGATCATCGCTGTCACTTCGGTTGCCGCTTCCCAGCGCGGTTTACTGGTTTCAGACGCGATGATGCGCGTCAGTTCGGCCTTATTTGCCTCCAGCAGCCCGGCAAACTTTTCAACAAGCGCCTGGCGCACGGCGAAAGGCTGTTTTGCCCACGCCGGGAACGCGCGGCGAGCGGCATGGCAGGCTTGTTCCACCTGCGCGGCGCTGGCGTCGTTCCCCTTCCAGAGCACCTCTTTTCCTACCGGATTGGTCTTTACGCGCTGTTCGCCTTCGCCCGTGACCCAGTCACCGTTAATCCATAATGTCATGCTGTTTTCTCCTCAGGGCAGAGACGCACCAGGCGAACCTTATCGCCGGCGTTACATTTCAGGGCATCCAGTTCTGCAGCCGTCAGCACCAGACGTTCACATTTCGGGTTGGTCCGCACCAGCATCGCACGGAAGTTGGCGTAATTTTCGTTCGCCACCAGGCATGCGGGCCAGTCGCCCGGCGCGGGCTGGCCTTCAGAGACCTCAACCAGCCGGCTTTTACGGATCGCGCGTACGCGGTCGATATCGCACTCAAGCGTAGGCCCGCCGTCAAAGATGTCGACATAGTTACGGTAGCGGAAGCCCTCTTTCTCCAGCACCGCGCGGGCAGGCGCGGTTTGCGGATGCACTTCGCCGATCACCGCCTGCGCTTCCGGGCTGAGGAAATGGGTATAGATAGGATGCTTCGGCATCAGTTCGGCAATAAAGGCTTTCTGACCCGTGCCGCAGAGATAGTCCGCCCGGCTGAACTCCATCGAGAAGAAGCGCTCGCCCAGGCTCTCCCAGAACGGTGAATAGCCGGTGTCGTCGATCACGCCGCGCATCTCCGCAACCACTTTTTCGTTAAAGCGATCGCGGAAGGCGGCCATAAACATAAAGCGCGATTTGGAAAGCAGATAGCCGTTGCCCTCCTTGCGCCACGCCGGGTCGAGGAACAGCGTGCAAAGCTCGCTGGCGCCCGTGTGGTCGTTGCAGAGGAACAGCGTCGGCAGCGCGTTATAGACGTTCAGCTCTTTCGAGGCATGAACCATGGTGCCGACGCGGTAGTTGTACCACGGGTCGTTAAGCCCGACGGCCACTTCGATGGCGCAGATCCCGGCCACGGTCCCCGTGTCGGTGTCTTCCAGCACGAACACATACCCCTGTTCGCTTTTTGGCAACGTCCCCTGCCAGGTTTGAAGGGCGCGCTCAATGCGCGCCGACAGCGTTTTTTCATCGGCAGGAAGCGAGGTCAGCCCGCCTCCCGTCTTACCGGCAAGCTGCATGAGCCCGGCGAGATCGCCGCGCTCAACGGGACGGATGACCATCATGATGACACCCCGGATTTCACCTTTTCACACGCCAGCGCAAAGCGGTCCAGACCGGTTTGCACCTCTTCCTCGCTGACAATCAGCGCGGGAGCAAAACGCACGACGTTGGCACCGGCAATCAGCACCATCACACCCACTTTTGCCGCTTCCTGTGAAATAAGTTTAGCTTTTCCGGCAAACTCAGCGGTGAGCTCGCAGCCGATTAACAGCCCCAGGCCACGAATTTCTTTAAACAGGCCAACCTTGCCGTTGATGGCATTCAGGCGCTCAACAAACCAGTCGTGGCGCTGCTTAACGCCCTTCAGCACCTCAGGGGTATTAATGATGTCGAGCACCTGTCCGGCAACGGCAGTGGCCAGCGGGTTGCCGCCGTAGGTGGTGCCGTGGGTGCCGACGGTCATCACGCTGGCGAATTTATCGGTGGTCAGCGTTGCGCCAATCGGGAAGCCGCCGCCCAGCGCTTTGGCGGTCGAAAGCACGTCCGGCGTGACGCCGTAGTGCATATAGGCATACAGCTCGCCGGTGCGGCCCACGCCGGTCTGCACTTCGTCGAAAATCAGCACCGCGTTATGACGATCGCACAGCTCGCGCAGCCCCTGCAGGAATTCCTTTTTCGCCGGAAGCACGCCACCCTCACCCTGCATCGGCTCGACGATCACCGCACAGGTGGTGTCGTTAATCAGCTCGCTCGCAGACTGCAGATCGTTATAAATACCGTGACGGATATCCGGCGGCAGCGGTGCGAAATCCTGCGAGTAGGAAGGCTGGCCACCCGCGCTGACGGTAAAGAGCGTGCGTCCGTGGAAGGCATTTTTACACGCCACGATACCGCTCTTGTGGGTACCAAACTTATCGTGCGCATATTTGCGCGCCAGCTTCAGCGCCGCTTCGTTGGCTTCCGCCCCCGAGTTACAGAAAAAGACTTTTTCGGCAAACGTCGCGTCGATCAGTTTTTTGGCCAGGCGCAGCGCAGGCTCGTTGGTAAAGCCGTTGCCGGTATGCCAGAACTTCGCTGCCTGGTCATTGAGCGCCTGACGCAGCGCCGGGTGGGCATGCCCCAGCGCGTTCACCGCAATCCCACCGGCAAAGTCGATATACTCTTTACCCTGCTGATCCCACAGGCGCGAGCCTTCCCCACGAACCGGAATAAAAGCCGCCGGAGCGTAAACCGGCATCATCCATTCATCGAAATTTTCACGCGTAATTGACAGAGACATAGCGACCTCATCCGGTAAATAAAAGGTTATTTGAATGTTAAATAATTGAGTGTTTGCACTGTGAATGTAGATTGCAGCCTTCGTGCCAGCCAGCGATAAAAATGCATAAACGGGTTGAGAGAACAGAATATCAATAAGTTACAACCTGGAGTTATTCACTGTTATTGCATAAAAAGTGAATATTTTTACGACAAGCGGCGCTTTGCCGCATGAAAATCAGAAAGAGTATGCACAGGCCAAATATAATTCTGGAATTGTGATCGCTCGCGAAATTTATCGGCCATTTACGCCCTCTTTGGGGGCGAAGCGCGTCAGAATGGTGCAAATATTGCACCACCGGCATTATCTGTTGCAGTTATTGGTCGAAGCCGGTAACAGTTGACGCAAATTCTGCTACCATCCTTGCACTATTCACCTTGCACTGGCAGCGACTATGAAATTTGTCTCTTTTAATATCAACGGCCTGCGTGCCCGCCCTCATCAGCTTGAAGCTATCGTTGAGCAACATCAGCCAGATGTGATCGGCCTGCAGGAGACAAAGGTTCACGACGACATGTTCCCCCTCGAAGAGGTGGCGAAACTCGGCTACAACGTCTTTTATCACGGCCAGAAAGGTCACTATGGCGTCGCGCTGCTGACCAAAGCGCCGCCGGTTTCCGTGCGTCGCGGCTTCCCGGGCGACGGTGAAGAAGCCCAGCGTCGTATTATCATGGCGGAAGTCCCTTCTGCGATCGGCAATATCACGGTCATCAACGGCTATTTCCCGCAGGGTGAGAGCCGTGACCATGAGACCAAATTCCCGGCTAAAGCGAAGTTTTATCAGGATCTGCAGGACTACCTGACCACCGAACTCAAAAAAGAGAATCCGGTGCTGATCATGGGCGACATGAATATCAGCCCGACGGATCTCGATATCGGTATTGGCGAAGAGAACCGCAAACGCTGGCTGCGCACCGGCAAATGCTCCTTCCTGCCGGAAGAGCGTGAGTGGATGGAGCGCCTGCTGGGCTGGGGCCTGGTGGATACGTTCCGCAATGCCAACCCGGAAACGCAGGATCGCTTCTCCTGGTTCGACTACCGCTCCAAAGGCTTTGACGACAACCGCGGCCTGCGTATCGATCTGCTGCTGGCCAGTTCCCCGCTGGCCGAGCGCTGCATCGAAACCGGGATCGACTACGACATCCGCAGCATGGAAAAACCGTCTGACCACGCGCCGGTGTGGGCTAAATTCAAGCTGTAATGACGCGTGAACCTTTCAAAAACACTCTTCCTGTGCGCCCTTCTGGGCGCCTTTATTCTGGCGTTTATCATGCTTCCGCCGGGAACCCTCTCCCTGGAAGGGATTAAAACGCACCAGCAGGCATTACTCTCCTATGTCGACCACGCGCCGCTGCGCAGCGCGCTGATCTTCTTTGCGGTCTATGTGGCGGTCTCCGCCCTCTCGATCCCCGGCGCGGCGATCCTGACCCTGCTGGGCGGGACGTTGTTTAGCCTGTGGGAAGGCACTGTGCTGGTCTCGTTTGCCTCCACGCTTGGGGCCACGCTGGCGATGCTCGCCAGCCGCTATCTTTTGCGCGACTGGGTGCAACGGCGGTTTGCCAGGCAGATGGGTACGGTGAATACCGGCATGGCGCGCGACGGCGCGAACTTTCTTTTTGCCCTGCGCCTGATGCCGCTGTTCCCGTTTTTCCTGGTGAATTTGCTGATGGGGCTGACCCGCATGGGAGTATTTCGCTACTGGTGGGTCAGCCAGCTCGCCATGCTGCCCGCCACGATTATCTTTCTGAACGCCGGGCGCGAGCTGGGAAAAGTGACCTCGCTGCGCGATATTTTGTCGCCGGGCATGCTATTCGCCTTTACACTACTGGGGTTATTGCCGCTGGTCACCCGCCGGCTGTTTTCCCGTTATCTCCCGTCTGCTAAAAAGTGAGGCATTATGCGCCGTGTGCGTTTTTGCGCGTTTCTGACCGGGCTGCTGCTGGCGGCCCCTCTGTATGCCGCCGACGGCTGGCAGGCCATTCAGCAACAGGCCAAAGGCCAGACCGTCTGGTTTAACGCCTGGGGCGGCGATCCGGCGGTCAACCGCTATCTGGAGTGGGTCAGCGGCGAGATGCAAACGCACTATGCCATTACCCTTAAAATTGTCCCGCTGGCGGATGCTGCCGACGCGGTAAAACGTATTCAGACCGAAGCCGCCGCGGGGCGTAAGACCAACGGCTCCGTCGACCTGCTGTGGGTTAACGGCGAGAACTTCCGCACGCTGAAAGAGGCAAACCTGCTGGAGACCGGATGGGCGCAGACGTTGCCCAACTGGCGCTATGTTGATACCCGCAAACCGGTTACGGAGGATTTTGCTATCCCCACAGACGGCGCGGAATCGCCGTGGGGCGGCGCGCAGCTGACCTTTATCGCCCGCAAAGCCAGCATGCCGACGCCGCCTGTGGATCCTCAGGCGCTGCTGGCTTACGCGCAGCAGCATCCGGGCAAGATCAGCTATCCTCGCCCGCCCGATTTTACCGGCACGGCATTTCTTGAGCAGCTGCTGATGACGCTAACCGCTCACCCGGAGGCGCTGCAAAAGGCCCCCGATAGCACCTTTGCCGAGGTCACGGCCCCGCTCTGGGATTATCTGGACACGCTCCACCCGCTGCTGTGGCGCGAAGGGAAAGATTTTCCCCCTTCTCCTGCACGGATGGATGCCCTGCTTGCCAGCGGCAGCCTGAATCTGTCGCTGACCTTTAACCCGGCCCATGCGCAGCAGAAAGTGGCGAGCGGCGAACTGCCCGCCGACAGCTATAGCTTTGGTTTTCAGGGCGGGATGCTCGGCAACGTCCATTTTGTGGCGATTCCGGCCAACGCCAGCGCGAGCGCGGGGGCGAAAATGGTCGCCAATTTCCTGCTGTCGCCGCAGGCGCAGATCCGCAAAGCTGACCCGGCCATCTGGGGCGATCCGAGCGTGCTGGATGCGAAAACGCTGCCCGAAGAAGAAGCCAGACAGCTGCTGGCCCACACGCCTCAGGGGCTGCCGAAGGTGCTTGCCGAGCCGCAGTCCGCCTGGGTGAACGCGCTGGAGCAGGAATGGCTGCGTCGTTACGGCACCCGCTGAGCGGGCTCGTCTGGCTGGCGATGGCTGTGATTTATCTGCCGATCCTGCCCGCCGGCACCATGCTGCTTGCCCCGGCGTTTTCGCTGACAAACTGGCAGCGGCTGCTGAACGATCCGCAGCTCCCGCAGGCGGCCGTCGCCACGCTGGTCTCAACGCTCATCGCCACGCTGGGGGCGTTGTTCATTGCTCTTCTCCTCGTCAGCCTTCTCTGGCCCGGGAAACGCTGGCGACGTCTCACAACCCGCCTGCCGTGGCTGCTGGCGATCCCCCATGCAGCGTTCGCCACCGGCGCGCTACTGCTGTTTGCCGAGGGCGGCCTGTTTTATCAGGTCTGCACCGTCTGTTCGCCGCCGTTTGACCGCTACGGCGTAGGGCTGGGGCTGACGCTCGCGGTCAAAGAGAGCGCGTTTGTCCTGTGGGCGATTTATGCCGTACTGCCGGAAAAACGGCTCGCGCAGCAGAAGATCGTCCTGCAGACGCTCGGCTACGGGCGATTTCAGACGCTGAGCTGGCTGATTCTGCCAGCTATCGCGCCCGTCCTCGGAGCAATCATGCTGGCGGTGCTGGCATGGTCGCTGTCGGTCGTGGACGTGGCGATCGTTCTCGGGCCCGGCAACCCGCCTACCCTGGCCGTGCTGGCCTGGCAGTGGTTAAGCCAGGGCGACGCGCAGCAGCAGGCAAAAGGGACGCTGCTGTGCCTGCTTCTCCTTCTGCTGCTGGCCGCGCTTGCCGCTCTGGGATACGGACTCTGGAAGGCATGGGTTCGCACACTTGCGGACCTCACCGGAACGCGTCCCCGGTCGCAGCGCGTGCTGCCTGAGCGGGCACTGAGCGGGTTTCTGCCCGCCTGCGGCGTCCTGTGCGCCGCGGTACTGCTGATGCTGGCGCAACGGGATGACGTTGGCCCGGTGGGGAGCAGCCTCTCCTTCGGTCTGCTTTCAAGCCTGACCGGCCTGGTCGTCGGGTTACTCTGGCTGGAGTGGGGCCCGCAGCGCGGCGCACTGTGGGTGTGGTTACCGCTCGCCCTTCCGGCCCTCCCGCTCGTCACCGGCCAGTATGCCATTGCGTTGCACCTGGGCATCGACGGGCACTACGCCGCCGTGGTCTGGAGCCATCTCCTGTGGGTATTGCCGTGGATGCTGCTGGTGCTGCAACCCGCCTGGCGCCGGATCGATCCCCGGCTTATTCTCACCGCCAGAACGCTCGGCTGGCGGCGGACAAAAATCTTTTTACTGCTGAAATGCCCGCTGCTGGTGCGCCCTGCGCTACTGGCCTTTGCCACCGGCTTTTCCGTCAGCATGGCGCAATATATGCCGACGCTGTGGCTGGGCGCGGGGCGTTTCGCCACGCTGACCACCGAAACCGTGGCGCTCAGCAGCGGGGGCAGCATCCCGATTCTCGCTAACCGGGCGCTGGGATTACTGCTGGTCACGGGCACGGTATTTGGTCTTGCCGCCCTGCTATCCCGGCTCGTGGGCCGCTACCGACAAGGGTTACGTTAATGCTGAAGGTAAAAAGTCTCACCATCGAACCGCTTTTCCGCGAGGTCAGTTTTTGCGTGCCCCGCGGGGAGATCGTCACTCTGATGGGGCCGTCCGGCAGCGGAAAGTCGACCCTTTTTGCCTGGATGGTCGGCGCGCTGTCAGACGATTTCCAGTCGCGGGGCGAACTGTGGCTCGACGCGCGTCGCTGCGACGCGCTTCCCGTGGAGTCCCGCGGGCTGGGTATTCTCTTTCAGGATGCGCTGCTGTTCGACCAGTTCAGCGTCGGGCAAAATTTGCTGCTGGCGCTGCCCGAGCGCATCGCCGGGCGCGCGCGTCGGGAGGCGGTCGCGCAGGCGCTGGATTCCGCCGGGCTGAGCGGCCATTACGCCAGCGATCCGGCCACCCTCTCCGGCGGGGAGCGTGCCCGGGTCAGCCTGCTGCGGGCCCTGCTCGCGGAGCCGCAGGCGCTGCTGCTGGATGAACCGTTCAGCCGCCTCGATAAAGCGTTACGGGCCACGTTTCGGGCATGGGTATTTGACGCCGTCCGCGCGCGCAATATTCCGGCGGTGCTGGTCACGCACGATGAGGACGATATTCCACCCGGCGGCGAGCTGATTGAGATTTCTCGCTGGCAATAATGTGCTAACGCAATATTTTCCGTTTCGGGAGAGACGACAATGCCCCCCTCTTTTACTGACGTCAGGTTATTCGATGAAACGTGTTTCTCAACTGACCGCGCTGGCCCTGCTCTGCGGCCTCGCCTCTTTTTCCTCGCTGGCGGCTGATATGCCCAACGCCATCACGCTGTCTCAGCTTCAGGCACAGCACGGCACGCCTGTCGACACACGCGCCAGCGCCTTCTATAACGGCTGGCCGCAGACGCTTAGCGGCCCCTCCGGGCATGAACCCGCCGCGCTCAACCTTGCTGCCGCCTGGCTCAGCGCCATGAGCGACGAGCAGATTGTGCTGTGGGCAAAACAGCATCAGCTTACCCCTGCGACGACCATCGCCCTGTACGGCGACGAGAACGATAACCAGGCGGTGAAAGCCCGCCTGGAGAAAGCCGGGTACCGCCACGTTTCGCTGCTCAGCGATGCTCTGCAGACGCCCGAGCGCCTTCAGCGTCTGCCTCACTTTGAACAGCTGGTTTACCCGCAGTGGATCCACCGGCTCCAGCAGGGTAAACCCGTGGCTGCCGCACCGGCGGGCGACTGGAAAGTGATTGAGGCCGCCTGGGGTGCACCGAAGTTTTACCTGCTGAACCACATTCCCGGCGCGGGCTATATCGACACCAACGAGGTGGAAAGCGAACCGCTGTGGAATAAAGTCTCCGACGACAAGCTGAGAGCGATGCTGGCGAAGCACGGGATCCGTCACGATACTACCGTCATTTTGTATGGCCGCGACGTCTACGCCGCCGCGCGCGTGGCGCAGATTATGCTGTATGCGGGCGTGAAGGATGTGCGTATTCTCGACGGCGGCTGGAAGGTGTGGTCAGATGCAGGCCTGCCGGTTGAGCGTGGTACGCCCGGTAAAGTGACGCCCGCCCCCGATTTCGGCGCGCCGATCCCCGGTCAGCCGCAGCTGATGGTGGATATGGAACAGGCGCGCGGCATGCTGCACCGTCAGGATGCCTCTCTGGTCAGCATACGCTCGTGGCCGGAGTTCATCGGCGAAACCAGCGGCTACAGCTACATCAAGCCAAAAGGTGAAATTGCCGGTGCCCGCTGGGGTCACGCGGGCAGCGATGCCACCCACATGGAGGATTTCCATAACCCGGATGGCACCATGCGCAGCGCTGACGACATCGCCGCCCAGTGGAAGCGCTGGAATATTCTGCCGGAACAGCACGTCGCGTTTTACTGCGGCACCGGCTGGCGGGCGTCTGAAACCTTTATGTACGCCCGGGCGATGGGCTGGAAGAATATCGCCGTCTATGACGGCGGCTGGTACGAATGGAGCAGTCATCCGCAGAACCCGGTGACGACCGGTGAGCGCGGGCCTGAAAGCGCGCGCTAAGGATTAAGTGACTTCAGCGTCACGTAGCCGCTCCAGATGCGCGTTGTGGTGGTCAGCCAGCACAGCGCGCCGAATACCCACGCGAAGAGCGTAAAGTGCGCAGGAAAAAGGCAGCACAGCACAAACAGCGCGATGGTCTCCGTCCCTTCCGTTAACCCGCCGATGTAATAAAACGACTTGTGCGCATAGCCGGGGTTGTCGATGTCGTGCTTCGCGGCCAGGGCCGCAAACGCCAGAAAACTGCTGCCGGTCCCGATAAACGCGAACAGCAGCCAGGCCGCGGCCAGCGCATTCTCAACGGGTGCTGCCAGCGCAAAGCCAAACGGCACCAGGGCGTAGAACAGAAAGTCGAGCGCGATATCGAGAAATCCCCCCGCATCGGTCAGGCCTCTGCGGCGCGCCAGCGCCCCGTCCAGACCGTCCAGCAGGCGGTTAAGCACGATGGCGACCAGCGCCGCCGGATACCAGCCGAGGGCCAGAAACGGCAGCGCCAGCACGCCGATGGCAAACCCGGCCAGGGTCAATCCGTCGGGCGTGATGCCCGGCCTGTCCAGCACGGAGACCAGACGATTCAGCGCCGGTTTTATCCGCGGGTGAAGATGGCGATCAAGCATGGGGCGTCTCGTTAAAGGTGGCGCATAGCCCCTGCGCCGGAATATCCAGCGCGGCGTTAAAGCGGGCAGAGAGATTCTGAAAGGCAATGAGCGCCGTCATCTCGGTGATGGCGTCATCCGTAAAGTGGCGCTTCAGCGCCGTTCTGATGGCCTCATCCGCCCGGGGCGGCGTGGCGGTCACCGCCTCGGCGTAGGCCAGCGCCGCGCGCTCCTGCTCCGTGAACAAGGCGGAACCCTGCCAGTCGCTCACGGCCTGCACCTTTTCCAGCGCTCCGCAGCGCTCGGCCAGCCGCAGGCTGTTGGCATCAATACAGAAAGCGCAGTGGCAGAGCTGGGACACCCGCGTCATGAGCAGCGAACGAAGAACGGGCGTCAGGCGCGCGCGACGACGCTCCAGAAAACCGACGAACAGCGCGACCAGCCAGAACAGACGCGGCATGCGCCCCCACCAGCGCGTGGGATTCAGCACGGCGCCAAAATGCTTTTTCTGCATCACGGCAATGGGTTTAAGGCTGGCGGGAAGGGATTCGATAGGGGCAACCCAGGCGGTAGTCTCTTTCACCTGATTCTCCTGATAGCTGGACTCTGAGAAAGGGCACGATAATATGTCTTTTTTCGCTATCAATTATTGACGACCATGCTGAAAACACTCGATGTCGTTGCCGCCATCATCGAAAAAGACGACAAAATTTTACTGGCGCAGCGCCCTGCCCATGCCGACCAGCCTGGCATGTGGGAATTTGCAGGCGGCAAAGTCGAGGCGGGTGAAACCCAGCCCGAGGCGCTTATCCGCGAGCTGCGTGAAGAGTTGGGTATTGAAGCGCGGCCTGCGCAATACGTGGCAAGCCACCAGCGCGAGGTCTCGCAGCGCTTAATCAACCTGCACGCCTGGCACGTTCCTGCGTTTAGCGGTGCGCTCACGGCGCACTACCACAGCGCGCTGGCGTGGTGTACGCCGGAAGAGGCGTTTGGCTACGCCTTAGCCCCCGCGGATATTCCTCTGCTGGAGGCGTTTATTGTTTTACGCGACGCCAGACCAGCGGGTTCGTGCTGATGGCGCGCTCGTCGCGCTGGCACTGCAACAGCACGCCCTCCGCCTTCACGACGGCCCCTTCAGAATAGTTTTGATCCTGGTAGATGCAGCACTGGTTACACGGCTGCGCGCGCTGGCCGCTGGAGCTAAACACTTCTGGCGGCACATTCACTTCCACGTCCGGGCGAATGCGGTCAGCCTGCGCGCCTGCGGTAAAGATCAAACATAACGCGGTAAGTACATAACGGTTCATAGACACATCTTCCTGTTGTTCCCTTGATAATGACTATAACGGTAAACCCGCGCGGAACCTTTAATTTATCTCGTCATCGCTTTTGGTTATGACGGAGCACCTGTCATTAATTTCCCTTTCGTCCTGAATTTCTGCTTGCCACACAAAGCGGTACGGGTGGTATAGTCAAAAAAACAACACAAAACGCATAAGTCATATACAAACATTATTATAAGAGGTTCTTATATCTATGGATCAGACACGCTCTCTGGAAAGTTTCCTTGCCCATGTTCAGCAGCGCGACCCGCACCAAAGCGAGTTCGCCCAGGCCGTGCGTGAAGTGATGACCACCCTGTGGCCCTTCCTTGAACAAAACCCGCGCTATCGCCAGATGTCGTTGCTCGAACGCCTGGTCGAGCCAGAGCGCGTGATCCAGTTCCGCGTGACGTGGGTGGACGATCGCAATCAGGTGCAGGTTAACCGCGCGTGGCGCGTCCAGTTTAACTCCGCCATCGGCCCGTTTAAGGGCGGCATGCGTTTCCATCCGTCCGTGAATTTGTCGATTCTGAAATTCCTCGGCTTCGAGCAGACCTTTAAAAACGCACTGACCACGCTGCCCATGGGCGGCGGAAAAGGTGGCAGCGATTTCGACCCGAAAGGCAAAAGCGAAGGTGAAGTGATGCGTTTCTGCCAGGCGCTGATGACCGAACTCTACCGTCACCTCGGCCCGGACACCGACGTGCCTGCCGGTGATATCGGCGTGGGCGGACGTGAAGTAGGCTTTATGGCCGGGATGATGAAAAAGCTCTCCAACAACAGCGCCTGCGTCTTTACCGGCAAAGGGTTGTCGTTTGGCGGGAGCCTGATCCGCCCGGAAGCGACCGGGTACGGCCTGGTTTACTTCACAGAGGCCATGCTCAAGCGTCACGGCTTAGGCTTCGAAGGCATGCGCGTAGCCGTTTCCGGCTCCGGTAACGTGGCGCAGTACGCGATTGAGAAAGCGATGCAGTTTGGCGCTCGCGTGGTGACCGCCTCTGACTCCAGCGGAACGGTGGTGGATGAAGCGGGCTTCACGGCAGAGAAGCTGGCGCGCCTGTGTGAAATCAAAGCCAGCCGCGATGGACGCGTGGCGGATTACGCCCGGGAGTTTGGCCTGACCTACCTCGAAGGTAAACAGCCGTGGGGCGTGCCGGTGGATATCGCCCTGCCGTGCGCCACGCAGAACGAGCTGGATGCTGAAGCCGCGCGCACGTTGATTAGCAACGGCGTAAAAGCGGTCGCCGAAGGGGCAAACATGCCGACCACCATCGACGCGACGGACCTGTTCCTGGAGGCAGGCGTGCTGTTTGCACCGGGCAAGGCCGCCAACGCGGGCGGCGTGGCAACCTCCGGCCTCGAAATGGCGCAAAACGCCGCGCGTCTCGGCTGGAAGGCGGAGAAAGTGGATGCGCGCCTGCACCATATCATGCTGGATATTCACCACGCCTGCGTGGAGTACGGCGGTGAAGCATCGCAAACCAACTACGTGCGTGGGGCGAATATCGCCGGGTTCGTGAAGGTGGCGGATGCGATGATTGGGCAGGGTGTGATTTAAGTTTTCGCGGCGTTCTCGCCCTGTAGGCCCGGTAAGGCGTAGCCGCCACCGGGCTTTTTTCAGGCCGCAGAGCTGTCTTTCGCCGGGTGGCGGCTTCGCCTGACCCGGCCTACGGGTTAAGAAGCGGCCGCGCTCTTTTTCTTTTTAAACGGTTTCTTCGCTCCACCACCGGGTGCAACCATCCCTCTGAACGTTTTCACGGGCGTGCTGCGCGCCTGATCGATCAGCTGGTAAAGCGTCCCCACCAGCGGCTGCATAAAGTCCTGATAGCGGCACTGCTTCTCGCTGATCTGCGTCAGCACCGATTCCCAGTGCGCGGTCATGTCCGGCCTGGCGGCCAGCTCCGGCAGGGAATGAATCAGCGCGCGGCCCGGCTCGGTCGAATGGATATAGCGCCCCTTTTTCTCAAGAAAACCGCGCTTAAAGAGCAGCTCGATGATCCCCGCGCGGGTCGCCTCCGTGCCCAGACCGTCGGTGGCGCGCAGGATCTTCTTCAGATCTTTATCCTGCACGAACCGGGCGATGCCGGTCATCGCGGAAAGCAGCGTCGCATCGGTAAAATGGCGCGGCGGCTGGGTCTGGCGTTCCACCACTTCCCCTTTCTCGCACAGCAGCTCGTCGTCTTTGGCCACCACGGGCAGCGGCGTGCCGTCGTTCTCTTCGTCACGCTCTTTGTTGCCGAGCAGCGTGCGCCAGCCTGCTTCTGCGAGGAAACGGGCTTTCGCAATGAATTTCCCTTTCGCGATTTCCAGTTCGATCACGCATTTACGGAACACCGCGTCCGGGCAGAACTGCATCAGGTACTGACGAGCGATCAGGTTGTAGACCTTCGCTTCGTTATCCGTCAGGTTGACGCTGCTGGCGCGCGCCGTCGGGATAATCGCGTGGTGGGCGTCCACCTTTTTGTCGTCCCAGCAGCGGTTATGGGTGTCCGGGTTCACCACCGGCTGCGGCAGCAGATCCGGCGCGTGCACGCCTATGGCGTTCATCACCGAATGACGACCGGCAAAATGCTCTTCCGGCAGGTAGCGGCTATCCGAACGCGGATAGGTGATCAGCTTGTGGGTTTCATAGAGCTTCTGGCAGATATCCAGCACGTTCTGCGCGCTGAGGCCAAAGCGTTTCGCGGCCTCAATCTGCAGGGCCGACAGCGAGAACGGCAGCGGCGCGGGTTCTGATTCCCGTTTATCGTTATAGCTGGTGACGATAGCGGGCTGTCCGGTAATGCGGTTAACCACATGATCCGCCAGCGGACGGTGCAGCAAACGCCCCTCTTCATCCTGATATGACTCGCAGGCATCGCTCGGCTGCCAGACGGCGGTAAAGCGTTCGTCTTTAGGCGTGACGATATGCGCTTTCACTTCAAAGAAATCTTTGGCGACGAAGTTCTCAATCTCTTCATCACGACGCACGACCAGCCCCAGCACCGGCGTCTGCACGCGCCCCACGGAGAGCACGCCCTGATAGCCCGCGTTGCGCCCGAGGATGGTGTAGGCGCGGGTCATGTTGATACCGTACAGCCAGTCCGCGCGCGCGCGGGCCAGCGCCGAGACGCACAGCGGAATAAATTCGCTGTTGGCGCGCAGGCGCGAGATCGCACGCTCCACCGCCTGCGGGTTGAGGTCGTTGATCAGGCAGCGCTGCACCTGCTGGCGCTTTTCCGGCGCCAGTTCAAGATAGTCCAGCACCTCATCCACCAGCAGCTGTCCTTCCCTGTCCGGGTCACCCGCGTGCACAATTTCATCGGCTTCATGCAGGAAGCGCTTGATCACGTTGAGCTGTTTGGTCACCGAAGGTCGGGGCTGCAGGCGCCATTTTTCCGGCACGATGGGCAGATCGTTTAAATTCCAGCGGGCGTAGCGGCTGTCATAGACATCCGGCTGCGCCTGCTCAAGCAGGTGACCGATACACCAGGTGACCACCTGCCCGTTACCGCATTCGATAAAGCCGTCGCCTTTGCGATGCGGCTTGGGCAGCACATCAGCAATGGCACGGGCCAGGCTCGGCTTTTCGGCAATAAACAACCGCATCGAATTAACGGATCTCAATCATCGGTCGGCCACCGCGCGCGGTCACCAGCTCGCCGATCGCCGTCAGGGTAATACCGAACTCGGCGGCCGTGGCCTGAACCTCGGCTTCGGATTCCGGCGTGACCGCCAGCAGCAGGCCGCCGGAGGTTTGCGGATCGCACAGCAGGTTGCGCCATTCTTCTGGCATTTCGCCCATCAGGTGACCATAGCTGGCGAAGTTGCGCTGGGTACCGCCCGGGACCGCGCCCTGAGCAATATACTCTTCCACGCCCGGCAGCTTCGGCACGTCCTGATACCAGACCTGCGCCTGCACGCCCGCGCCCTGACACACTTCGGAGAGGTGCCCCAGCAGACCAAAACCGGTCACGTCGGTCATCGCCTTCACGCCGTCGATATTGGCGAACGCCGCACCCGCGAGGTTCATCTGGCACATGACTTCCGTTGCCAGCCCTTTGTGCTCCGGTTTGAGCAGGGATTTTTTCTCGGCGGTGGTCAGCACGCCAATGCCCAACGGCTTGGTGAGGAACAGCTTGCAGCCCGCCTGCGCGGTACTGTTGCGCTTCACGCGCTCGGTCGGGACCACGCCGGTCACGGCCAGGCCGAAGATCGGCTCCGGCGCATCGATAGAGTGACCACCGGCCAGCGCAATCCCCGCCTGCTGGCAGGCGAAACGGCCGCCATCAATCACTTCACGGGCTACTTCCGGCGGGATGGTGTTGATCGGCCAGCCCAGAATAGCGATCGCCATAATCGGTTTGCCGCCCATGGCGAAGATATCGCTGATGGCGTTGGTGGCCGCAATACGCCCGAAATCGAACGGGTTGTCGACAATCGGCATAAAGAAGTCGGTGGTGCTGATAATGCTGGTGCCGTTACCCAGGTCATAAACCGCTGCATCGTCACGCGTTTCGTTGCCGACAAGCAGGTTCGGGTCGACAAACTTCGCCTGTTCGCTGTGCAGGATGGTCTCCAGCACTTTCGGGGAAATTTTACAACCGCAACCGGCTCCGTGGCTGTACTGCGTTAAACGAATGGTTTGCTCGCTCATGGACGTCTCCTGTCATCTCAATCGCGCTATGGTAGCGCTCATTCCATAAAGAGGTAAGTATGACTGTCTGAATTCTGCGGCAGATGCTCAGAATCCAGACAGTTTAGCGCGCGCTATCAGAAACGGCTGACGAAAGGCGTGGTGTCCGGCACGCTGATGGTGCTGGAGGCTTTAAGCTGCGGAGTACCGAGATAGAGGAAACCGACAATTTTGTCATGCTCACCGCAGCCAAAACCGTCCCGGACCGCCGGGCTTTCGGTCAGCGCACCGGTGCGCCAGATACCGTTAAAGCCTTGCGCGACGGCGGCCATCTGCATCGCCATCACCGCACAGCCCGCAGACATTTCCTGTTCCCAGACCGGGACTTTATGATCCGCCTGGCATTTTGCCACGACAGCGATGATCATCGGGGCGCGGAACGGGGCATTACGCGCCTTATCGATTCCTTTCTCATCCTGCCCTGCGGCCACCGCCCCCTGCTCCAGCAGTTTACTGAAACGATCGCGACCTTCGCCTTCAATCACAAAGAAGTGCCACGGCTGCAGCGTGCCATGATCGGGGGCACGCATGCCGGCACGCAGAATGTTCTCCAGCTGCTCGCCTGCCGGGGCAGGTTCGGCCAGACGGGAAGCGCTACGGCGGTTAACAAGCAGTTCGAGTGCGTCCATTGGTTAACTCCTTTCTTGAAATTTACTCACAAAATTAACACGACGGCAGATTTTGTTACAGCCTGGCAGGCGATTCCTGCTGACAAGTGGCGGTTGGGTCATTACGATAACCCAACATTACCGTCCAGTGGCGACGGAAACAGTCATTTTCTGGTTAGGGAGAATACATGCGAACCCTTTGGCGAATTATTGCCGGTTTCTTTAAATGGACGTGGCGACTGCTCAACTTCGTCCGCAACCTGGTGATGAATATCTTCTTCATCCTGCTGGTTCTGGTTTGCGCGGGCATCTGGATGCACCTCAGCAACGCAAATCAGGCGCAGCATTCGACTCGCGGGGCCCTGTTACTCGATATCACCGGCGTCATCGTTGATAAACCGTCAGCCAGCAACCGTCTGGGTGTGATCGGCCGTCAGCTGTTTGGCGCCACGTCCGACCGCCTGCAGGAAAACTCCCTGTTCGATATCGTCGATGCCATCCGTCAGGCCAAAGATGACCGCAACATCACCGGCATCGTGCTGGATCTGAAAGATTTTGCCGGCGGCGACCAGCCCTCTATGCAGTACATCGGTAAAGCGCTGCGCGAATTCCGCGACAGCGGCAAGCCGGTCATTGCCGTGGGCGACAGCTACAGCCAGGGGCAATATTATCTGGCGAGCTTCGCCAATAAGATCTGGCTCTCCCCGCAGGGTGCGGTCGATCTGCACGGCTTTGCCACCAACGGCCTGTACTATAAATCGCTGCTCGATAAGCTGAAGGTCACCACCCACGTCTTCCGCGTCGGCACGTACAAATCCGCCGTGGAGCCGTTTATCCGCGACGATATGTCCCCTGCCGCCCGCGAAGCGGACAGCCGCTGGATTGGCGAGCTGTGGCAGAACTATCTCGGCACCGTTGCCGCTAACCGTCAGATTACGCCTGAGCAGGTGTTCCCTGGCGCGCAGGGCGTGCTGGAAGGCCTGCGTAAGGTTGACGGCGATACCGCGAAATACGCGCTCGATAACAAACTGGTTGATGCCCTGGGCACCAGCGCCGAGATTGAAAAATCCCTGAGCAAACAGTTTGGCTGGAGCAAAGAGGACAAAAATTACAGCGCCATCAGCATGTATGATTACTCGACGAAGAAACCGGATGAGAACGGGGACAGCGTCGCGGTGGTCTTTGCTAACGGTGCGATCATGGACGGTCAGGAGACCCCGGGGAACGTGGGCGGCGACACCACCGCGTCACAAATCCGCGATGCGCGCCTCGATCCGAAAGTGAAGGCGATTGTCCTGCGGGTCAACAGCCCTGGCGGTAGCGTCAGCGCCTCCGAAGTGATCCGCGCTGAACTGGCCGCGGCCCGCGCCGCCGGTAAGCCTGTCGTCGTCTCCATGGGCGGAATGGCCGCCTCCGGGGGGTACTGGATCTCAACGCCAGCCAACTACATCGTGGCGAACCCAAGCACGCTCACCGGCTCGATTGGCATCTTCGGGGTGATCAACACCGTAGAAAACAGCCTGGATTCTCTGGGCGTGCATACTGACGGCGTAGCGACTTCTCCGCTCGCGGATGTCGCGGTGACCAAATCCCTGCCGCCGGAAGTCTCTGAGATGATGCAGCTCAGCATTGAGAACGGCTATAAACGCTTTATCACCCTGGTCGCCGACTCGCGCAAAAAGACGCCTGAGCAGATCGACCAGATTGCGCAGGGCCACGTCTGGACCGGTCAGGATGCGAAGAGCAACGGACTGGTGGACAGCCTTGGCGACTTCGATGACGCGGTGAAGAAAGCCGCCGAACTGGCGAAGCTGAAGCAGTGGCATATCGAGTATTACCAGGACGAACCGTCGTTCTTCGATATGGTCATGGACAGCATGTCCGGCTCGGTACGCGCCATGCTGCCGGAGGCGCTGCAGGCTTATCTGCCTGCGCCGGTCGCCACGGCGGCAAAAGCGATGAAGGCAGAAAGCGATAAGCTTGCGGCCTTTAACGATCCACAGAGTCGTTACGCGTTTTGCCTGACCTGCGCGAACGTCCGTTAAAAACCGTCCCCTCTTCCTACGAAGAGGGGATTTTTTTCTTTTGAAGAACAAGAACTCACTACCATGCAGAAGAAATCGATTTATGTAGCCTACACTGGCGGTACCATCGGTATGCAGCGCTCTGAAAACGGCTATATCCCCGTCTCCGGCCACCTGCAGCGTCAGCTTGCGCTGATGCCCGAATTCCACCGTCCGGAAATGCCTGACTTCACCATCCACGAATACGAGCCGCTGATGGACTCCTCCGACATGACGCCGGAAGACTGGCAGCACATCGCGGATGATATTAAAGCCCATTACGACCAGTACGACGGTTTCGTGATCCTGCACGGTACCGACACCATGGCATTTACCGCCTCGGCGCTCTCCTTCATGCTGGAGAACCTGAGCAAGCCGGTTATCGTCACCGGATCGCAAATTCCGCTGGCGGAGCTGCGCTCTGACGGGCAGATCAACCTGCTGAACTCCCTGTACGTGGCGGCGAATTACCCGATTAACGAAGTGTCGTTGTTCTTTAACAACCGTCTTTATCGCGGTAACCGCACCACCAAAGCCCACGCCGACGGCTTTGACGCCTTTGCCTCACCTAACCTGCAGCCGCTGCTGGAGGCCGGGATTCATATCCGTCGTCTGGGCACGCCGCCTGCGCCGAACACCGCGGGCGAGCTGATTGTGCATCCGATTACTCCGCAACCGATTGGCGTGGTGACCATTTATCCGGGTATCTCTGCGGACGTGGTGCGTAACTTCCTGCGCCAGCCGGTGAAAGCGCTTATCCTGCGCTCCTATGGCGTGGGCAATGCGCCGCAAAACGGCGAGTTTCTGAAAGAGCTTCAGGAGGCCAGCGAGCGCGGAATTGTGGTGGTAAACCTGACCCAGTGTATGTCCGGTAAAGTGAATATGGGCGGCTATGCCACCGGCAACGCGCTGGCGCATGCGGGCGTGATCAGCGGTTTCGATATGACCGTTGAGGCAACGCTGACTAAACTTCACTATTTACTGAGTCAGGATCTGGACATTCAGTCCATTCGCAGCGCGATGATGCAAAACCTGCGCGGCGAACTGACACCTGACGAATAAGGAGGTCTCATGAAGCAACGCGCCCTGCTCCTGGTCGATTTGCAAAATGATTTCTGCGCGGGCGGTGCGCTGGCCGTCGCCGAAGGTGACAGCACCGTTGACGTGGCCAACACGCTGATTGACTGGTGCAAAGCCCGTGGTGAAGCAGTTGTCGCAAGCCAGGACTGGCACCCGGCAAATCACGGCAGCTTTGCCAGCCAGCACAATGTCGAGCCCTTCACCCGGGGTGAACTCGACGGGCTGGCGCAAACTTTCTGGCCGGATCACTGCGTACAGCAAACGGAAGGCGCGGAGTTACATCCGCTCCTGAACCAGAAAGCCATCGACGCGGTGTTCCATAAAGGTGAAAACCCGGCTATCGACAGCTATAGCGCGTTTTTTGATAACGGGCATCGCCAGAAAACGGCGCTGGACGCCTGGTTACGTCACCATGAAATCACCGAGCTGATTGTGCTGGGGCTGGCAACGGACTACTGCGTGAAGTTCACCGTGCTGGATGCGCTTCAGCTTGGCTACACCGTCAGCGTCATCACCGACGGCTGCCGCGGGGTGAACATTCATCCGCAGGACAGCGCTCAGGCGTTTATGGATATGGCTGCGGAAGGCGCGACGCTGTATACGCTCGAAGACTGGCTGGAAACGCAGGCTTAGGCCTTTTAAGCCGGGTGGCGGCTGCGCCTTACCCGGCCTACTTCTTTGGTTTTGTAGGCCGGGTAAGCGTCAGCGCCACCCGGCAAACCCCCTCCGATCTCCCATAAAGTGAACTCCCTCGCAACCTCAGCGAAGCGGCAATGCTATTCTCTTCAGGCTGTTTTTTTGCCACGCCTTTTCCGTGGCGTGGTTAATTTTATTAAGTCAAAGAGGAACTTGTATGAAACGTTTGCCCTTGCTGGCAGCCTTACCCTTGCTTTGCGCGTCAGTTGCCTCCGCCAGTTCCCTGATGTCCGTGGGCTATTTTAACGGGGGTGGCGACGTCACCGCCGGACCGGGTGGCGATATCAATAAACTTGACGTTCGCCAGATCACCCACCTGAACTACTCGTTTGGTCTGGTCTATAACGACGAAAAAGACGAAACCAACGCCGCGCTGAAAGATCCGGCGAAGCTGCATCAAATCTGGCTATCGCCAAAAGTGGCGTCCGACCTGGCCTTGATCCCCACCCTGCGTAAGCAAAACCCAAATCTTAAGGTCCTGCTCTCCGTCGGCGGCTGGGGCGCGCGTGGTTTCTCTGGCGCAGCGGCAACCCAAGAGAGTCGCGCGGTGTTCATCCGCTCCGCGCAGGAGATTGTTGAAAAATATGGTCTGGACGGGATCGACCTCGACTGGGAGTATCCGGTCAACGGCGCCTGGGGCCTGGTGGCAAGCCAGCCCACCGACAGGGAAAACTTTACCGCCCTGCTGAAGGAGATGCGCGACGCGTTCGGGCATAAAAAGCTGGTGACCATTGCGGTAGGCGCGAATGCGGAAAGTCCGAAAAGCTGGGTGGATGTGAAAGCCATTGCCCCCCTGCTCGATTACATCAACCTGATGACCTACGACATGGCGTACGGCACGCAGTATTTCAATGCCAACCTGTACGACTCCAGCGCCTGGCCGACGGTGGCCGCCGCGGACAAATACAGCGTCGATTTTGTGGTGAACAACTATCTGGCCGCCGGGCTGAAGCCGCAGCAGATGAATCTCGGGATTGGTTTCTATGGCCGCGTACCTAAACGCGCCGTGGAGCCGGGCATTGACTGGACGAAACCCGATGCGCAAAAAAATCCGGCCACTCAGCCCTACTTCGGGCCGCAGGAGATCGGGTTGTTCAAGTCGCTCGGCTACGACCTGACCAAAGATACCTACGTGAAGTACAACGATATCGTCAAAAAGCTGCTGAACGATCCGCAGAAACGCTTTACCGAGCACTGGGACGACCAGGCGAAAGTGCCGTGGCTTTCGGTGAAGGGTGCCGATGGCAACGCGCTGTTTGCGATTTCGTATGAGAACCCGCGATCCGTGGCGATCAAAGCGGACTACATCAAAGAGAAAGGTCTCGCCGGAGCGATGTTCTGGGAGTACGGCGCGGATGATGAAAACCAGTTAGCGAAGCAGCTGGCGGCGTCGCTCGGGATCCCGCACTAAAGTGTAGCGTGCCGGGTGGCGCTAGCGCTTACCCGGCCTACATGAGAGCATTATTTGAAAGTCGCAATCGGCTTCGGGGTGATACCAAAGTCCTCTTTCAGCTCACGCTTGCTCTTCATCACCATTTGACCACGGGTGTCGATCGTCATGTGCTGCGCGTCGGTGTTGTTGCGCGCCTGCCACAGCATCACCAGCTGCAGGCTGTTTTCTTTCTGCTCCGGGGTCAGCGCGACGCCATCGGGCCATTTTCCCAGCTCTACGGCGGTGACCAGACGTTGATAAATCTCCGGCGTCATACCGCTAATCATGTCTTCAATATTCACAATCCCGCCCTTTTAAAGGAATAATTTGCTGAATCGTTTTTTCAACCCTTGATCTGGTCGCCGTTTTCGTCGTCAGTGAAGCTCATTGAGGCTGAATTCACGCAGAAACGCTCGCCCGTTGGCTGAGGGCCATCCGGGAAGACGTGTCCAAGGTGCGCATCGCAGTTGCCGCAGCGAATTTCGGTGCGCACCATACCGTGGGACGCGTCGGTCAGATAGCGGATAGCCTCATCGCTCACCGGCTCGTAAAAGCTCGGCCAGCCGCAGCCCGAATCAAATTTCGTTTGGGAATTGAACAGCGGAGCATCACAGACCAGGCAGTGGTAGACGCCGTCTCGCTTGTTGTGCAGTAAACGCCCGGTGAACGGCGGTTCCGTCCCGTGGTTTTGCGTCACGTAAAACTGCATTTCTGTGAGGTTTTTTTTCAAATCGTCGGGGTTACGTTGGTTCGACATATGCTTACATCTCGCTGTAGAAACAGACATCTTTTACCCCGCATTCTAACAAAACATTAACACCCTTGCGTGCACTTTTGATCTAAACTTATGTGTCGCGAAAAGGCGGTCAGGCAATTGTGATCACATTCACATTTTTATCCTGCGAGGACTTTAAAATTCCGGGCGCAGCCCCCATGTGGTTGCAAGCTCAAAGGGAAAGTGAGGCGAGTCAGTCGCACAAACGTTAGTCACAGGATTGATTTGTCGCAATGATTGACACGATTCCGCTTGACGCTGCGTAAGGTTTTTGTAATTTTACAGGCAACCTTTTATTCACTAACAAATAGCTGGTGGAATATATGACTATCAAAGTAGGTATCAACGGTTTTGGCCGTATCGGCCGTATTGTTTTCCGTGCTGCTCAGAAACGTTCTGACATCGAAATCGTTGGTATCAACGATCTCCTGGACGCTGAATACATGGCGTACATGCTGAAGTACGACTCAACTCACGGTCGTTTCGACGGCACCGTTGAAGTGAAAGACGGCCACCTGGTTGTAAATGGCAAAACCATCCGCGTTACTGCTGAGAAAGACCCAGCTAACCTGAAATGGAACGAAATTGGTGTTGACGTTGTTGCTGAAGCAACCGGTATCTTCCTGACCGACGAAACTGCACGTAAACACATCACTGCGGGTGCGAAGAAAGTTGTTCTGACGGGTCCTTCCAAAGACAACACCCCAATGTTCGTTCGTGGTGCAAACTTCGAAACTTACGCTGGCCAGGACATCGTTTCCAACGCATCCTGCACCACCAACTGCCTGGCACCGCTGGCTAAAGTTATCAACGACAACTTCGGCATCATCGAAGGTCTGATGACCACCGTTCACGCAACCACCGCTACTCAGAAAACCGTTGATGGCCCGTCTCACAAAGACTGGCGCGGCGGCCGTGGCGCGGCTCAGAACATCATCCCATCCTCTACCGGTGCGGCTAAAGCTGTAGGTAAAGTACTGCCAGAACTGAATGGCAAACTGACTGGTATGGCGTTCCGCGTTCCAACTCCTAACGTATCCGTTGTTGACCTGACCGTTCGTCTGGAAAAAGCTGCTTCTTATGAAGAAATTAAGAAAGCAATCAAAGCTGCTTCCGAAGGCCCAATGAAAGGCGTTCTGGGTTACACCGAAGACGACGTTGTTTCTACCGATTTCAACGGCGAAGTGTGCACTTCCGTGTTCGATGCTAAAGCTGGTATCGCACTGAACGACAACTTCGTTAAACTGGTATCCTGGTACGACAACGAAACCGGCTACTCTAACAAAGTACTGGACCTGATCGCTCACATCTCCAAATAAGTTGAGATGAGTGTTTGATCCAAAAAGGCGACTTCGGTCGCCTTTTTTATTTATAAGACAGAGGATTGCTTAATGATTAATAAAATTTTTGCACTTCCGGTAGTCGAACAACTTACCCCTGTGCTCTCCCGCCGCCAGATTGACGGTGCTGACGTTATCGTCGTTGACCATCCACGCGTTAAGGCCTCCGTGGCGCTGAACGGCGCCCACCTGCTCTCCTGGAAGCCGGAAGGTGAAGTTGAGGGATTGTGGCTCAGTGATGCGACCTCCTTCAAAAAAGGGGCTGCAATCCGTGGTGGCGTACCGATCTGCTGGCCGTGGTTCGGCCCGTCCGCACAGCCGGGTTTGCCTTCTCACGGATTTGCCCGTAACCAGCAGTGGACCCTGAAAGCGCATAACGAAGACGACAGCGGCGCCGTGCTGACCTTTGAGCTGCAGGCAAATGACGAGACGCGCGCCCTGTGGCCGCACGATTTCACCCTGTACGCCCGCTTTAAGCTGGGTAAAACCTGTGAAATCGAACTGGAAGCCCACGGCGAGTTCGAAACCACCTCCGCCCTGCACACCTATTTCAACGTGGGTGACATCAGCGCTGTGAAGGTGAGTGGCCTTGGCGATACCTTTATCGATAAAGTCGACAACGCGAAAGAAGGCAAACTCAGCGACGGCGTTCAGGCTTTTCCTGACCGTACCGACCGCGTCTATCTGCATCCGGAAGCATGCAGCATGATCCACGACGGTGCCCTGAACCGCGGCATTGAGGTAGTACATCACCATCACAGCAACGTGGTGGGCTGGAACCCGGGTCCTGCACTGTCTGTCAGCATGGCCGACGTGCCTGACGACGGTTATAAAACGTTTGTCTGCGTGGAAACGGCCTGCGTGACTACCCCGCAAAAAGCGAGTGAAGAAAAGCCATCTCGTTTAGGTCAGACGATCCGCATTATTAAGCGATAATCTCGCTGCACCACACTAAAGCAAACGGGGCGCAAGCGCCCCGTTTTGATGCACCAATTGCACAATATAAGTGCGCAATCAGAACTTGTAGGTCACACCGACAGAGAAGATGCCTGCCCAGGACTTATCGACCATCGGGCTGTCTTTCACTTCATCGCTCAGACGCTCATAACGGCCAGTACCGTACACGCTCCAGTCGCCAAGGAAGTTATAGCTCGCGGTCAGCTCCAGGTACGGATCCCAGCCGTCATCTGCGCTGTAGCTCTTCAGACCGCTACGACGGGACTCGTTTTTAGAGACGCCATAATAGTAGTCATTGTAGTTCTCGCTGTTGTACTGCACACCGATACCCGGCGTCAGGGTCAGACCACCGTTGGTGTAACGGTACAGCCACGCCAGATCCCAGATAAAGCCGTTGCTGTTATCCAGCGTATCGCCTGCCAGGGCCGTACGCAGGAAGCCATACTGGGTGTTATGCACATAAGAGAGGCCGGCCATCATCGAGCTTTTACGCTTGTCGAGCTGGCGAAGCGCGTGGCTGTCGCTGTCACCCGGCTTGAAGTGCGTAGGATCGTAGTACGCCATGATGGAGAGCTTATCGGCCGTATCGTTCCACAGATAGTAGCCGCCGCCGAGCCCACGGAACCAGACGTTATCGCCTTCATAGGTGATAACCGGCACAGGATAAACATCACGGTCATACTGTTTGTACGGGCTGTTAATGACGCCAACACCCGCGCCAACCGTCCACTGACTTTCCGCCTGTGCGGTGCTTACTGCGGTCGCGGCAAGGATGCCTAATGCCAGAAGTTTGAGTTTGGTCACAATCCATTCTTTCCTGTAGTCAAATAATCAGCGGGTGAAGTGTAACCGCCATTCCCGTACATCCCAAAATTTTTTGCCTGCTAATCAGTCTGATTAACCCATTATTTTTAACTTATCAGATGACAACCGGCTTTCATTTACATGACCGCTGAATGAAAAATGTGCTTTTGCCTTATTACCAGAGTGGAAATTTTTGGATGAGTTATTGATATGTCATTGAAAGTAGATTTTATGGGCATGCAAGTTTTGCAAATGCCATCTACGCTTTAATTTAAGAAGAGTTTTCCTGAACACCCTGCGGTTCTTAGCGTCTGACCTGGCACACAGGTTGCTGCTCTGGCAGTGAGGTGCGAGAGATTCTCTTCCGGGAGCCTCCACTACTCATACGAACGGCTCTTATCCTGTGCTAAAAAACGAAAGGACGGCATGCCATGAATATATTCGATCACTATCGCCAGCGCTATGAAGCTGCCAAGGACGAAGAGTTCACACTGCAGGAGTTTCTTACCATCTGTCGGCAAGATCGCAGTGCCTATGCCAATGCGGCAGAACGGCTATTGATGGCTATTGGTGAGCCAAACATGGTTGACACTGCCCTGGAACCCCGGCTTTCCCGTCTCTTTTCGAATCGGGTGGTCGCCCGATACCCGGCGTTTGAAGAGTTCTATGGCATGGAAGATGCCATAGAGCAGATAGTCTCCTACCTGAAGCATGCCGCTCAGGGTCTGGAAGAGAAGAAACAGATCCTCTATTTACTCGGCCCCGTGGGCGGCGGTAAATCCTCGCTGGCGGAACGCCTGAAGTCGCTGATGCAGCGCGTGCCTATCTATGTCCTGAGCGCCAACGGCGAGCGCAGCCCGGTGAATGACCACCCGCTGTGCTTGTTCAATCCGCAGGAAGATGCGCAGATTCTGGATAAAGAGTACGGCATCCCGCGTCGCTACCTCGGCACCATCATGTCGCCGTGGGCGGCAAAACGCCTGCACGAGTTTGGTGGCGACATCACCAAATTCCGCGTGGTGAAAGTCTGGCCGTCGATCCTGGAACAGATCGCCATCGCTAAAACGGAACCCGGTGATGAGAACAACCAGGATATTTCGGCGCTGGTCGGTAAGGTCGACATCCGCAAGCTGGAAAACTTCGCACAAAACGACCCGGATGCCTACGGTTACTCCGGCGCGCTGTGCCGGGCTAACCAGGGGATTATGGAGTTCGTCGAGATGTTTAAAGCGCCCATCAAGGTGCTGCATCCGCTGCTGACGGCCACTCAGGAAGGAAACTACAACGGGACGGAAGGTATCTCCGCCCTGCCGTTTAACGGGATCATTCTTGCCCACTCGAACGAATCTGAATGGGTGACCTTCCGTAACAACAAAAACAATGAGGCTTTCCTTGACCGCGTGTACATCGTTAAGGTGCCTTACTGCCTGCGGATCTCCGAAGAGATCAAAATTTACGAGAAACTGCTTAACCACAGTGAGCTGGTGCATGCGCCGTGCGCGCCGGGCACGCTGGAAACGCTGTCTCGCTTCTCCATCCTGTCGCGCCTGAAAGAGCCGGAAAACTCCAGCATCTACTCGAAAATGCGCGTCTATGACGGTGAGAGCCTGAAGGATACCGATCCGAAAGCGAAGTCGTATCAGGAGTATCGCGACTACGCCGGGGTTGATGAAGGGATGAACGGTCTGTCCACGCGCTTCGCGTTTAAGATCCTCTCCCGCGTCTTTAACTTCGACCATGCGGAAGTGGCGGCCAACCCGGTGCATCTGTTCTACGTGCTGGAGCAGCAAATCGAGCGCGAGCAGTTCCCGCAGGAGCAGGCTGAACGCTACCTTGAGTTCCTGAAAGGTTACCTGATCCCGAAATACGCCGAGTTCATTGGCAAAGAGATCCAGACGGCCTACCTGGAATCCTATTCAGAATACGGGCAGAACATTTTTGACCGTTATGTCACCTACGCTGACTTCTGGATCCAGGATCAGGAGTACCGCGACCCGGATACCGGCCAGCTGTTTGACCGTGAATCCCTGAACGCGGAGCTGGAAAAAATCGAGAAGCCTGCCGGGATCAGCAACCCGAAAGACTTCCGTAACGAGATTGTGAACTTCGTCCTGCGCGCCAGAGCGCATAACAACGGGCGCAATCCGAACTGGACCAGCTACGAGAAGCTGCGCACGGTCATTGAGAAGAAAATGTTCTCCAATACCGAAGAGCTGCTGCCGGTGATCTCGTTTAACGCCAAAACCTCAACCGATGAACAGAAAAAACACGACGATTTTGTCGACCGTATGATGGAAAAAGGCTACACCCGCAAACAGGTCCGCCTGCTCTGCGAATGGTACCTGCGCGTGCGTAAATCGTCTTAAAACAAGTGCCCGGCGGCGCTTAGCGCCTGCCGGGCCTACAAAATGCAAGTTGGCAAATGCAGTACGGGGGGTATATGACCTGGTTTATTGACCGGCGTCTTAACGGCAAAAACAAGAGCACGGTGAACCGCCAGCGCTTCTTGCGTCGTTATAAAGCGCAAATTAAACAGTCTATCTCCGAGGCCATCAACAAACGCTCGGTGACCGACGTCGACAGCGGCGAGTCTGTCTCCATCCCCACCGATGACATCAGCGAACCGATGTTTCATCAGGGGCGAGGCGGCCTGCGCCATCGCGTACACCCAGGTAATGACCACTTCGTTCAGAACGACAGAATTGAGCGCCCTCAGGGCGGCGGCGGTGGTTCAGGAAGCGGTCAGGGACAGGCCAGCCAGGACGGTGAAGGTCAGGACGAATTTGTCTTCCAGATCTCAAAAGATGAATATCTCGACCTGCTGTTCGAAGACCTGGCGCTGCCGAATCTGAAAAAGAATCAGCATCGTCAGCTTAATGAATATAAAACCCACCGCGCGGGCTATACCGCCAACGGCGTGCCCGCCAACATCAGCGTCGTGCGTTCGTTGCAGAACTCGCTGGCGCGACGCACGGCCATGACGGCAGGCAAACGTCGCGAACTGCGCGAGCTGGAGAGCAGCCTGAAGGTGGTGGAAAATACGGAACCGGCGCAACTGCTGGAAGAGGAGCGCCTGCGTAAAGAGATTGCAGAGCTGAGGGCGAAGATCGAACGGGTCCCGTTTATCGACACCTTCGACCTGCGCTACAAGAACTACGAGAAACGCCCTGAGCCCTCCAGCCAGGCGGTGATGTTCTGTCTGATGGACGTGTCCGGCTCGATGGACCAGGCCACGAAGGATATGGCGAAGCGTTTTTATATCCTGCTCTATCTGTTCCTGAGCAGAACCTATAAGAACGTCGAGGTGGTCTATATCCGTCACCATACCCAGGCAAAAGAAGTGGATGAACATGAGTTCTTCTACTCGCAGGAAACCGGGGGCACCATCGTCTCGAGCGCGCTGAAGCTGATGGATGAAGTGGTCAAAGAGCGCTACGACCCGGCACAGTGGAACATTTATGCCGCGCAGGCGTCGGATGGCGATAACTGGGCCGACGACTCGCCGCTGTGTCACGAGATTCTGGCGAAGAAAATTCTGCCGGTCGTGCGTTACTACAGCTATATCGAAATCACCCGTCGTGCGCACCAGACCCTGTGGCGGGAGTATGAGCATCTGCAGTCGATGTTCGATAATTTTGCCATGCAGCATATCCGTGACCAGGATGACATTTATCCGGTGTTCAGGGAGCTGTTCCACAAGCAGTCTGCTACCAGCAACGCATAATCCCACAGCCAGCGAACCCGCTGGCTGTTTTCTTCCGACCCCGTTCATCCCGTGCTAATGTAGACCCCTGCATACTGGATTATCAACGGGAAAATCGTTATGACTGACGACGTTATTGGCACAGTAACCCACCAGCAGCTCATTACCTTACTCACCGAGCAGGGCGCGCGTTTTCGCGTCATGGAGCACGAGGCGGTCGGGAAATGTGAAGCGGTAAGTGAAATTCGCGGAACCGACCTGCGGCAAGGCGCTAAAGCCCTGGTCTGCAAGGTGAAGGGAAACGGCGTAAAGAAACATGTTCTGGCGATCCTTGCCGCCGACCTGCAGGCTGACCTGAGCCAGCTTGCCAGCCATTTTGGCGGGCTAAGGGCCTCCCTCGCCAGCCCGGCCGAAGTCGATGCCCTGACCGCCTGCGTTTTCGGCGCTATCCCGCCCTTTAGCTTCCATCCTGACCTGGCGCTGGTTGCCGACCCGCTGCTGTTCGAGCGCTTTGACGAAATCGCGTTTAACGCCGGCCTGCTGGAGAAATCCGTGATTATGGATACCCAGGATTACCTGCGCATCGCCCGTCCTGAGCTCGTCACCTTCCATAAAGCCTAACTGCAACGGCTGACGCCCTGTCAGCCTTTTCGTTCCAGGAACAGCACGGAGGCAACAAGAATAACGGCAATAGCGAAAAACGATGAGGAGATAATCAGCGTTTCCACAAACATGTGATCGTTCATGATGGCGACCCTTTTGCGATATCTGCTTTCGTTTTAATCCGCGTAAATGACAAGGTTATGACAACGATAAAATCTTTTTAACACTGTTCTCTGCCGCGTTTGCGCGTACAGTAAACAGGATCATTATTCTGGCAAGGATTCCCAATGTTTGACCCTACTCTGCTCATTCTTCTGGCACTCGCCGCGCTCGGCTTTATCAGCCATAACACCACCGTTGCCATCTCGATTCTGGTGCTGATTATTGTGCGCGTGACTCCGTTAAATACCTTTTTCCCGTGGATAGAAAAACAAGGCCTCACCATCGGGATCATCATCTTAACCATCGGGGTAATGGCGCCCATCGCCAGCGGCACGCTTCCCGCCTCAACGCTGCTGCATTCGTTTGTAAACTGGAAATCGCTGGTGGCGATCGCGGTGGGGATTTTTGTGTCATGGCTGGGCGGACGCGGCGTCACGCTGATGAGCAGCCAGCCCTCGCTGGTGGCGGGCCTGCTGGTGGGCACCGTGCTGGGCGTGGCGCTCTTTCGCGGCGTGCCGGTCGGCCCGCTGATTGCGGCAGGCCTTGTCTCGCTGTTTATTGGGAAGTCGTAGTCAGGCTGGCCATATAACGCGCCGGCGTCTGGCCCAGTCCCTTCCTGAACATGGTGATAAACGCGGTGGTCGAGTCATAGCCCAGTGACTGGGCCACCTGCTGCACCGATTTGCCGCTTATTAAATGCTGTAACGCCACAATCAGCTGCAGCTGGTGACGCCAGCGGCGGAAGCTCAGACCGGTCTCCTTCACTACCAGCCGCGCCAGATTGCGTTCGCTCATGGCGAAATGGCTCGCCCACTGCGCCAGCGTCTGCCAGGCGGCGGGCTCTTCCGCCATCTTCTCGCTCATCAGCCGGATTTTGGGATGGGGCGACACGGGCAGCTGCAGATGCTCCTGTCGCTGGAGCGGCAGCTCGTCAAACAGGACGTCCACCAGACGCGAGGTGGCCGCGAGCTGCAGCTGTTCACGTGATTTTTCCGCGAGCGATAAAATCAGCTCCCGCACCAGGGGGGAAATTTTCAGGGTACAGCAGCGCTCGGGCAGGCTGGCAGTCCCCGGCTCAATGAACAAAAAGCAGAGCTGCGCGCCCGGCGTGGCCCTGTTACTGTGTGGCATCTGGCCAGGGATCCAGACGGCATACTGGGGCGGCACCATCAGCATGGCATTTTCCACTTCACAGGTGATTGCGCCGCCGAGGGCCAGAATCAGCTGCCCCTTACGGTGATGATGAAGCGGAATATATTGTTCCTCCGCCACTACCTGAATGCGAAATGCGACGGCCGCATCGTACTGGCTATCCGGATCGTAGCCTTCCAGTCCCAGACCAATCATCAGTTTGTCCGATATGAGCGATAAACTGTCATTTTAGCCTGATTTCAACCGCTGAGAAAATCGGTATTGTGTGCGCTCGCTTGAACGTATGAGAACATAATGACTACTGCTATTCGCACCTCAGGAAAACACGGCGCGCTGTTGATTGCAGGCATCCTGATGATTGCCACCACGCTTCGCGTCACCTTTACTGGCGCAGCGCCGCTGCTCGATACCATTCGTCTTGATTATGGCTTAAGCACGGCGCAAACCGGTCTGCTGACCACCCTGCCCCTGCTGGCTTTCGCCCTTGTCTCGCCGCTCGCCGCAGGCGTTGCCCGGCGTATCGGCATGGAGCGCAGCCTGTTTATCGCCCTGCTGCTCATTTGCGCCGGGATTGCCGTTCGCTCGCTGCCTTCCGCCGCTTTGCTTTTCATCGGAACGGCGATCGTCGGCTGCGGTATTGCGCTCGGGAACGTGCTGTTACCGGGATTAATTAAGCGTGATTTTCCGGGCCAGGTGGCGAAGCTCACCGGCGCCTATTCCCTGACGATGGGCGTCTCGGCGGCGTTTGGCTCAGCAATGATCGTTCCCCTTGCACAGGGGAGCGCGGGCTGGCATGGCGCGCTGCTGATGCTGATGGCGTTTCCGCTGGTCGCGCTGCTGCTCTGGCTGCCGCAGTGGCGTCAGAAACACGTCGCAACGGTAACGGGCGCAGGCGCGCTGCAAAACCGCGCGCTCTGGCGCTCGGCCCTCGCCTGGCAGGTGACGCTCTTTTTAGGAATTAACTCGCTGATCTACTACGTCATCATCGGCTGGCTGCCGGCGATATTGCTGAGCCACGGCTACAGCGAAGCGCAGGCCGGTTCGGTGCACGGTCTGTTGCAGCTGGCCACGGCCGTGCCGGGACTCGCCGTTCCGCTGATCCTCCACCGCCTGAAAGATCAGCGAGCGATCGCAGGCTTAGTGGCCCTGATGTGCGCGATAAGCGCGGCAGGATTATGGTTTATGCCCGGAATGGCGGTGATGTGGACGCTGATGTTTGGCTTTGGCACAGGGGCAACAATGATCCTTGGCCTGACGTTCATCGGCCTGCGCGCCAGCTCTGCGCACCAGGCGGCGGCGCTCTCCGGAATGGCACAGTCGATTGGCTACCTGCTTGCCGCCTGCGGCCCGCCGCTGATGGGGAAAATTCACGATACCGCAGGAGACTGGCAAATCCCGCTTCTGGGCTGTGCGCTGGCCGCTGTGATAATGGCTATCTGCGGTGTGTTAGCCGGGCGAGACCGGGAGATCGCGCCCCGTTAAATCCTCAGGCAGACCACCAGGTCTGCCTTTTTTACCCGCGCGCTGCGCGCAGCATCGCCTGCACCAGCACGACCGGGCGTCCTTCCAGCGCGGCACGTTCATGCTGGAATAAGGTGATCACGAAGAACGGGTGCGTCACCAGCTCCGCGGCACGGATTTCACCCCGATCGTCCCAGCCCGTCACATGCATATCACCGCTTTCCAGCGCCTGCGCAAACGCCGGCGACACGCCATAGTTACAGTGATACCCCTCTTCAATTTCGGGCTTGCCGTACGCTTTGGCGATCAGCGTATTATTGCGCAGCTCAATGGCATCCGTTTTTTCCACCAGCGAGCAGGTCAGCGGCGCAATCACCATGGTGCCTTCGGTATCCGTCTCAGCGTGTGCCGCATCAGCCCAGCCCAGCACGTTTCGGGCATACTCAATCAGCGCATGCTGGAACCCGCCGCAGGTGCCCAGGAACGGGATGCCGTTCTCACGGGCGTAGCGCGCGGCAATAAAAGCGGCCGCCGTGTTTTTATAGGGGCTGGCAGGAACCAGCCAGATGGCATCGTAGCCCACCAGATCTTCAGCGCTTGTTAGCTCCGTCGTGGCCAGCCAGTCGTAATCGGCGGTGAGGTCAAGCACTGCGGCGGCGTCGTCAATGGCCAGCGGGATAGCCTGATGCGCAATAACATTGGGATTGTAATCGCCAACCAGCGCAATGCGCAGCGTTGTTTTAACCGGGAGGTGTTCCATGAAAGGTTCCTTATGCCAGAGTATTATCAGATAACATAAGGAACCTCAGACTACCGATCTTTTGCAATTATCACAATACCTTAAATTGGGAGGGTGGAATCATGATTCAGTGCAAACGGGTATACGAACAGGCAAGCCCTGACGACGGCTATAGGATACTGGTGGACAGGCTGTGGCCGCGCGGGCTGAAGAAAACGGATCTCGCGTATGACGAATGGTGTAAAGCGCTCGCGCCCTCAACTGAACTACGAAAGGCCTTTCACAGCGAAACCATTGATTTCGCCGCCTTCAGTCAGGCCTATCGGGAAGAGCTGGCGCAGCAGGCTGACGAGGGCGCGCGTCTGGCGACGCTGGCGCGCAGGCAGACCGTCACCCTGCTCTTTGCTGCCAAAAACACGGAGCAAAATCACGCTCTGGTCTTAGCCGACTGGCTGCGCCATCTGTGATCAGCCGATCGTCAGTTCATCCAGAATTTGCGGCGCTTCATCCGGGGTGAGCGGCATCAGATGTTCGGCGCGGACAAACGCAAAGCCGTGCTGGTTGTCAAAGGCGTAGACATCACCCGTCACCAGCCAAAGCGCGCGATCTGCGGTGACCGGTAATTGCGTCATCACGCCGTTGACCGGGTTAACAAAACGCAGGCCAGGCTGGCAAAGGCCAAACAGCTCAACGGATTTACCAATATTGCGACGGCCTGACGCCGTGCGGGCGCCAACGATCATCGCCATGCTGCCCGGTTTTAGCTGAAACATACTTCTCTCACGATAACGAACGCCAGAAACTGGCTAAGAATAATCTTAAAGAGAAGTGTATCGCAGGCAATATTACTTTGTCACCTGGCGGGTTGCGGATGGTCGCGACGATAGAGCGTCCATTCATCAATCACTTCGCCGCCCGGTAATTTGCACTCGGTACGGACGCCCTGCGGGCTTTGGACCGGGACCTGTTCCCCGCCTTTCTCCAGACAGTAGACGGAAGCTGGGTTCGCCATACCGATAACGTGCGGCGGTTTCGGTGCATCAGGTGGCGTGGTTTTGGCGGTGCAGGCGGCCAGGGGAAGCGCCAGCGCCAGAAGCAGAAATCTCATCTCATTGATCCTTTTGACGTCATCAGAGTCTAAGGGTAACGGGTCATCGCCACGTTCTCCATGATTTCTCCATTTTAACTGCACTTTTCAGCACTATAGTGTGGCATGTTCTCGATATGACCAGAGAACATCATTCCGTAATCAAGATGTCTTTGCCCCGGTCTCAACAACGGGGCTTTTTTTCTCGCCTGCTGCCCGCCCCCTGCATATATTAAATTTTCTGTATTCATGTTTTACTATGCCTGAAGCCTAAAAATTCAGCATAACATGCAGATGCAGACGTCTTCTGCCTGGGAGTCATTCTACGTCATGTCGGATCTTATCCTCGCTCGCGTTTCAGAAACCCTTGCCACCGAGCAATCCCTTGAAAGCCTCGTTCGCCAGCTGCTTGAGATGCTGGAGATTGTCACCGACATGGAGTCGACCTACCTGACGAAGGTGGATATCGAAGCGCGGCTGCAGCACATTCTCTACGCCCGCAACAGCAAGCAGATGACGATCCCGGAGGGGCTGAGCGTCCCATGGGATGAGACGCTGTGCAAGCGCGCGCTGGATAGTGACACGATATTCAGCAATGACGTGCCCGAGCGTTGGCCCGAGTGTGAAGCAGCGAAAGCACTTGGCATTACCACCTACATGAGTATTCCTGTCCATCTTGCGGATGGTTCACTTTACGGAACGCTCTGTGCCACCAGCACGGCCAGAAAGCCGCTGAGCGAGCGCGGTGAACAGGTCCTGAAGCTCTTCGCCGGGCTGATCGCCCAGTCCATTCAGAAAGAGTCGCTGGTCACCCAGCTTCGCGAAGCCAATGCGGCCCTCATCGCGCACTCCTATACGGATGCCCTTACCGGTTTACCCAACCGTCGCGCCATTTTTGAAGATCTGACCACCCTCTTTTCTCTGGCCCGGCACCTTAAGCGTAACGCCATCATCGCGTTCATCGATCTGGATGATTTCAAACTGATTAACGATCGTTACGGCCACGAGGCTGGCGACCAGTTCCTGATAGAAGTGGGTAAGCGTTTGACGGAAGAGAAACAGCAGGACGATATTATCGGTCGTCTGGGCGGGGATGAATTTCTGGTGGCGTCGCTAAGCCAGCCCCACCAGGACGGGGATAACGCGCAGCTTACGCTGCTCAAAACGCGCCTCAGCGCCTGCATCGCTGGCGAATACTGGCTGGGCAGCGTTCATATTATTTATCCGGGCGCCAGCTTCGGCGTGATCGAAGTGGACCCTGCCGCAACCGATCCTGACAGCGCGTTACGCGCTGCGGATGTCGCGATGTATCAGGATAAGAAAGGAAAAAGCAAATCACGCTTTCTCACCATTGATTAACCCCGTACACTCTACGGCGTTACAGAAACCGAAACAGGTGATGGTATGAGAATAGGGATCCTCTTCCCGGTCGTTATATTTATAACGGCGGTGGTATTTTTAGCGTGGTTTTTTGTCGGCGGTTACGCGGCGCCGGGGGCATAAATGCGGAAGACAACCGTCATTATGCTGATCGTTGCCATCGCGGCGTTTGCCGGCACGCAGCTTGGCTGGTGGTAAACGCCAGTACGTAAAAAGGCCGCCATCTGGCAGCCTTTTTCAACGCTTTCAGACCTTAGCTTTTGATCTTTCTGTAGATAAACAAAACAACCAGCGCACCGATCACCGCGACGGCGAAACTGCCGAAGTTAAAGCCATCGACCTTGCCAAAACCGAACAGCGTACTGATCCAGCCGCCGACTACCGCGCCGACAATACCCAGTATTACGGTGACGATAAACCCACCGCCATCTTTGCCCGGCATGATCCACTTCGCCAGAATACCCGCAATAAGCCCAAAGATAATCCAGGATAAAATTCCCATAACTTTCCTCTCTGTATGGTTTTTGTAATTAAATCAACGACACAAAAAAGGATAGCACAGGATTCCAGAAAGGAAATTTGTGATAAGCATCACAATGAGAGAGTGGGGAATTATTCATCAAAAAAATGTACGGGCCACAGAAACTGTGGGGTTGCATCTTTTGTTGAGAAAGATTATCTTTCTCAACACTGAATAGTTGAGAGAAACACTCAAGTATTCAGTACGACATTGCTCACATTGCTTCCAGTATTTCTTGCCCACTCCTGAGTGGGCTTTTTTTTTTGCTCATACCCCAACAAACGCGTACCGGTTACGTCCCGCGCGTTTCGCCTGATAGAGCGCCTGGTCTGCGGCAATAATGATATTTTGCTGGCTGCCTGCAATATCGACGGCACGGGCGGTGGAAATTCCGACGCTTACCGTCACCCGGCCGAAGGGGCTAAAGGCATGCGCGATTTGCAGCGAGAACACATTGCGAATAATCGTCTGGGCCAGACGAAGTGCCTCCTGAATATCCGTATCCGGCAATATCAGCGCAAACTCCTCTCCGCCGTAGCGCGCCACAAGCTGATTATCACGGGTAAGGCTCTCCCTGAGGCTGTTTCCGAGCATTGCCAGACACCGGTCCCCTTCAGGATGACCATAGTTATCGTTGTATTTTTTGAAGTAGTCCACGTCCACGATCAGTACCGAAATCGGCGCGTCATGCGCGGCGCACGTAGCAATTTCCGAGAGGATTTTTTCATCAAAGACGCGGCGGTTGTACAGCCCGGTCAACGCATCTTCTGAAGCGATAATCTTCAGCGCTTTGTTATCCCGTGTTTTTCGGGACAGGTCGGAATACAGGAAGTACGACGCCACGATGAGTATCGCCGTAAACACGAAAATGAGTACCGCCAGCTGAATCGCCTGCTTGCGCCAGGGTGCAAGAGCTTCATCAATGCTGACGGCCACTGTGGTGACCAGTCCGTAGCGTCGGTTTTTCTCATAGGCATAAATGCGCTCGATTTTATCAAACCGTGAGATGGAGCTGGCTATCCCCGTATTTTGTACTTTGAGATATTTCCTGAAGAGCGGTGAATCAGAAACAATCGTGCCGATATAGGTATTTTTAAAGGGATAACGGACCAGCAGCACGCCTGATTGCGTCGTTAAGCCGATGACGCCCGAGTGGCCGATATTAATCTGCCCGTAGAGTGCCAGAAAATTTTCAATACCGAGCGTCACCACCACGACACCGTTAAATGCCCCGGACTGGGTTTCAAGGCGCCGACTGAGGGTGATAACCCATTTGCCATTGGTTCTGCTTACCACCGGCTCCCCAATAAAGACCTGCTGAGTTTTATTTTCCTGGTGATAGATAAAAAACTCTCTGTCCGAGCCTTTGCGTGGCCCCGTGAAACTTTCATCCAGCGCGGTGAAGATATCGCCCTGAGCATCGTAAACAACCACATTATTAATCTGGGTAAGAAGGTTATCCTGATTATGGATCATGTGCTGAATATTGGTCGCCTGCTGCGGGGTCATGCCATAAATTTCGATTATGTCGGAAACGGTAGTAATTAACATTTCACTCTGGCGCATGATCCCTTCAGTATAAACATCCAGGGTGTGGCTAAGATTAGCGACGCTGGTATTAATTTGCTGGATTGACTGCTGTCTGGACGTGGCAATTTGGACGGCAAGCGCCAGCGAGATGATCAATGAGACAATGATGACGGTAATGGTTGTTGTGTAAAAAGTATTTTTCACATGCACGAGCTTTTCCACCTTATCACGCCTGATATCCCTGGCTGACAACTCTTGTCACTGTAACAAAGCTCAGGATAAGAGGAAAATGAATTGCACTTAAGCATACAACAGAAGCTCGTCTTTATTTTGTGTTTCACCGCCAGGCAACCCGCTCTATTCCTGATTTTTTTACAGCGCCTGACGTTTTACAGCATCACGGCCTCCCTGGGCTTAGATAAAATGACTTTAATAAAATCGATATAGGAGACGGGTTTACCAAAATAATACCCCTGCAACAGGGTAATTTCATTACGGTTGAGATACTCCAGCTGCTCTTTCGTTTCTACACCTTCGGCCACGATACGCAATGAGAGTTTTTTCGCCAGGTCAATAACGCAGTCCAGCAGGATCGTTGAGTCCTTCTCCTCAGAAACCCGGTTAACAAAGCTTTTATCAATTTTAATATAATCTATGGCAAGCGCATTAAGACATGACAGCCCGGAATACCCCGTACCAAAATCATCCAGTGCAATGACAAAACCGGCGTTATGGAGCGCGTTGAGGTTTTCCACCAGATGGGGATTATCGATCAACGGTTCACGTTCGGTCACCTCGAGAACCAGCTTCACGGCTTTACCCTGAAACCCCTTGCCGAAGAGACGACAGTCACCAAGGAAAGAAGGGGCATCAATGTGTCTGGCGCTGATGTTCACCCCGATATGGAACCCATCCGGTAGCTTCGGCAACAGCGGCTTAAGCTGTGTGACCACTTTCGCCATCAAGCCTTTGGTCAGCGGAATAATCAACCCGCTACGTTCAGCAATCGGAATAAAGACATCCGGCGGGATAAACCCAGACTTTGGATGCTTCCACCTTGCCAGGACTTCAACCCCGTATAACCCGCCGGTGTCCCCGTTCACGATCGGCTGGTAGTAAGGCACGATCTCTCCCTGCAAAATGGCCTTACGCAAATCGTCTTCAAAGGTGGTGCTTTTTCCCTTGTATCGGCGGATCAAAATGCCCACCGCCAGGGATAGCGCGAGAATCAGCAGTATCAGGCTCCAGCCCTGGTGCAGTAGCCGCGTCAGGCTAAAAAAGTCAGGCGGTTGCCAGGCCAGACTAAAGGGGAATTGCGAAGATGCCGTAAGTGAACCCGTCCACGAGGCCGCTTTCCAGCCGGTCACGTCACCGTTGCGCGTAAACATGCTTTCGCCGACAACCAACCCCAGGTCAACGCTGTTTGATGCATTCGCGATGACGTCCTGCAAATGCGCATCGCTGACGCTGACGATGATGCGCCCGCCTGCGATGGGCATCTGGAAGACAAGTACCGGGATCCCGTTCACCAGTCGATTACCGGGGAGCAGCATTAATTCTTTTTCAGGTAGCGTCTCCGGATGAACAATCAATACGCCATTCCCCGGAAGGGATGTACAGATGATTTCCCCCTGCTGCTGGATCATGATGGCGCGCAGATGCGGTTTTAGCGCAGCTTCTGTCCCCAGCGCCAGCTGCCCGCTGCTGGTACACCCCTGCTCCGCAACGCGCTTCGCCGTGCTGGCCGCACTGACGGCTTCCGACAAAATGCTTTCTATTTTCTGGGTGCTTACCGTGGCGGTATGAACGTTATTCATTTTCGCCATCTGCCATAACTGCCAGTTAATAATCAGTATGCCGATCAGAAAAAGAAACAGGGCACTGAGAATAGGGATCATCACGTTGCGCACGATGTTTTCCTTAATAGAATAAACAAGCATGAAGGATCTGAAAGAAGAACCCGTGGTTTACCTGACGTTGCCGATCGCAATGAAAATAGCTTAGCTGAGAATTGTCTTAAAAAACTGATGCTTTCGTATGAGTTCACCCGCCCGGATTTGCTCACCCGGCGTGACTATCAGGCTTGTGCCTTGCCCAGGCTGTGTTAAGATTTATGAATTCAGGGAGCGGACAGGATAACCGGAAAATGAAAAAGCGCATTGCCGTTGCGATCGTTTCAACGCTTCTGGTCATCCTGTCTCTTTATGCGGTCAATGCGGTTATCCTTGGTCAGCAAAAAACCAAACAGCTTGAAATATCCCGGACCCTTTTACATTATTCCGAAGACCTGTCCCAAAACGTGGCGCTGGGCCTTAAAAGCATAACGACGCAGGGCTGTGATAAAACCAGCCTTGATAGCTACAGACAAATAAAGCTTAACAACCTCTATTTCGGCGATATCGGTTTTATTGAAAAAGGAAAAATTATCTGTACTGCTTTTTGGGGTAAACTCGCGACGCCCGTTCCACTTCCTGCGGAACTGCATAAAACGCCGAGAGGTTTTCTCCTCGCGCAGTTTTCAAGAAAAGACTTTTTCACGGGCAATGCGGCCATTTATAATAATATTATTATCTTCACTTCCCGCTATGCTTACGATAAATTCACCCCGGTTACCGCAAGCTATTCTCTGAGTGCCACCACAAAGGACTTTGGCCGGATCTTTTTTTCGGCTGCCCCCGACCTGCGAGCGCGGAGCTGGCTGCACTCCACGTTGTTCACCCTGACCATTACACAGTGCAGCGCCGTGTGGGATTTATGCGTGATTGTAAAACATCACGATGCGGGACTGGCCTCGTTACCCCCGTTTATCTTGACGCTTCTCGCGATCATTCTCTACTTTATCTGGGTCGCTATAACGTTATTTGTCTTCCGTATCCATGAAGACCGTTTTTCGCTGGAACGTACGCTGATCAAAGCCGTGATAACGAATACCTTCAGCGTTAATTATCAGCCCATTATTCGCATTCGCGATCAAAAAATCGTGGGCGTGGAAGTTTTGTCGCGGTGGCGCGATCAAAAACACGGAGACGTCTCGCCGGAGCTGTTTATCCCATTAATTAAGAAAATCGGGCTGTATAAAAGATATTATGGCAATGTTATCGGTAAATCGCTCTCAGAAATTGCCCCGCTGGCAATTAAGCATCAGCTGATCGTTTCAATCAACGTTGGGCGGAAAGAAATTGAAGACGGACAGTTTATTAACATTTTGCGTCGCGAGTGCTTAGTCAACAACCTTCCCCTTTCCCTGATGAAGGTCGAGCTTTCTGAGAAAGCCGTTTCCGCGGCGGATATCCTTGAGGGATTCTGCCAGGAACTAAAATCGCTTGGCGTTAAAATTTCAATCGATGATTTCGGCGTGCAAAATTCAAATCTGGCCCGGCTGTCGCAGCTTGAATATGATGAAATCAAAATTGACAAATCGCTGGTGGATGGCATCAGCGAAGATTATAAGCAAAACATCTTTGTTATCTTCAGCGATGCCCTCGCGAAGTTGAATAAAACCGTTGTTTTCGAGGGCGTGGAAAATGAAACTCAGTATCGCTTTATTGCGAACAGATATCCCGACGCGCTGATCCAGGGATGGTATTTTTCAAAAGCACTCACCCGGAGCGAGCTGGCGAAGCGACTCACCGGCGTCGCCCCCTAACATGAAGCCTGTCCTGCTCGTTTTTTTACACTCGGACGTTTCCATTTTTTCCGCCAAAACATATAGTCGTCATATTCAGACGGTAGATTACCCTGAAGCACACTCTTATTTTGGTTAAAAACGTGAAATTATCCTTAGTTTTTCCAGCGGTACTCTTTTTTCTGATCGTTATTTTCGCGCTGCTTGTCGATAAACCCGCTTCGCCTATTCTGCGGAAAAAATGCATGTGGTCCGATAGCGTGATGCTGAGCTGTATCGCAAAGCATCAGCATAACGGTTTTTGAGGCAGGCTATTCATTTCCCCACTGATTGAGGAAGTTCGCAACATCATCAATGCGACCCGC
Organism: Enterobacter roggenkampii; assembly: GCF_001729805.1. NCBI lineage: Bacteria > Pseudomonadati > Pseudomonadota > Gammaproteobacteria > Enterobacterales > Enterobacteriaceae > Enterobacter > Enterobacter roggenkampii. Next base: position 1,792,612 of record NZ_CP017184.1, on the reverse strand, counting down.
ACGGATCCCGGCTTCTGTGGCCATCTCCTGCTGGGCTTCCTCGCTAATCTCCTCATTATTCGCTAAGCGGGTGAGCAGCAGCTGGAAATAGTGTGCCAGCGCGTCGCGCTCTGATTCCGCGACTTGCTCTGAAGCCTCCGTCGCGTACTCATCGGCAATATCATAATATTTCAGGGGGATATCGTTGTGCATAACAGTCTCGTCTCTGGTCAATAAAGGTAACGTCATGAGTATATCGGACGCATTATCTCAACCAAAGCATTGCTTCAGATGAGTAACGCAAGCAGCGCAGCGAGCGCGGGAATGGCCTGCACGTACAAAATTTTACGGCTGGCGGTGGCTGCGCCAAAAAGTCCGGCAATCAATACGCAGATCAGGAAGAAGATGGCCACCTGAATCCCGTTTTCGCCGAGCCAGAGGCTCCACAGCAGGCCCGCCGCCAGGAACCCGTTATACAGCCCCTGATTCGCCGCCAGCACGCGGGTGTCGCGTGCAAAATCAGGACGCAGATTAAAGGCCTTGTGCCCTGTTTTGGTATTCCACAGGAACATTTCCAGCACAAGAATGTAGAGATGAATAAGTGCAACGACAGTGATAAGGACAGTGGCTAACATCGGGTTGTCTCCCGCGGGCAGAGGCAAAAAAAACGGGAACCCTCAGGCCCCCGCTCTTGGTTAACCCAGAATCTGGATTACATGTTCGCGATAATCGCATCGCCAAACTCTGAACATTTCAGCAGCTTAGCGCCTTCCATCAGACGTTCGAAGTCATAGGTGACGGTTTTCGCGTTGATTGCGCCTTCCATACCTTTAACGATCAGGTCTGCGGCTTCGAACCATTCCATATGACGCAGCATCATCTCTGCGGACAGGATGATAGAGCCCGGGTTCACTTTGTCCTGGCCTGCGTATTTTGGTGCAGTACCGTGGGTAGCTTCGAACAGGGCGCACTCGTCACCGATGTTCGCGCCAGGGGCGATACCGATACCGCCAACCTGAGCTGCCAGGGCGTCAGAGATATAGTCACCGTTCAGGTTCATACAGGCAATCACGTCGTATTCCGCAGGACGCAGCAGGATCTGCTGCAGGAACGCATCGGCGATCACATCTTTAATGACGATCTCTTTGCCGGTGTTCGGGTTTTTGATCTTCTGCCATGGGCCGCCGTCGATCAGCTCACCGCCGAACTCTTCTTTCGCCAACTGGTAGCCCCAGTCTTTGAACGCGCCTTCGGTGAACTTCATGATGTTGCCTTTGTGAACCAGGGTCACAGAGTCACGGTCGTTGGTGATCGCATATTCGATGGCCGCGCGCACCAGACGCTTGGTCCCTTCTTCGGAGCACGGCTTAATGCCGATACCGCAATGCTCAGGGAAGCGAATTTTCTTCACACCCATCTCTTCGCGCAGGAATTTAATCACTTTCTCTGCATCAGCAGAGTCCGCTTTCCATTCGATACCCGCGTAGATGTCTTCTGAGTTTTCGCGGAAGATGACCATGTCGGTCAGTTCTGGGTGCTTAACCGGGCTTGGGGTGCCCTGATAGTAACGAACCGGACGCAGACAGACGTACAGGTCCAGCTCCTGACGCAGTGCCACGTTCAGGGAACGGATACCGCCGCCAACTGGCGTCGTCAGTGGGCCTTTGATAGCAACGCGGTAGTCGCGGATCAGGTCCAGCGTTTCGGCTGGCAGCCAGACGTCCTGGCCATAAACTTGCGTCGATTTCTCACCGGTGTAAATTTCCATCCAGGAAATTTTACGCTCGCCTTTGTAGGCTTTCTCAACAGCGGCATCAACCACTTTCAGCATTGCCGGGGTAACGTCTACACCGATACCATCACCTTCGATGAATGGAATGATCGGATTGTGAGGAACGTTAATCTTGCCGTTTTGCAGGGTGATCTTTTTACCTTCCGCCGGAACAACTACTTTGCTTTCCATTAACCTCTCCTTCGAGCGCTTCTGGTTGTTACTGATCTTATGTTAATAAATTGTAATGAGCCCTTCGATAGTACCTGATTGTCCGACGCCATGAAAGGTCTTCGTTATTAGGCTATAATGCGGCAATTGATAACGCCTGAAAATACCATGAAGAAAACTTCTTTTACAAAACACCGGGTTGAGCGATTCAGCTCGCGACAAGCCGCCAGACGACCGCAAGAAACCCAGCCAAAGCGGGTGATTCTGTTCAATAAACCCTACGATGTTTTGCCGCAGTTCACCGATGAAGCCGGACGCAGTACGCTTAAGGACTACATCCCTGTTCAGGGGGTCTACGCGGCCGGGCGTCTGGACCGCGACAGCGAAGGCCTGCTGGTCTTGACCAACGACGGCGCGCTGCAGGCGAAGCTCACGCAGCCGGGGAAACGCACCGGCAAAATTTACTTCGTCCAGGTAGAAGGCGAGCCGGATGACGAGACGCTGGAAAAATTGCGCAAAGGCGTCACGCTCAACGACGGTCCCACGCTGCCGGCAGGTATTGAACGCGTGAATGAACCGGAGTGGCTGTGGCCGCGTAACCCGCCTATCCGCGAACGCAAATCCATTCCGACAAGCTGGCTTAAAATCACCCTTTATGAAGGCCGCAACCGCCAGGTTCGGCGCATGACCGCACACGTCGGCTTCCCCACCCTGCGCCTGATTCGTTATGCCATGGGTAACTACACCCTGGAAACGCTGGCAAACGGTGAATGGCGGGACGTTATCTCTTAAGGAGTCACTATGTTTAAACCTCATGTCACGGTAGCCTGCGTGGTCCACGCCCGGGGGAAATTCCTTGTTGTCGAAGAGAGCATTAACGGCAAAGCGCTGTGGAACCAGCCTGCCGGGCACCTTGAAGCCAATGAGACCCTCCTGCAGGCGGCAAAACGCGAGCTGTGGGAAGAGACCGGTATTCACGCCGAACCCCAGCACTTCATCCGTATGCACCAGTGGATTGCGCCCGACAGCACACCGTTCCTGCGTTTTTTATTTGCCGTTGAGCTTAGCGAAACGTGCGCCACTGAACCGCAGGATAACGATATCGATCGCTGCCTGTGGGTCACCGCCGACGAGATCCTGAACGCGCCAAACCTGCGCTCGCCGCTGGTTGCGGAAAGCATTCGCTGCTGGCAGTCAGGCGCACGCCTGCCGCTGGATGTCATCGGCGCATTTAACTGGCCGTTTACAGAGGGTGCCAATGGTGGGGGGGCGTGATAGAATACGCCGCCTTGAAGTTCAATGTCGTGAGTATTCCATGTCAGATAACAGCCAGAAAAAAGTGATCGTCGGCATGTCCGGCGGTGTCGATTCCTCCGTTTCCGCCTACCTGTTACAGCAACAGGGCTATAAGGTGGAGGGCCTGTTCATGAAGAACTGGGAGGAAGATGACGGCGAGGAATACTGCACTGCCGCAGCGGATCTCGCTGATGCGCAGGCCGTGTGCGATAAGCTCGGCATTGAACTGCACACCGTTAACTTTGCCGCAGAATACTGGGACAACGTTTTTGAACTCTTCCTCGAAGAGTACAAAGCGGGCCGTACGCCGAACCCGGATATTCTGTGCAACAAAGAGATCAAATTTAAGGCCTTCCTGGAATTCGCCGCGGAAGATCTGGGCGCAGACTACATTGCGACCGGTCACTACGTGCGTCGCGCTGACGTGAATGGCAAAAGCCAGCTGCTGCGCGGTCTGGACGGCAACAAAGATCAAAGCTACTTCCTCTATACGCTGAGCCACGAGCAAATCGCCCAGAGCCTGTTCCCGGTTGGCGAGCTGGAAAAGCCTCAGGTGCGTAAAATCGCCGAAGAGCTGGACCTGATCACTGCGAAGAAAAAAGACTCTACGGGTATCTGCTTCATCGGCGAGCGCAAATTCCGCGATTTCCTCGGACGTTACCTGCCCGCACAGCCGGGTAAAATTGTCACCGTCGACGGGGAAGAGATCGGCCAGCATCAGGGGCTGATGTACCACACCTTAGGCCAGCGTAAAGGCCTGGGTATCGGCGGGACGAAAGAAGGTAGCGAAGATCCGTGGTACGTGGTCGACAAAGACGTCGAAAACAATGTTCTGGTTGTTGCTCAGGGCCATGACCATCCGCGTCTGATGTCCGTTGGCCTGATCGCGCAGCAGCTGCACTGGGTCGATCGTGAGCCGCTGAAGGGCACGCTGCGCTGCACGGTGAAAACACGCTACCGTCAGACCGATATTCCTTGCACCGTTACCGCGCTTGATGACGACCGTATTGACGTGCGCTTCGACGAGCCGGTCGCCGCCGTCACCCCGGGTCAGTCCGCTGTCTTCTACAGCGGCGAAATCTGCCTGGGCGGCGGGATCATTGAACAGCGCCTGCCGCTGCCCGCTGTTTAACAGCGTTTGCACACATAAAGGAGACCGTGTGGCGAAGAACTATTATGACATCACCCTGGCGCTGGCGGGAATTTGCCAGTCAGCCCGTCTGGTGCAACAGCTGGCGCATCAGGGTCATTGCGACGCTGATGCCCTGCACGTTTCACTCAATAGCGTTATCGACCTCAACCCCGGTTCGACCCTGGGCGTGTTCGGTGGCAGTGAAACCAATCTTCGTCTCGGTCTTGAAACCCTGCTTGGCGTGCTTAACGCCAGCAGCCGTCAGGGGTTAAACGCAGAGCTGACCCGCTACACGTTGAGCCTGATGGTGCTGGAGCGTAAGCTGAGCGCAGCAAAAGGCGCGCTTAATACCCTGGGCGATCGCATTGCCGGGCTACAGCGTCAGCTTGACCATTTTGACCTGCAGTCCGACACGCTGCTGAGCGCCATGGCCGGCATTTATGTTGACGTCATCAGCCCGCTGGGCCCACGGATTCAGGTCACCGGCTCCCCTGCCGTGCTGCAAAGCCCGCAGGTACAGGCAAAAGTACGCGCCTCCCTGCTGGCAGGGATCCGTGCCGCCGTACTGTGGCACCAGGTTGGCGGTGGCCGCCTGCAGTTAATGTTTTCTCGTAATCGCCTGACCACTCAGGCAAAACAAATTCTTGCTCATTGTTAACCTCCCGGAGTTGCGAATTATGGAATTATCCTCACTGACCGCCGTATCCCCTGTCGATGGACGCTACGGCGATAAAGTCAGCGCGCTGCGCGGGATCTTCAGCGAATATGGTTTGCTGAAGTTCCGTGTTCAGGTTGAAGTACGCTGGCTGCAAAAGCTGGCCGCCCAGGCAGCAATCAAGGAAGTTCCTGCTTTTGACGAAAAGGCAAACGATTACCTTGATAAAATCGTTGCCGAGTTTAGCGAACAAGACGCCGCGCGCATTAAAACCATTGAGCGCACCACCAACCACGACGTGAAGGCGGTTGAGTACTTCCTGAAGGAGAAAGTGGAAAGCGTTCCTGCGCTGCACGCCGTGTCTGAGTTCATTCACTTCGCCTGTACGTCTGAAGACATCAACAACCTCTCTCATGCGCTGATGCTCTCCACCGCGCGCAAAGAGGTGGTGCTGCCTTACTGGCGTAAAATCATCGACGCGGTGAAAGCGCTGTCCGTGGAATACCGCGACATTCCGCTGCTCTCCCGTACCCACGGACAGCCAGCCACCCCATCCACGATGGGTAAAGAGATGGCGAACGTCGCGTACCGTATGGAGCGCCAGTACCGTCAGCTGGAACAGGTTGAAATTCTGGGCAAAATCAACGGCGCGGTCGGTAACTATAACGCCCACATCGCCGCGTATCCGGAAGTGGACTGGCACCAGTTCAGCGAAGAGTTCGTGACCTCGCTGGGCATTCAGTGGAACCCGTACACCACCCAGATTGAGCCGCACGACTATATTGCGGAGCTGTTTGACTGCATCGCGCGCTTTAACACCATCCTGATCGACTTCGATCGTGACGTGTGGGGCTACATCGCCCTGAACCACTTCAAGCAGAAAACCATCGCCGGTGAAATCGGCTCTTCCACCATGCCGCACAAAGTGAACCCGATCGACTTCGAAAACTCCGAAGGTAACCTGGGTCTGGCGAACGCCGTGCTGCAGCATATGGCGAGCAAACTGCCGGTATCCCGCTGGCAGCGCGACCTGACCGACTCCACCGTACTGCGTAACCTGGGCGTGGGCATCGGCTACGCGCTGATCGCGTATCAGTCCACGCTGAAAGGCGTGAGCAAGCTGGAAGTGAACCGCGATCGTCTGCTGGACGAACTGGATCACAACTGGGAAGTGCTGGCGGAGCCGATTCAGACCGTGATGCGTCGTTACGGCATCGAAAAACCGTACGAGAAGCTGAAAGAGCTGACCCGCGGCAAACGCGTTGATGCCGAAGGTATGAAGCAGTTTATCGACGGCCTGGCGCTGCCGGAAGAAGAGAAAACCCGCCTGAAGGCGATGACTCCGGCGAACTACATTGGCCGCGCCATCACCATGGTTGACGAGCTGAAGTAATCTCCTCTCCCCCCTTTCCGCCCGGAAAGGGGGTTGCTTTTCCCCGGTTTACTCAATGTTTATCCCCACAGCAACATAATCAGCGTTAAACTATTCATACTATTTATTCTGGGAGAAAAGATGATGCGCGTACTGGTTGTTGAGGATAACGCATTGCTACGCCATCACCTGAAGGTTCAGCTTCAGGAGATGGGACATCAGGTGGACGATGCTGAAGATGCAAAAGAAGCCGATTATTATCTCAATGAACACCTGCCGGATATCGCCATTGTCGATTTAGGGTTGCCTGACGAAGACGGCCTGTCGTTGATTCGTCGCTGGCGCAGCCACGATGTTTCCCTGCCGGTTCTGGTGCTGACCGCTCGTGAAGGCTGGCAGGATAAGGTTGAAGTGCTCAGCGCGGGGGCAGATGATTACGTCACTAAGCCGTTCCATATTGAAGAGGTGGCGGCCCGCATGCAGGCGCTGCTCCGTCGCAACAGCGGGCTGGCGTCGCAGGTTATTTCCATCCCGCCTTTCCAGGTCGATCTCTCCCGCCGCGAGCTCTCAATTAACGATGAAGTCATCAAGCTGACCGCATTCGAATATACGATTATGGAAACGCTGATCCGCAACAGCGGCAAGGTGGTGAGTAAAGATTCTTTAATGCTTCAGCTCTACCCTGACGCTGAACTGCGCGAGAGCCATACCATTGACGTGCTGATGGGACGACTGCGTAAGAAAATTCAGGCCCAGTACCCGCAGGATGTGATTACCACCGTCCGCGGTCAGGGCTACCTGTTTGAATTACGCTAAATGAGACGGATTTTGCGTCATCTTCTGCCCCTCTCACTGCGGGTTCGTTTTTTACTGGCAACGGCTGCGGTGGTGCTGGTGCTGTCGCTCTCCTACGGCATGGTCGCCCTGGTGGGGTACAGCGTCAGCTTCGATAAAACGACCTTTCGTCTCTTACGCGGCGAAAGCAATCTGTTTTATACCCTGGCGAAATGGGAAGATAACCGAATCACCGTCGAAATGCCGGAAAATCTTAATCAGCAAAGCCCCACCCTGGCCCTGATTTACAACGAAAAGGGGAAGCTGCTGTGGGCGCAGCGCGATATTCCGTGGCTGGTCAAAAGCATTCGTCCGGAGTGGCTTAAAACCAACGGGTTTCACGAAATTGAAGCCGATCTCAACACCACCAGCTCGCTGATCCGTGAAGATCGTTCCCTGCAGCAAAAGCTGAACGAGATCCGCGCCGACGACGCCGAAACGGAGATGACGCACTCCGTTGCGATTAACCTTTATCCGGCGACGCTAAACATGCCGCAGCTGACCATCGTGGTGATCGACACCATTCCGGTCGAGCTGAAGCGTTCTTATATGGTCTGGAGCTGGTTCATCTACGTTCTGGCGGCAAATCTGCTGCTGGTGATCCCGCTGCTGTGGATAGCGGCGTGGTGGAGCCTGCGCCCCATTGAATCACTGGCGAAAGAGGTTCGCGAGCTGGAAGAACATCATCGCGAAAAGCTTAATCCGGAAACCACCCGCGAGCTCACCAGCCTGGTGCGTAACCTCAACCGCCTGCTGAAAAGTGAACGCGAACGCTATGATAAATACCGTACGACGCTTACCGATCTGACCCACAGCCTGAAAACCCCGCTCGCGGTGATGCAAAGCACCCTGCGTTCCATGCGCAGTTCGAAGCTGAGCGTCGACGATGCCGAGCCGGTGATGCTGGAGCAGATCAGCCGTATTTCTCAGCAAATTGGCTATTACCTCCACCGCGCCAGCATGCGTTCCGGCAGCGCCCTGCTGAGCCGCGAGCTGCATCCGGTCGCCCCGCTTCTGGATAACCTCACGTCCGCCCTCAACAAGGTGTATCAGCGTAAAGGGGTGAATATCAGCCTCGATATCTCGCCAGAGATAAGCTTTGTGGGTGAAAAAAATGACTTCATGGAAGTGATGGGCAACCTGCTGGATAACGCCTGCAAATACTGTCTGGAGTTCGTGGAAGTGTCGGCGCGCCAGACGGATAACGAACTGCATATCATCGTGGAGGATGATGGCCCGGGGATCCCGCGCAATAAACGTGATGTGGTGTTCGATCGCGGTCAACGCGCCGATACGCTACGTCCTGGCCAGGGCGTTGGATTAGCCGTCGCCCGGGAGATTGTCGACCAGTACGACGGGAAAATCGAAACCAGCGAAAGTTTGCTGGGCGGCGCGCGAATGGAGGTCATTTTTGGTCGCCAGCAGCCCACATCGAACGATAGTTAACCCGTTATGTGAAAAATGCGAGGATCTCGCAGCCGGGGGGCTGAGCTTCCGTTATAATCCGAGTCAGTAAGAGCCTGCGGAATAAAAAAATATGGATTATCACTTAACGCTTAACTGGCCCGAGTTTATTGAACGTTACTGGCAAAAACGCCCGGTCGTTCTGAAACGCGGGTTCAGCAATTTTGTCGACCCTATCTCGCCTGACGAGCTGGCCGGTCTGGCCATGGAAAACGAAGTCGACAGCCGCCTGGTCAGCCACCAGGACGGGAAATGGCAGGTTAGCCACGGTCCTTTCGAAAGCTACGATCACCTCGGTGAAAACAACTGGTCGCTGCTGGTACAGGCTGTCAACCACTGGCATGAGCCGACGGCCGCCTTAATGCGTCCGTTCCGCGCCCTGCCCGACTGGCGCATGGACGATCTGATGATCTCCTTCTCCGTGCCGGGCGGCGGCGTAGGCCCGCATCTGGACCAGTACGATGTGTTCATCATTCAGGGTACGGGCCGCCGCCGCTGGCGCGTGGGCGAAAAAGTGCCGATGAAGCAGCACTGCCCGCATCCGGACCTGCTTCAGGTTGATCCCTTTGAAGGGATTATCGACGAAGAGCTGGAGCCGGGTGATATTCTCTACATCCCGCCGGGATTCCCTCATGAAGGCTACTCCCTGGAGAACTCCCTCAACTACTCCGTCGGGTTCCGCGCGCCAAGCGGCCGCGAGATGATCAGCGGATTTGCCGACTATGTTCTGCAGCGCGAGCTGGGCAGCTATCGTTACAGCGATCCCGACGTGCCTGCGCGTGAGCACCCGGCAGACATCCTGCCTGCGGAGCTGGATAAGCTGCGCGGCATGATGCTGGATCTGATCAACGAGCCGGAACATTTCCGTCAGTGGTTTGGCGAGTTTATTAGCCAGTCCCGCCACGAGCTGGACGTTGCACCACCGGAGCCGCCTTATCAGGCGGACGAGATTTACGATGCGCTTCAGCAAGGCGACAAGCTGACGCGCCTGGGCGGGTTGCGCGTGCTGCGCATTGGTGAGGACGTGTTCGTCAACGGCGAGAAGCTGGACTCTCCGCACCGACCGGCGCTGGAAGCCATAGCCAGCCATCTGGTGCTGACTGCAGATACCTTTGGCGATGCGCTGGAAGACCCGTCCTTCCTCGCGATGCTGGCCGCGCTGGTCAACAGCGGGTACTGGTTCTTTGAGGACTGAGTCGTGATATTTGCCGGGTGGCGGCTTCGCCTTACCCGGCCTACATTCGGATCGTAGGCCCGGTAAGCGTAGCGCCACCGGGCGTTTTTATCGCCGCTCCCCCGCGGCAAAATCCTCAATCTCTCCTGCCCAATCCACCGGATACAACCCTTCAGCCACGTCCCGATGAAACGTTGAATACGGCCAGTCGCTGACTTTACCCACATAGCCATGCTTCAGCGGATTGATATAAATGTAATCCACATGCCGCCGGTAGTCCTCTTCGTTGCGGATGGTGTGCTCCCAGAATCGTGGCTGCCAGATATAGCGCATGTCGATGCTGCGGCTGAATGTCTTTTTGATATCCCGCCAGCGGGCGGAAAAATCACTGTCCCCGTCCGGTAGGGTCCAGATACAGTGCATATGTTCAGGCAAAATAACCCACGCGTTGATGGTGAAGGGCTTCGCACGCTTAACCGTTGAGGTGGCGGAACGGAGGTTATCGATATGGCGGGTAAGCAAATCGCTCTGACGGTTTTGCAGGTTAACGGTGAAAAACCAGGTGCCACCGGGGACGTAATGGCGACGGTAGTTTGACATGGGCACTCCTTGCCTCATTGCCGGGTGGCGGCTTTGCCTTACCCGGCCTACATTCGGATCGTAGGCCCGGTAAGCGCAGCGCCACCGGGCATTTTTTAGCGTTTAGCGGTCAACTCAGCTATCCGCACTATCACCTTCACTGCCTTTTCCATCCCTTCCAGCGTCACAAACTCATGTTTACCGTGGTAGTTATAGCCACCGGTAAACAGGTTCGGGCACGGTAGTCCCATAAACGACAGCTGAGAACCGTCGGTACCGCCGCGAATCGGTTTTAATATCGGTTCAATATCGCAGTCGCGCATCGCCTGCTGGGCGATATCGAGAATATGCGGATGCGCCATCACCTTCTCGCGCATATTGTAATAGCTGTCTTCGATGATGAGCTCGATATAGCAGTCAGGATGCAGGCCCTTGCCCACCTTCTTGGCGATCTCCATCATCTTACGCTTGCGCGCCTCAAAGGCTTTACGGTCAAAATCGCGGATGATGTAGTGCATCTGCGCGCTGTCCACGGTGCCTTTGATGCTGGTCAGGTGATAGAAACCTTCATACCCTTCGGTCTGTTCGGGGCTCTCTTCCGCCGGGACTTCTGCATGAATACGCGACGCCAGCGACAGCGCGTTGACCATGACGCCTTTGGCAGAGCCTGGGTGGACGTTGTTGCCGACAATTTTGATCGTGACTGACGCGGCATTGAAGTTTTCATACTCCAGCTCACCGACGCCGCCACCGTCGACGGTGTAGGCCCACTGGGCGTTAAAGGCGTCCACGTCGAAGTGCTTCGCGCCCTTGCCGACCTCTTCATCCGGCGTAAAGGCCACGCGGATATCACCGTGCGGAATATCGTTGCCCTTCAGCACCGCCAGCGCCGTCATGATCTCCGCGATGCCCGCTTTGTCATCCGCCCCCAGCAGCGTTTTACCATCGGTGGTGATCAGCGTCTGACCGAGCAGCTGGTGCAGCACCGGGAACATCACGGGCGAGAGCACTTCGTCGCCAATGCCCAGCGCAATGTCGCCGCCGCGGTAGTTTTCAACAATCTGCGGGTTCACATGTTTACCGCTAAAATCCGGAGAGGTGTCGACATGGGAGATAAAGCCAATCGCCGGGATATCCCCGTCGACATTCGCCGGCAGCGTTCCCATCACAGTGCCTTTCTCGCTTAACGTGACGTTGACCAGCCCCATGGCGTCAAGCTGCTCTTTAAGCAGGTTTAATAGCTTCCACTGGCCTTCGGTGCTCGGCACCTGGCGAACACCCGGCTTAGATTGGGTATCCAGCGAAACGTACTGTAAAAAACGCTCAAGTAATTTATCCATGCAGTCACCCTCACTTTTTGTGACAACATTATCAATAAGCATCAAAACGCAAATATTGCGTCAGGTCACTTTTATCCCGCAAACGAGAATATTTTCCGTTTATATCGTTGTGCGTTAGTAAATGTAGCTTATGAATCAGTGACAAGGATTGGCGATTGCGGGGGATTGCCGTAGAATGTCCGCCCTCATTACGAGTCACCAAGGTGGTTACACACAAACCCCGCTTCAGTCTGCCGCCTGAGGCGTCTATATGGGACAGCGCAAAAATTGAATACACAATCCCGTTCACGTTCACCGCTGGTGCAACTGGAACGAATTCGTAAAAGTTTTGATGGCAAAGACGTCATTTCCGACCTCACTCTCACCATCAATGACGGTGAGTTTCTGACGCTGCTTGGCCCCTCCGGCTGCGGCAAAACCACCGTACTGCGCCTTATCGCCGGGCTGGAGAGCGTCGATAACGGCCATATCCATCTTGAAAACCAGGACATCACCCAGGTTCCCGCCGAAGACCGCCACGTCAACACTGTCTTTCAGAGCTATGCCCTCTTCCCGCACATGACCGTGTTTGAAAACGTGGCGTTTGGCCTGCGGATGCAAAAAACCCCGGCGAATGAAATCGAACCGCGCGTCACCGAAGCCCTGCGCATGGTACAGCTTGAGACGTTCGCCCAGCGAAAACCGCATCAGCTTTCCGGCGGCCAGCAGCAGCGCGTGGCCATCGCCCGCGCCGTGGTCAACAAGCCGCGTCTGCTCCTGCTGGATGAATCCCTCTCCGCGCTGGATTACAAGCTGCGCAAGCAGATGCAGAACGAGCTTAAAGCCCTGCAGCGCAAGCTCGGCATTACCTTTGTCTTCGTCACCCACGACCAGGAAGAAGCCCTGACCATGTCCGACCGCATCGTGGTGATGCGCGACGGCAAAATCGAGCAGGACGGCACGCCGCGTGAAATCTACGAAGAGCCGAAAAATCTGTTTGTCGCCAGCTTCATTGGTGAGATCAATATCTTCGACGCCACGGTGATTGAGCGCCTGGACGACCAGCGCGTTCGCGCGTGCGTCGAAGGACGCGAGTGCGTCATCACGGTGAATTTCCCCGTCGAAAAGGGACAAAAGCTCAACGTTCTGCTGCGCCCGGAAGATCTGCGCGTCGATGAAATTCACGGCAATACCGAGGCCGAAGGGTTAATCGGCTATATCCGCGAGCGCAACTACAAAGGGATGACGCTGGAGTCTGTCGTCGAGCTGGAGAACGGCAAAATGGTGATGGTCAGCGAGTTCTTTAACGAGGACGACCCGGACTTCGACCACTCTCTCGACCAGAAAATGGTTATCAACTGGGTAGAAAGCTGGGAGGTTGTACTGGCTGATGAAGAACACAAGTAAGTTCCAGAATGTGGTGATTGCCACGATCGTCGGTTGGCTTGTGTTGTTTGTCTTTTTACCCAACCTGATGATCATCGCCACCAGCTTCCTGACCCGTGACGACGCAAACTTCGTTTCGCTGGTTTTTACGCTGGACAACTACGCGCGCCTGCTCGATCCGCTCTATTTTGACGTGCTGCTGCATTCGCTCAATATGGCGCTGATTGCCACCATTGCCTGCCTGGTGCTGGGTTATCCGTTCGCATGGTTCCTCGCGGGTCTGCCGCAAAAGGTGCGTCCGCTGCTGTTGTTTCTGCTGATTGTGCCGTTCTGGACCAACTCGCTGATTCGCATCTACGGGCTGAAAATCTTCCTCAGCACCAAAGGCTACCTCAATGAATTTCTGCTGTGGCTGGGGGTGATTGATACGCCGATCCGCATCATGTTTACCCCGAGCGCGGTGATTGTGGGTCTGGTCTATATCCTGCTGCCGTTTATGGTGATGCCGCTCTACTCCAGCATTGAGAAGCTGGATAAACCGCTGCTGGAGGCGGCAAAAGATCTGGGTGCCAGCAAGTTTCAGACCTTTATCCGCATTATCATTCCGCTGACCATGCCCGGCATTATCGCGGGCTGTCTGCTGGTCATGCTTCCGGCCATGGGTCTGTTCTACGTTTCGGACCTGATGGGTGGCGCGAAAAACCTGCTGATTGGGAATGTGATCAAGAGCCAGTTCCTCAACATTCGCGACTGGCCGTTCGGCTCCGCCACCAGCATTACGTTGACGGTGGTGATGGGTCTGATGCTGCTGGTTTACTGGCGCGCCTCACGGCTGCTGAACAAGAAGGTGGAACTCGAATGATCGGTCGACTGCTTCGCGGCGGTTTTATGACCGCCATTTACGCTTACCTGTATATCCCGATCATTATTTTGATCGTGAACTCGTTTAACAGCTCGCGCTTTGGGATTAACTGGCAGGGCTTTACCACCGACTGGTACAGCCTGCTGATGAACAACGACAGCCTGCTGCAGGCCGCGCAGCACTCGCTGACGATGGCGATCTTCTCCGCCACCTTCGCCACGCTGATTGGATCCCTGACCGCCGTGGCGCTCTACCGCTATCGCTTTCGCGGTAAGCCGTTCGTCAGCGGCATGCTGTTTGTGGTGATGATGTCGCCGGATATCGTGATGGCGATTTCGCTGCTGGTGCTGTTTATGCTGCTGGGCGTACAGCTTGGCTTCTGGTCGCTGCTGTTTTCCCATATCACCTTCTGCCTGCCGTTTGTGGTGGTGACCGTCTTTGCGCGCCTGAAAGGGTTCGACGTGCGCATGCTGGAGGCGGCGAAAGATCTGGGTGCCAGCGAAATGACCATCCTGCGCAAAATCATCCTGCCGCTGGCGATGCCCGCCGTGGCGGCCGGATGGCTGCTGAGCTTTACCCTGTCGATGGATGACGTGGTGGTCTCCTCCTTCGTGACCGGGCCGAGCTATGAAATTCTGCCGTTGAAAATTTATTCGATGGTGAAAGTCGGCGTTTCACCTGAGGTGAACGCGCTGGCGACCATTCTGCTGGTGTTTTCGCTGGTTCTGGTGATCGCCAGCCAGGTTATTGCTCGTGATAAAACAAAATCTCAGGGGACAATGAAATGAAAAAAATGCTCGCCGCTGCGGCGCTGGTGCTTGGTATGGGTGCCGCACACGCTGATGACAGCAAAACGCTCTACTTCTACAACTGGACCGAGTACGTGCCGCCGGGCCTGCTGGAGCAGTTCACCAAGGAGACGGGCATCAAGGTGATCTACTCGACCTACGAGTCGAATGAAACCATGTACGCCAAGCTCAAAACCTACAAAGATGGCGCGTACGATCTGGTGGTTCCGTCCACCTATTTTGTCGACAAAATGCGCAAAGAGGGCATGATCCAGAAGATCGACAAAACGAAGCTAACCCATTTTTCAAACCTCGATCCTGAGATGCTCAACAAGCCGTTTGACCCAAATAACGACTACTCCATTCCGTATATCTGGGGGGCAACCGCGATTGGCGTTAACAGCGAGGCCGTCGATCCGAAATCGGTGACAAGCTGGGCCGATCTGTGGAAACCGCAATACAAAGGCAGCCTGCTGTTGACCGACGACGCGCGCGAAGTCTTCCAGGTGGCGCTGCGCAAGCTTGGCTACTCTGGCAACACGACGGATCCTAAAGAGATTGAAGCGGCATATGCCGAGCTGAAAAAGCTGATGCCTAACGTGGCGGCATTCAACTCTGATAACCCTGCAAACCCGTATATGGAAGGCGAAGTAAACCTGGGGATGGTGTGGAACGGCTCCGCGTATGTGGCCCGCCAGGCCGGTACGCCGCTTGAGGTAGTCTGGCCAAAAGAAGGCGGGATCTTCTGGATGGACAGCCTCTCCATTCCGGCTAACGCGAAAAATGTGGATGGGGCGCTGAAGCTGATTAACTTCCTGCTGCGCCCGGATGTGGCGAAACAGGTTGCCGAGACGATTGGCTACCCGACGCCAAACCTGGCCGCACGCAAGCTGCTGAAGCCTGAAGTGGCTAACGATAAGTCGCTCTACCCGGATGCGGAAATCATCAGCAAAGGTGAGTGGCAGAACGATGTCGGCGACGCCAGCCGCCTCTATGAAGAGTATTACCAGAAGTTAAAAGCGGGCCGCTAACCGGTATCGCGCTCTTCCTCACGCCGCCTGCGCGGCGTGAGGAAGGATTAACTGACCGTATTCTCTCCAGCCCAGAGCGTCGCCTTTCGCATCGCCTCAACCACCTCTTCATCTGACAGGCCCAGCGCCTGACGAACCCGGGTCGCCTCGTCCCACCGCTGCTGTTCATAGTAACGGCAGAGGTTAATCATGTCGGCTAACCGTCCCTCCTGGTGGCACAGCGCGTTGTTCACGCTCTGCGGTACCGCAATTTGCTTCATCAGCTCTGCCATCGGAAGCTCCAGGAGGGTATCGAGCAGAGAAAACAGGCCGCACATGAACGCATTTTCAGCCAGAGTAGGTTCGTTCATCGTCTCAGCCAGCAGTTCGCAAAATTTGCCGCGCATCATGCTCAGCGGGTAAAGCTCGCTGACGGTGTCATTGCCCGCACTGGCGAGGACCACGACGGCAACAAACCGTCGGAGCTGGTTTTCGCCAAGATACCTGAGCACCTCGCTCAGGGTTAACTTACTGAAATTACAGGCGCCGACATGTTTAAACGCCGTATGCTTCATATAGCGCATGATTTTATAAGAGAGCGTGAGATCGGTTTTTATCAACGACTCGATAATTCGAAAATCAGGTTTATTGCGTCCGACCTCCATTTGCAGCCGAAAAATCGCCAGCTGATTTTGCGACAGCCGTTTATATTTAATGACCTCCGGACGGCAGAAAAAATAGCCCTGAAAAAGGGAAAATCCCTCGTCTCTGTATTGGTTGAATTCCTCTTTAGTCTCAATTTTTTCAGCAAGATATTTAATATGACCGGTCAGATGTTTACGTACTTTCAGATACTCTTTAATTTGCGCTAAGGTATAATTTCTGACGTCGAATTTCAGGATTGAAATATAGGGTAAAAAAACATCCCATTCTGGCGCAAGGGTGAAATCATCAAGCGCAAACTGATAGCCGTGCGCATTCATCTCCCTGACGGCCTGCAGCAGTTCGGCCCCCGGCACAGCATCTTCAAGGATTTCAATCACCACGCTCTCTTTATCAAGCGCTTCTCCACTGCGGTCAATAACCATCCTTGAAGGGAAATTAATAAACGACGTATGTGCCCCGGCAATGCGCTGGGACGGCACACATAAGAACTGATCGGATATCATCCTGGACGTGGCATATTCTGCCGACACATCCGGAAAACGATTTGTCATCCCGTCTCTGAAAAGCAGCTCATAGGCTACGGTATTCATTTCAGGGTTAAAAATGGGTTGTCGCGCGATAAATCCGTACATATCCCATCCTCCTCTACCACTTTATATTTATTAGCATCCTCTTTCTACACGACGATAACGAGTTTTATCGAGCACTATTTTGATTGAATGCACAAAATAAAAGCATCCACACTAATTAACGGGAATTAATCGTCTGGATTTAAATTAAATATATCCTTCGCTCTACAGAAAGGGGATGAAATATCCGATAAGTACTTTGTGCCTGCCCGACATGCACGACATTACGGGAGATGAGAATGAAAGACGCCATGGTCCGAAGACAAAAAATAAGAGTCAAGACGTTGATGCTATTGTCCATTTTCCTCACCGTGACGGTGGGCTTTACGGCAACGATCGGGTTTATGATGTGGCAATGGATGGCGCAGCAAGAGGTGCTGGCCAAAAACCATATCCGCCAGATAGCCGAGGTACAAGCTTTACAGGTCAGCAAACAGCTGGATTCTGCCCTGACTGCCGCCCGGGATATGGGCAACAGCGCCCTCGCGCTACGCGAAGCGGGCATTTCCGACCGCCAGAGCCTGAACCAGCTGCTCGTCCACTACCTCTCGGCTCACCCGTCGTTTCTCTCCATGTCGATGGCCTTTGAGCCCAACGCGTTTGACGATAAAGATGCCGTCTTTGCTGGTCAGAGCGGCGAAGATCCTGCCGGGCGCTACGCCCGCTACGTCGACCGCGATGCCACTGGCAAACCGACATTGCACCTGCTGACGGACATCGAAACGCCCGGCAGCGGTGATTACTATCTGTTGCCGAAACAGCGGCATAAAGATGTGATCATCGAACCCTATATTTACCCCTACAACGGCGTGGACGTGATGCTCACCTCAATTGCCGCCCCCATCATGCGTGACGGTCAGTTTCTGGGCTCAGTCACCTCTGACTTCTCGCTCGCCACGCTGCAGTCCATGATTGGCGCCATTAAACCGTGGAACGGCACAGGCTACGCCCTGCTCCTGTCTGCGGGCAATAACGTGGTGTCCAGCCCGGACAAAGGTGCGGCAGGCAAGCCTTACGCGGGTCAAATTGCAGGACATGACGTCACTCGGGTAAACGATCCGCTGTTGAAAGAAGAGGTGTTTATCACCTGGCAGGCGATCGCCGTCGGCAACAGCCAGACGCCGTGGAAACTCGCCATCATCACCCCGGTCAGCGAAGTGATGGCCGAAGCGCGCGCATTTTTACTGAAGGCCATCGTCATGATGGTGTTAAGCATCGTTGCGGTTAGCCTGGTGATGGCCCAGATTTTTACCCGCAAGGTTGATCGTCCGGTGGGGGAGAACCTTCCGAGGCCGCCGGGATCGCCCTGGCCGTCGCCCGCGGGGATCTGAACAACACCATCCCGGTGCGATCCGGGGATACCCACAGCATTTTTTATGCCCTGTACACCATGCAGACGCAGCTCAAGCGCATCGTCGACAACATCAGCGAAGCCAGCCACTCCGTGCACGGCGGGACCAGCGAAATTTCGGCGGGCAACCTTGACCTCGCCTCGCGTACCGAGGAACAGGCGGCGGCGATTGTTGAAACCGCTGCCAGCATGGAAGAGATTTCGGTTACGGTGAAGAACAATGCCGATAACGCCCACAAGGCGACCACCCTGACCGATCGCGCCGCGAGTCTTGCGGGGCATGGCGAAACGCTGGTGAACGACGTGGTAATGGTGATCGGGGAGATTGACGAGAGCGCACGTAAGATCGGTGAGATTAACAGCATCGTCGATGGCATCGCCTTCCAGACCAATATCCTGGCGCTGAATGCGGCCGTTGAAGCGGCGCGCGCGGGTGAACAGGGACGCGGTTTCGCGGTAGTCGCAGGTGAAGTACGCAACCTTGCCCAGCGAAGCGCTAACGCGGCCAAAGAAATCTCTCAACTGATTGCCGAGTCCTCAGGCCGCGTCAGCAAAGGCGTCGAGCTGGTCAATGAAACTGGCGTGATGATGAAACAGGTGATTGAAGCGGTGTCGCACGTGCATCTGGTCATCAACGACATTGTTCAGGCGCTGGACGAACAGAATCGGG
Organism: Enterobacter roggenkampii; assembly: GCF_001729805.1. Classification (NCBI taxonomy): domain Bacteria; kingdom Pseudomonadati; phylum Pseudomonadota; class Gammaproteobacteria; order Enterobacterales; family Enterobacteriaceae; genus Enterobacter; species Enterobacter roggenkampii. Next base: position 1,773,504 of record NZ_CP017184.1, on the reverse strand, counting down.
GGATTAGCCAGGTCAGTACCGCCGTCAACCAGATGGACAGCACCACCCAGCAGAACGCTTCACTGGTTCAGCAGATCTCAGCGGCGGCGCTCTCGCTGGACGAGCAGGCTAAATCGCTGGAGAAGACGCTGGCGTTCTTTCATTCTTAAATAAAAAGGCACCCGCCGGGCGGGTGCCTTTTCACGCGATTCGCGTTACAGACCTTTCAGCAGCTTGTCGACAAATTCCGGAACAACCGTGCTTGCCAGGCCGTAGTGTTTCTCTTCAAACTCGCTGCCCACCTGGCTCGGCTCAAGATTGAGCTCTACCGTATGCGCGCCGTGCAGCCGCGCTTCGTGAACAAACCCCGCCGCCGGGTAAACGTGGCCGGATGTACCGATAGCGATAAACACGTCGGCCATCGCCAGCGCGCTGTAGATCTCATCCATTCCCAGCGGCATTTCGCCAAACCAGACCACGTGCGGACGCAGGCGAGACGGGAACTGGCAGCAGTGGCACTTATCCTCCGGCAGCACGTCCTCTTTCCAGTCCAGCACCTGACCGCTCCATGCGCAGCGAACTTTGAGCAGCTCACCGTGCATATGGATGATGTTCTTGTTGCCGGCCCTCTCGTGAAGGTTGTCGATATTCTGCGTTACCAGCAGAAAACGATCGCCCAGCGCCTCTTCCAGCTTCGCCAGCGCCAGATGCGCGGCATTCGGCGCGACGTCAGGCTGCTGAAGCTGACGACGGCGGGCGTTGTAAAACGCCTGCACGAGATCCGGGTCGCGGGCAAAGCCTTCCGGCGTGGCGACATCCTCCACGCGGTGCTCTTCCCACAGCCCGTCCGCCGCGCGGAAGGTTCTAATTCCTGACTCGGCGGAGATCCCCGCCCCGGTCAGCACCACCACTCTGGGTTTATCCATCGCTTCTGGCATCATTCTGTCTCTGAAAAAGATCCGCTGGCGCAGACGCTCACGCAAGCGGCGTTTGTTTTTGCGAAAACGGCTGAGTCGACCCTGGCGACGCGACAGCATAGTAACCTCGTAAACTAATCGGTGAGATGAAGGAATGCGGCTCCGCGCATGCCTCCTGCGTCCCCGTGTCGCGCGCGTTCAATACGCGGCACGCGGGCAACCGGCAATAAATGTCGGGGCAAACGCCCGGACAACCGTTCCGTAATCGCGGTAAAGTTTGAGAGCCCTCCCCCAATCACCAGCAGATCCGGGTCGACGATGGTGAGAATATTGCCCAGACACACCGCCAGCAGATCCAGATAGCGCTCGACGTGCTCACGCGCCTGCGCATCCCCTTGCTCCCACAGGGTAATGATTTGAGGGGCCTCAAGTTTCTGATGATAGAAGTGTTCGTAAAGCCATGCAAACCCGCGGCCTGACAGGTAGTTCTCAATACAGCCGTGCTGCCCGCAGCCGCAGCGGGTCAGCGGGAAATCACGGCCGACGACCTCCAGCGCATCCACCGGGAGGCGGATATGACCAAACTCGCCGGTGATGTAGCTGCGGCCGGTGATGGGCTTACCGTTGATGACGATTCCTCCGCCGACGCCGGTACCGAGGATCAGCCCCATCACCAGCGGGTAGCGACGGAACTCATCATCCCAGGCTTCGGAGAGCGCAAAGCAGTTGGCATCGTTATCTAAACGCACGTCGCGTTCAAGGAGCGCGGAGAGATCGGCGCGCAGCGGTTTACCGCTGGCGGCAGGCACATTGGCCGCGTAAAGCGTACCGTCGTCGGTTTCCGGCATGCCCGGAATACCAATGCCGACGCTGCCTTTCACGCCAAAGCGTTCATCGGCCTGCGCCACCAGCGCGGCAATGGCGGTTAAAAATTCGTCGTAGCTGTCGCGCGGCGTGGGAACGCGGGTTTCCCACTGCAGTTTGAGATCTTTATCAAACACGCCGAGCGCAATCTTGGTGCCGCCAATATCAAATCCATAATACATAACGCATTCCTCTTTCGATCTGGCGACCCGAAAGCCGCTAGATCGTGACGTAATTACTGGCCACTTAATACCCTCGCCGGATCAATTCGGCTTGCGCGACGCGCCGGATACCAGCTTGCCAGCAGACTCAGTAAAAGTGCTGTAAGCAGCACATAAAAAACATCCAGCCAGTGCAGTTCTGACGGCAGGAAGTCAATAAAATAGATATCACCCGACAGGAACTGGTGACCAATAAGCTTTTCAATGCCGTTGATAATCGGCGTTAGCTGCAGGGAAACCACCACGCCAATCACCACGCCGCACAGGCTGCCGAACAGACCCGCCAGCAAACCGTACCAGACGAAAATGGCGCGAATAAGACCGTCTTTTGCCCCAAGAGTACGCAGCACGGCGATGTCGCCGCTCTTGTCTTTGACCGCCATCACCAGCGTCGAGACGATATTAAAGCACGCGACACCGATCACCAGCACCATCGCCAGATACATAATGGCGCGGATCATCTGGATATCACGGTACATATAGCCGTAAGTGCCGATCCAGCTTTTGATGTAGACATAGTTATTGGTCACGCTGCCCGCGTCGCGCACCAGTTTGTTAGCGTTAAAGACGTCGTTCACCTTAATGGCAATGCCCGTCACGCTGTCGCCCATGTCGAGATACTGGCGTGCATCCTCCATCGGCACCATCGCAAAGCTGTGGTCAAGCTGACCGCTCAGCTGAAGAATACCGGTAACGTGCAGGCGCACGCGCTTTGGCTGCTGCAGTTTGTGATCGGCGCTGGCATTCGGGATCATGATTGACACCCAGTCGCCCTGCTTCACCTTCAGGGCATCAGCAACGCCTTTACCCATGATGATCTGCTGCTCGCCCGACTTGAAGTTGGCCCACGCGCCGTTCTGCACGTAGTTCGGCAGCGCGCTGAGGCGCGCTTCCTGCGCCGGGTTCACCCCTTTCACCTGGATGGCGCGCAGGTTTACCCCGCTCTCCACCAGCCCGGTAAAGTTAATGTAGGGCGCAGCCGCGGCGATGCCGGGCACTTTTTCAACTTTGTTCAGGGCGTCGCTCCAGTTCGTCCACGGCTGGTTAACCGGTTCGATCTCCCCGTGCGGCACGACCGCCAGAATACGGTTATTCAGCTCGCGCTCGAAGCCGTTCATGGCGCTCAGGCCGACGATCAGCACCGCCACACCCAGCGCAATACCGATGGTCGAGATAACAGAGATCAGCGACACCATGCCGCCGCGACGGCGGCCGCGGCTAAAACGTAAACCGATGAGTAACGATAACGGTGACGCCATTACTCTGCTCCCATCAGGGTCAGTTCCGCGTGCAGATGACCGTCGCGCATCTCAAGCTGGCGCCCCATGCGTTTTGCCAGCTGCAGATCGTGGGTCACCACCAGAAACGCGGTGCCCTGCGAGGCGTTCAGCTCGCCCAGAAGCTGGAAAATACTGTCCGCGTTGCGCGCGTCCAGGTTACCGGTAGGCTCATCCGCCAGCACCAGACGCGGGTTGTTGACCAGCGCACGGGCAATCGCCACGCGCTGACGCTCGCCGCCGGACAGCTCCGACGGACGGTGGTTTCCGCGATGGCCCAGCCCTACCGCTTTCAGCATGTCGCTGGCGCGGGCGTTAATCTCAGCCGGTTTCTTTTTGCCAATCAGCAGCGGCATCGCCACGTTTTCCAGCGCCGTGAAATCCGGCAGCAGGTGGTGGAACTGGTAGATAAAGCCCAGCTCGCGGTTACGCAGCTCGGCCTTCGCCGCGGAGGACATTTTGCTCATCGGCTGGCCGGAGAAAATCACGTCGCCGTTGGTTGGGGTATCCAGCCCGCCCAGCAGATGTAATAAGGTACTTTTACCCGAGCCGGAGCTGCCGACAATCGCCATCATCTCGCCTTCGCCCACGCTAAAGCTCACATTGTGCAGCACGTCGGTTTGCACAGTGCCTTCCTGATAGCGTTTGGACAGGTTGTCGCATTGCAACAGGATCTTATTCATAACGTAAAGCCTCAGCGGGTTGAGTGGCGGCAGCGCGCCAGGAAGGATAAAGCGTAGAAAGCAGCGCAATGGCCATCGCGGCCAGCGCAATACCGACCACCTGCAGCGGCTCGATGGCCACCGGCAGCGCCGCGCCGTCAAGCAGCGCGCCGATGATCGGCATTAAATTGTTGAGCTGGCTGGCAAGCAGCGCACCCAGCACCGCCCCGAGCAGCGCGCCGATGATACCGGCGCTGGCCCCCTGCACCATAAACACGGCCATGATCTGCCGCGGCGTCAGCCCCTGGGTTTGCAGGATAGCGACCTCGCCCTGCTTCTCCATCACCATCAGCCCCAGCGAGGTGATGATGTTAAAAGCAGCCACGGCGACGATCAGGCTCAGCAGCAGCCCCATCATGTTTTTCTCCATCCGCACGGCCTGGAACAGCTCGCCTTTACGCTCGCGCCAGTCCTGCCATTTGGTGCCGTCCGGCAGTTTTTGCTGGCTGAGGGTATCGACCTTCAGCGGCGCGTCGAGCCACAGGCGCCAGCCGGTGATATTGCCGGCCGGGTAGCGCATCAGGCGTGACGCGTCCTGAATGTTAACCAGCATCTGGTAGCCATCGACTTCGCTGTTGGCGGCAAAGGTCCCAATCACGGTGAACAGGCGCTGGCTTGGCAGGCGCCCCATCGGCGTAAACTGGCTGGCTGAAGGCACCATCACGCGGAGCTGGTCGCCGCGGTTAACGCCAAGCTGGCCGGCAAGCTGCTCACCCAGAATCACATTGTATTTTCCGGCTTCCAGATCGGTCTGCTTCACGTTAACGAGATACGGCGTGAGCGGATCTTTTTGCGCCGGGTCAATACCCAGCATCACGCCGACCGCCACGCTGCGGGCGCTTTGCAGCACCACGTCGCCGGTGGTCAGTGGCGCAACGCGCGTGACGCCCTGTAACTTCGCCGCGCTTTCCGGCAGCTGCTGTGGGTTAACCGAACCGTTAGTCGATGAGAGTACGGCCTGCGGCATCAGCCCCAGGATGTTGTTTTGCAGCTCGCGCTCGAAGCCATTCATGACGGAAAGCACCGTCACCAGTGCCATCACGCCAAGCGTAATGCCAATAGTCGAAAGCCAGGAGACAAAGCGACCGAAGCGGTCCGCGGCGCGCCCACGCATGTAGCGTAAGCCTATGAAGAGTGCGACAGGTTGATACATGAAGTCCGTCTGTTTGCTGATAGCAGACCCACGAGTATATAAGCGAATCCGTTAAGCGTAAATGACTGAAACCGTAAGCTTTGGTAATCATTTTTCCAAAAAATTCAGATAAATCAGGATACTAATATCTGAAACCGCACCTCGTAACCTCCACCTTTTCCGAAAAACCTCCTGATACAGACTGTTACCCATTACAGCCCGGTTTCGTTTAACAACAATTGCTCGTTCGTCTATGGCAATAAGGTAGTTGCGAACAATGAAGCAAAAAGCATTATGGATTAACCAGATAAAAGGGCTGTGTATATGCCTGGTGGTTATCTACCATTCAGTTATCACGTTTTATCCGCACCTGATCGGGCTGCAACACCCGCTCTCTGGCCTTCTCGCCAAATGCTGGATCTATTTTAATCTCTATCTCGCCCCCTTCCGTATGCCGGTCTTTTTCTTTATCTCCGGCTATCTGATCCGTCGTTATATTGACGAGGTGGACTGGCGAACCAGCCTCGACAAGCGAATCTGGAGCATTGTCTGGGTTCTGGCGCTGTGGGGGATTCTGCAATGGCAGGCGCTGACCCACCTGAATGCCTGGCTGGCGCCCGATCGCGAGGTTGCCACCTCGTCGAACGCGGCCTACGCCGATTCGCTCCTGGGATTTGTGCAAGGGATGCTCACCGCCAGCACTAGCCTGTGGTATCTGTATGCCCTGGTGGTCTACTTCACGTTGTGTAAACTGCTGAGCCGCTGGAAGCTGCCGATGCTGGGACTGCTGGCGCTGGCAAGCATCGCGATCAACTTCCTGCCGCTGCCGTGGTGGGGAATGAACAGCGTGGTACGCAACATGATCTACTACAGCCTCGGGGCGTGGTATGGCGCTGAGCTGATGGCATGGATGAAAAATCTAAACCTGCGCCGCACCTGGCTGGCAACGGGCGCTTTCGCCACCGTCTCCGTGGTGCTGTGGTTTGCTAACGTTCCGCTGCTGCTCTCCTTGCTGTCGATTGTGCTGATCATGAAGCTGTTCTACAGCGTTGAGCAGCGCTATGCCGTTCACCCTGACAACCTGCTGAACGTGATTGGCTCCAATACCATTGCGATTTATACCACCCACCGCATCCTCATTGAGGCCTTTAGCCTGTTCCTGATTGGCGAGATGAATGCCGCTTACTGGCCGCTCTGGGCTGAACTCACCTTAATTCTGGTCTACCCGTTTGCCAGCCTGCTTATCTGTACCCTGGCCGGGCTGGGGGTGCGTAAACTCTCCACCGCGCTGTTCGGGGACATTTTCTTTTCTCCGCCTTCGACGCTTACGCTCTCGCCGACCACTCGTTAATGCCCTCTCCGCCCCCTTTCGGGGGCGTATAACCCCGCCGTGCGGTTACGATTTGCTTATGTAAAACGATCGAGGATAATAAAGACATTGCGTATCAGTGATATGCCCCAATACTGTTGGTATATCCATAAGAGACTCTGACATAGCCATGCCTGAACACTATCGTTATTCCTTGCCTGTCAAAGCGGGCGACCAGCGCCAGCTGGGTGAACTCACGGGCGCAGCGTGCGCCACGCTGGTGGCGGAAATTGCTGAGCGTCATCCTGGCCCGGTGATCCTGGTTGCCCCGGATATGCAAAACGCCCTGCGCCTGCACGATGAAATTCGCCAGTTCACCGATAATCTGGTGTTCAGCCTGGCCGACTGGGAAACGCTGCCCTATGACAGCTTCTCTCCGCACCAGGAGATCATCTCCTCGCGCCTGTCGACGCTGTATCAACTCCCGACCATGCAGCGCGGCGTGCTGATTGTGCCGGTAAACACCCTGATGCAGCGCGTCTGTCCGCACAGCTATCTGCACGGTCACGCGCTGGTAATGAAAAAAGGCCAGCGCCTGTCCCGTGATGCCCTGCGGGCGCAGCTTGACGGCGCCGGGTATCGCCACGTCGATCAGGTGATGGAGCACGGGGAATATGCGACCCGCGGCGCGCTGCTCGACCTTTACCCGATGGGCAGCGACCAGCCGTATCGTCTGGACTTTTTCGATGATGAAATCGACAGCCTGCGCGTCTTCGACGCCGATACGCAGCGCACGCTAGAGGAGGTCGAGTCCATCAATTTACTGCCCGCACATGAGTTCCCGACGGACAAAACCGCTATCGAACTGTTCCGCAGCCAGTGGCGCGATAAGTTCGAGGTGAAGCGCGACGCGGAACATATTTATCAACAGGTCAGCAAAGGCACGCTGCCTGCCGGGATCGAATACTGGCAGCCGCTGTTCTTCAGCGAGCCGTTGCCTGCCCTGTTCAGCTACTTCCCGGCGAATACGCTGATTGTTAATACCGGGGATATCGACGCCAGCGCCAGCCGCTTTGAAAGCGAAACCCGCGCTCGCTTCGAAAACCGGGGCGTTGACCCGATGCGTCCGCTGCTGCCGCCGGAGGCGCTGTGGCTGCGTACCGACGAGCTCAACGCCGAGCTGAAGCGCTGGCCGCGCATGCAGCTGAAAACCGATTCGCTTGCCGATAGGGCCGCCAACACCAACCTCGCCTTCCGGACGCTGCCGGACCTGGCCGTCCAGGCGCAGCAGAAATCCCCGCTGGATAATCTGCGCAAGTTCCTGGAGTCCTTTACCGGCCCGGTGGTGTTCTCCGTTGAGAGTGAAGGCCGTCGCGAAGCGTTAGGTGAGCTGCTGGGACGCATTAAGGTGGCGCCGAAGCGCATCCTGCGCCTGAGCGAGGCGACCGGAAACGGCCGTTACCTGATGATTGGCGCCGCCGAGCATGGGTTCATCGACACGCTCAACAACCTGGCGCTGATTTGCGAAAGCGACCTGCTGGGCGAGCGCGTCGCGCGCCGTCGTCAGGACAGCCGTCGAACCATCAACCCGGACACGCTGATCCGCAACCTGGCCGAACTGCATCCGGGCCAGCCGATTGTTCACCTGGAGCATGGCGTTGGACGCTATCAGGGGATGACCACGCTCGAGGCGGGCGGCATTAAAGGTGAATACCTGATGCTGACCTACGCCAACGACGCCAAACTGTATGTTCCGGTGTCGTCCCTGCATCTGATCAGCCGCTACGCGGGCGGTGCCGAAGAGAACGCGCCGCTGCACAAGCTGGGCGGCGACGCCTGGGCGCGCGCGCGCCAGAAGGCCGCGGAAAAAGTGCGCGACGTGGCCGCCGAGCTGCTGGATATCTACGCCCAGCGCGCGGCCAAAGAGGGCTTCGCCTTTAAGCATGATAAGGAACAGTATCAGCTCTTCTGCGACAGCTTCCCGTTTGAAACCACGCCGGATCAGGCTCAGGCTATTAACGCCGTGCTGAGCGACATGTGCCAGCCGCTGGCGATGGACCGTTTAGTGTGCGGCGACGTCGGCTTCGGCAAAACCGAAGTGGCGATGCGCGCCGCCTTCCTTGCGGTGGAAAACAACAAGCAGGTGGCGGTGCTGGTGCCAACCACCCTGCTCGCTCAGCAGCACTTCGACAACTTCCGCGACCGCTTCGCCAACTGGCCGGTACGCATCGAGATGCTGTCGCGTTTTCGCAGCACCAAAGAGCAGACGCAGATCCTGGAGCAGGCAAGCGAAGGCAAAATTGACATTCTGATCGGTACCCACAAGCTGCTGCAAAGCGACGTGAAGTGGAAAGATCTGGGGCTGCTGATCGTCGACGAAGAGCACCGCTTCGGGGTGCGTCATAAGGAACGCATCAAAGCGATGCGCGCCGACGTCGATATCCTGACCCTGACCGCGACGCCGATCCCGCGAACCCTGAACATGGCAATGAGCGGCATGCGCGATCTGTCGATTATTGCCACGCCGCCGGCGCGCCGTCTGGCGGTAAAAACCTTCGTCCGCGAATACGATAATCTGGTGGTGCGTGAGGCCATTCTGCGTGAAGTGCTGCGCGGGGGTCAGGTCTATTACCTGTACAACGACGTGGAAAACATCCAGAAAGCGGCCGACAGGCTGGCGGAGCTGGTGCCGGAAGCGCGCATTGCTATCGGTCACGGGCAGATGCGCGAGCGCGAGCTGGAACGGGTGATGAACGACTTCCACCATCAGCGCTTTAACGTGCTGGTGTGTACCACCATCATCGAAACCGGGATCGACATTCCGACGGCGAACACCATCATCATTGAACGTGCGGATCACTTTGGCCTGGCGCAGCTTCACCAGCTGCGCGGCCGCGTCGGGCGTTCGCACCATCAGGCCTACGCCTGGCTGCTGACGCCGCATCCGAAAGCGATGACCACCGATGCGCAGAAGCGTCTGGAAGCCATCGCCTCGCTGGAAGACCTCGGCGCAGGCTTCGCGCTGGCCACGCACGATCTCGAGATCCGCGGTGCCGGTGAACTGCTGGGTGAGGACCAGAGCGGCTCGATGGAAACCATTGGCTTCTCGCTCTATATGGAGCTGCTTGAGAACGCGGTTGATGCCCTGAAGGCCGGGCGCGAGCCGTCGCTGGAAGATCTCACCAGCCAGCAGACCGAGGTCGAGCTGCGTATGCCTTCCCTGCTGCCGGATGATTTCATTCCGGATGTAAATACCCGACTGTCGTTCTACAAGCGCATCGCCAGCGCGAAGACGGAAAGCGAGCTGGAAGAGATTAAGGTTGAGCTGATCGACCGCTTTGGCCTGCTGCCCGATGCGGCGCGAAATCTGCTGGATATCGCGCGCCTGCGCCAGCAGGCGCAGAAGCTGGGCATTCGCAAGCTTGAAGGCAACGAAAAAGGCGGCGTGATTGAGTTCGCCGAGAAGAACCACGTCAACCCGATGTGGCTCATCGGTCTGCTGCAAAAACAGCCGCAGCATTTCCGTCTGGATGGCCCAACGCGTCTGAAATTTACCCAGGAGCTGACGGAGCGCAAAACCCGCATGGACTGGGTGCGTAACTTTATGCGCCAGCTGGAAGAGAACGCGATCGCCTGACCTCCCTTCCCCCGTTAGCCCAGCGCTAACGGGGGACAATTTACAAACTCTTTGCACTTCACCCGATCTTCCCGACACACCCATTCGCCATAATTATCGTTAACGCCTTATAAAACAATAACCTTATCATTTGCATGGATTATGGTGATGATGACCTCTTCGCGTATTTCTCGCTGGTTAACCCTGTTTGCGCTGGCAGCCACCGTTGCGGTTGCGCTTCCCGCTCGCGCAAATACCTGGCCCCTTCCTCCGCCCGGCAGCAAGGTGGTGGGGGAAAACCGCTTTCATGTGGTTGAAAATAATGGCGGTTCGCTGGAAGCCATTGCCAAAAAATATAACGTTGGTTTTCTGGCCCTGCTGCAGGCGAACCCTGGCGTCGACCCCTACGTCCCGCGCGCGGGCAGCGTATTGACTATCCCGTTACAGACTATCCTGCCGGACGCTCCGCGTGAGGGGATCGTCATAAATCTGGCGGAGCTGCGTCTGTACTATTACCCGCCGGGTAAAAATGAGGTGACCGTCTACCCGATTGGTATTGGTCAGCTGGGCGGCGACACCCTGACGCCGACGATGGTCACGACCGTCTCGGATAAACGCGCGAATCCAACCTGGACACCAACGGCCAATATTCGTGCACGGTATAAAGCTCAGGGCATCGATCTTCCAGCCGTGGTGCCAGCAGGCCCGGATAACCCGATGGGTCACCACGCGATCCGTCTGGCGGCCTACGGCGGCGTTTACCTGCTGCACGGCACGAATGCGGACTTTGGCATCGGCATGCGCGTCAGCTCCGGCTGCATTCGTCTGCGCGATGACGATATCAAAACGCTGTTTAACGTCGTTACGCCGGGTACCAAAGTCAATATCATCAATACGCCGATCAAGGTTTCTGAGGAGCCGGACGGCGTGCGGCTGGTTGAAATTCATCAGCCGCTATCGAAAAACATTGGCGATGACCCGCAGACGCTGCCCATTAACCTGAATGCCGCGATGGTAAGCTTTAAAACGAATGCGAATACCAACAGCGAGGTGATGGAGCGCGCAATTGAGGCCCGCTCAGGCATGCCGACCGACGTCACCCGGCATCACGATGTCATCCAGCAATCGATGTAAATCATAAATAAAAAAACGCCCTGCTAAGCAGGGCGTTTTTTATTGCAGTGGCATAAATGAGGGTTTATGCCCGGCTTATTTGTAGATGACGGCGGTGCCGTGCAGGGTGTTAGGACCGGTCACAGAGGTGATGCGGTAAGATTTTGCACCCATCTCTTGCGCTTTTTGCGCCAGCTGATCTTCCAGTGAACCCAGGTTAGTCCCGGCAGAGGCAGAGATCGTGCCGACTTTATGCTGATCGACCGGGGTGGACTGTACCTGTACAGCCGCAAAGCTTGCGAAAGAGAGTGAACTCAGGACAGCAGCAGCGATGAGGGTTTTTACGTTTTTCATGATGTTTACCTTTAGCAGATGAATTTGGAGGTCGTTAGCTATTTAGTTAACGATCGATAGGTAAATCATAAATGTGATCCATCTCACACGTCAACATAATTTTATAATAGTCGTTAACTTAATTTTAAAGTCGTTATTTTTCATACTCATATGATTAATTTATTTTTAAGCATTCAGCGCTGGTGGTGACTTGCGTTTATTTTTATAATGGTCATTCAACAAACCAACAGAGGACCAACGGCACATGACAACCGACGTCACGAGTTGTGCAAAGAAAAGCCGTGGCCGACCAAAAGTGTTTGACAGGGATGCAGCGCTTGATAAGGCCATGACTCTCTTCTGGCAACATGGGTATGAAGCAACCTCGCTTTCCGATCTGGTAGAAGCCACCGGCGCCAAAGCGCCGACGCTCTATGCCGAATTTACCAATAAAGAGGGGCTGTTCAGGGCAGTGCTGGACAGATACATTTCGCGCTTTGCGGCGAAACACGAAGCCCAGCTGTTTTGTGAAGAGAAAAGCGTCGAACAGGCGCTTCGGGATTACTTTACCGCCGTCGCGACCTGCTTCACCAGTAAGGACACGCCTGCGGGCTGCTTTATGATTAACACCTCTGCCACCCTGGCGGCGTCCTCGAAAGAGATTGCCAATACGGTGAAATCGCGTCATGCCATGCAGGAGGAGACGCTGAGCGCCTTTCTGGCTCAGCGGCAGCAGCGCGGTGAAATCCCTGCACAGTGCAACCCTCAGCTGCTGGCGCAATACCTGAGCTGTATTTTGCAGGGGATGTCGATCAGCGCCCGTGAAGGGGCAACGCTGGAAAAACTACAGAATATCAGCGACACCACGCTGCGGCTGTGGCCTGAGCTCCTCAAAATCTGAAGCAAAAAAAAAGCTCCTCAGCCTGAGCGCATGAGGAGCTAAATTCAGAGAACATCTTTTTTACACTTTGTTATTCAGAACCAGCTGGCCATTTCCATCGAGTGGAATTTGCGTGCCCGGATCTTTATCCATGCGGATTTTGCCCTGCTGATCGCCAATTTTGTACGTCACGTCATAACCCAGCATTTTTTCCGACTTGTCATAGACGGTTTTGCAGCGTTGCTGAGTCGTGGTGTAGGTATCGTTATCCTGCATCGCGCCCTGCACCTGGTTACCGGCATAGCCGCCACCCAGCGCGCCGACCACGGTCGCTACATCTTTACCCCGGCCGCCGCCAAACTGGTGACCAATCACGCCACCCGCTACCGCACCCAGAACAGAACCGGCGATACGGTTTTCATCCTGCACCGGACGGCGATGCGTCACGGAGACATTGCGGCACTCCTGACGAGGCGTTTTTACCGTTTCTTTAATCGGTGTAGCAGAAACCACCTGCGCATACTGCGGGCCGCGGTCTAATACGTTGAGACTGGCAACGGCAGCCACACCTAACGCAGCCGCGACGCCAATCCCTATACCCGCCAACATTGATTTATTCACGGGACTTCCTCCTTTGTTGCTATTGGTAACAATTTTGCAATGGAGGCACGGCTTCGCCAATCAGATAAAGGATCAAAAAAGGGGCATAGCGAGGAGATATATTCTATTTAGGAGAACTCTTAAGCAGTCAAACTGTGATCTACAGCATGAAATGCTAAAAACTCCCTCCGGAGAGCCCGGAGGGAGTGAAAGATTAGTGCAGCTTCAGACGCGGACGGATCACGCGGTTGATTCTGCCCACCAGCATCATCAGCCCGGTTTTGAAGTAGCCGTGCAGCGCAATCTGGTGCATACGGTACAGGGAGATGTACACGAAGCGGGCAATGCGCCCTTCTACCATCATCGAGCCGCGCATCAGGTTGCCCATCAGGCTGCCGACGGTTGAGAAGTTTGACAGAGACACCAGAGAACCGTGGTCTTTGTAAACATAGGCCTTCATTGGCTTGCCTTTGTACTGCGCCAGAATGTTGTGCAGGACCAGGCTTGCCATCTGGTGTGCAGCCTGGGCGCGCGGCGGCACGAATCCACCTTCAGGACGGGCGCAGGAGGCACAGTCACCGATAGCAAAGATTTCAGGGTCACGCGTGGTTTGCAGCGTTGGCTCCGTGACCAGCTGATTAATGCGGTTGGTTTCCAGGCCGCCGATATCTTTCATAAAGTCAGGCGCTTTGATACCTGCCGCCCAGACCATCAGATCCGCTTTGATATACTCGCCGTCTTTGGTGTGCAGGCCGCCTTCGTCGGCGCTGGTCACCATGGTCTGCGTCAGCACCCGCACGCCCAGCTTGGTGAGTTCATTGTGCGCCGCACCGGAAATACGCGGAGGCAGCGCAGGCAGAATGCGTTCACCGGCTTCGACCAGCGTGACGTTCAGCGCTTCGTTCGTTAACCCTTTGTAACCGTAGCTGTGCAGCTGCTTCACCGCATTGTGCAGCTCAGCGGACAGCTCAACGCCCGTCGCACCGCCGCCGACAATGGCGATATTGACCTTACCGTTCGCACCCATATTGCTGGTGTACTTCAGGAACAGGTTCAGCATTTCCTGATGGAAACGACGCGCCTGGTGCGGGTTATCGAGGAAGATACAGTGCTCTTTCACGCCCGGCGTGTTGAAGTCGTTGGAGGTACTGCCCAGCGCCATGACCAGGGTGTCGTACGGCAGCTTGCGCTCAGGAACCAACAGCTCCCCTTTTTCATCACGCAGTTCTGCCAGAGTGATGGTTTTGCTTTCACGGTTGATGTCCACCACCGAGCCCAGCTGGAACTGGAAATGATGGTTGCGCGCGTGTGCCAGATAGCTGAGCGCGTCCACGCCCTCGTCCAGAGAGCCGGTCGCTACTTCGTGCAGCAGCGGTTTCCACAGGTGGCTGTGGTTACGATCCACCAGCGTGATTTTGGCTTTTTTACCGCGCCCCAGCTTCTTACCCAACTGTGTCGCCAGCTCCAGCCCGCCAGCACCACCGCCTACAATCACTATCTTTTTCAATGGCGTAGTCAACGTGACCCCCTCAAATTATTAACCAATTGTTAATTAAAAGTTATAAAAATAACCCTTAATTAACAACAGGTTACAGCACTGAAACCATTCAGGTGCATTGAGAATACCACGTCAGGCGCATTGGTCATACCAAAATTGATATGCATCAAGTTTTGATGGCTTAAAAGTAGACAATTCTGGACAAAAAGAAACCCGGTGCGCGTTCGCGACCGGGTTTCTGAAGTGGCAGGCTGTGGTTTAGCCCAGCGTTTTAAAGGCTTTGATGCGCTGGAGGTGCGGGGAGATATTCTTAAACTTGTGGGTCTGTTCTTCGTCCCAGACAATTTCATAGTAATGATGCAGCAGTTCTGCCGCCCGGTGGCTGTTGAGCGCCTCATCGTTACGCGACAGGATCACCAGGCAGCGGTCACGGTTTTTCTCCCGAAAATTGCTGACGCACTTGGTCGCAATATCGACATACTCTTCCGGGCGGTCGATTTTGCCTTCCATGTTTTCGTTCGGGAAAAGGTTGGGATTGAATACGACCTGGCGGATGTCGCACAGGAAGCCAATCCGCTCCGCCCAGTAGCCGCCCAGCCCCACGCCGCAAATCAACGGCCGATCGTCCACGTTGAGCTGCAACATCTTGTCCACCTCTTTGAGCAGATGCTGCATATCATGCTTCGGATGGCGCGTGCTGTAGCTGATCAACCGGACATCCGGATCGATAAACTGCAGCTGCAGTACCTTCTCATGATTACCAGGGCTGTTTGAGTCAAAACCGTGTAAATAGATGATCATCGTCTTCTCACCACGCTACGCCTTCCGGGAGGGTTTACAGGCTGGCTTTATGTGCCTGCCAGCGCTCATTCAGGTCTTCAAGCCGGGCGTTGACCGTCTTCCAGCGCGCCGAATCCATCAGCTCCTGACGGCTAAATGAACCTTTATGATACAATTGTGTAACACGCTCTGCATTGATCGGCGACAGGTTATCCAGCACGCTAACGGCACCTTTACGATTATTGCAGACCAGGATCATATCGCAACCTGCATCCAGCGACGCCTGACCGCGTTCAGCGTAGCTGCCCATAATCGCCGCCCCTTCCATTGATAGATCGTCAGAGAAAATCACGCCATTGAAGCCCAGCTCCTGACGCAGAACGGTTTTCAGCCAGTGCGGAGAGCCGCTGGCAGGACGTGGGTCAACGTCGCTGTAAATCACGTGCGCAGGCATGATGGCATCCAGCTTGTTGTCGGTGATAAGCGACCTGAACACCGACATATCTTTGGCGCGAATTTCTGCTTCCGGACGCGGATCGCGCGGGGTCTCTTTATGCGAGTCCGCCGTTACCGCCCCGTGGCCAGGGAAGTGTTTCCCGGTGGTTTTCATCCCGGCATCGTGCATGCCGTCAATGAAGCGGGTCGCCATGGCCAGCGCAATGCGCGGATCGTCATGGTAGGAGCGCTCGCCAATGGCGGCGCTGATATGCCCCACGTCCAGCACCGGGGCAAAACTGATGTCGATATCCATGGCAATCATTTCGCTGGCCATCAGCCAGCCGGCCTCCTGCGCCAGTGTCCCGCCCTCTTCCGTGCCGAGCAGCGCGGCAAAAGACTGGGCCGCCGGCAGGCGGGTAAACCCTTCGCGAAAACGCTGCACGCGGCCGCCTTCCTGATCGACGGCGACCACCAGATGATTGCGCGACGCGGCGCGGATCTGACGCACCAGCTCGCGCAGCTGCGCCGGATCGTGATAGTTGCGGGTAAACAGGATCAGGCCCCCCACCAGCGGATGCGCCAGAATTTCACGCTCCTCCGCATCCAGTTCAAACCCTTCTACATCCAACATGACTGGACCCACATCCACCTCTCTTATCCTTTCGTTTATAACTGACGCCAGGCATCGTCTGCCAGCGCAATAAAAAGTTTGTCTCTTGACTGCTGATAGCGCATTTCAAACCAGCCAGCCATTAACATGACGACCCATGGCCGCCAGCGTTTGACCTGACGCCTCAGCGCGTCGGCGTCAATGTGCGCCACCTCGGCGTAGTTCCTGATAAGCGTCTGCCGCGCGTCGTCACTCTCCGTCCAGACTGCCGCCAGCTCCAGCGCCACATCGCCATCTCCGGCGTATTCCCAGTCGATGAGCCTGATGCCCTCTGCCGTATGCACAATATTTCCGGCATGAACATCCATGTGCAGCGGCGATAGCCGAATCGGCTGCGGCTCGCCTGCTTTACGCAACCGCTTGAGATGTGCCAGCCACACTGGAGTGCGTCTGTCAGGCGCGGCCTGCTGCCAGTAGCGTTCAAGCAGCGGGTATAGCGTGATTCGCCATCCCAGACGTGGCTGCCGGTGCAGATGATACAGCATTGCCACGAGCGCCGGCGTGTCCGGCAGCGCGCTTTTCACGTCACCGTCCAGATAGTCGATGGCCATCCAGCTCTCGCTGAAAAAACGAGGGGCAGGCACGAGATCTGACGGAAGACGCCTCAGGGCGCGAAACTGACGACGGAAATGGGAGGCAGGCGCATAGGGGTCGTGATGTTGCCGCAAGACCAGGCGTCGTTCCCCCTGCGCTATAATGCAACTCGCGCCGCCAAGCCCGGAGTGGGCCTGCGGCGCGATAAGGCGGTACTGAGGAAAATAGCGCGTCAGAATCTTTTCGCGCGAGCTGTTATTGTTGCGTAACCGCACCTTTACCTGACCAGATAATTTCGCCTGTCTGAACCAGCATCAGCTGCATCTGCAGGGCCGGTGTATTCACGTTACCGGTAGCGTTAGAGTACAGCACATACTGTGCGCCAACGTTACGGGCAATGCCGATCGCCTTGCTGCGTGTGCCGAGGCTGTCCTGTGGAGACAGGCCAAGCTGCTGTTTGGCTACCGCGAGCTGCTGGGCGGAGACCAGCGTAAACTTACCGTTGTTTGCCAGCGCATTGCGCAGGGTTTCTGTCGCTTCACCCGCGTTCAGCGAACCGTTGGTACGGTTGTTCACGCTATCGACCAACAACACGCTGCCTGCCGTCACGCCCTGTGCCTGCAGCATTTTGCCGACCATGGGCTGCATTGCGCCGTTCCAGTCGTAATGGCGCACGCGCGGCGTGGGCTGCGACGTCTGGTCTGGATGCTCGATCGGACCTGGCTGTGCCGGTATAGACGGTACGGACGGCACGGTTGGCTGCGGCTGCGTTGGCTGTGTCGGCTGTTCAGTGCCCGGTTTCGCCTCTTCCACAGGCGCTGGCTGTTCAGTTCGGGTCACACACCCCGCCAGGAACAGCGCGAAAGCTGTCACGAGCGCATAGCGGCTCAAGTTTTTAATCAAGGTTCACCCCTTAGAGATAAAGATAAAGTCTCACCTTATGCGCACCCAGATAGTTGGCGCTGCCATAGAGCGTTACCGACGATCTGGCCGGAATGGTGACGCTACGCGGCGCCTCCAGCGGATGCATTTCAAGACCTCTTACGTCATACCAGAAAAAACGGTAGTGGACCGTCACGGGTTCATGTCTTTCATTAAAGAGCGTAGAGGAGGCAGATGAATTGATTTCACTGATGGTCAGCACGGGTTGTTGCGCCGTGATGCCCGCGGCAAGCACGGAGGATTCCATCACCAGCGTCTGTTCATCGTTCACGGGGATCGCCGGGCGCGAGCTGCACCCCACAATCATCATCGTCAATACCAGCGCTGCAATACGCCCTTTACGCATATCAAAGACCTTTATGTGCCAGCATCGGCCCCAGAGGACGTCCACCCAGCAGATGCATGTGAATATGATAAACTTCCTGGCCACCATGACGGTTGCAGTTCATGATCAGACGGTAACCGTCTTCTGCAATGCCTTCCTGTTCAGCGATTTTCGCGGCCACCGTCAGCATACGACCTAACGCCACTTCATGCTCGGTTTTTACGTCGTTTACGGTCGGAATCAGAATATTGGGAATGATAAGGACGTGCGTCGGGGCCTGAGGGGAAATATCCCGGAAAGCCGTTACCAGTTCATCCTGATAGACGATATCCGACGGGATTTCGCGACGGATAATTTTACTGAAAATCGTTTCTTCAGCCATGACCTTTTCCTTTTTTGTTTAATCTGGCGCGAGCAATTGCTGTTAACACACGCTCTGGTTGAGTGCGTGACACAATTCAAGAGTATGAGCGAGTTTCTCCTGTCCTTTCAACCTCCTCCCTCGATTTCTTTCCTGAATGTTCATCAGCTGAACGAAGAGTGACCGTTAAAGCGTGCTGCTGCATTTTTTTAAGACAGAAATAAAAAAGGCAGCCATTCGGCTGCCTTAGTCTCCCCAGGTCACAGCTTAGTTGTTGCGGATGTATTCATCCATTTCAGTTTTCAGGTTATCGGATTTCGTACCGAAAATTGCCTGTACACCAGAACCTGCAACAACCACGCCCGCTGCGCCCAGTTTTTTCAGACCCGGCTGGTCTACTTTCGCGACGTCGGCAACGCTCACACGCAGACGAGTGATACACGCGTCCAGGTTAGTGATGTTCTCTTTACCGCCGAACGCGGCAACCAGTGCCGGAGCCATTTCGCTGGTCGCGCCAGCTTTGCTGTCTTCTGTCGCATCTTCACGGCCTGGGGTTTTCAGGTCCAGTGCTTTAATCAGCACGCGGAAGATGGTGTAGTAAACAACGGCATAGCACGCACCCACGATTGGGAACAGCCACAGTTTGCTGCTGTTACCGGACAGAACGATGAAGTCGATCAGACCGTGAGAGAAGGACGTACCGTCACGCATACCCAGCAGAATACAGATTGGGAACGCCAGGCCCGCCAGAATCGCGTGGATAACGTACAGGATCGGCGCAACGAACATGAAGGAGAACTCGATCGGCTCGGTGATACCGGTCAGGAACGAGGTCAGCGCTGCGGAGATCATGATACCGCCCACTTTTGCACGATTCTCTGGCTTAGCAGAGTGCCAGATAGCAATCGCCGCTGCTGGCAGACCGTACATTTTGAACAGGAAGCCACCAGACAGTTTACCTGCAGTTGGGTCACCCGCCATGTAACGTGGGATATCGCCGTGGAATACCTGGCCTGCTGCGTTGGTGAATTCACCAATCTGCATCTGGAATGGAACGTTCCAGATGTGGTGCAGACCGAATGGCACCAGGCAACGCTCGATGAAGCCGTAGATACCAAACGCCACAACCGGGTTCTGGTAAGCAGCCCACTGAGAGAAGGTCTGGATAGCGGAGCCGATTGGTGGCCAGATGAAGGACAGGATCACGCCAGTGAAAATCGCTGCCAGACCAGAGATGATCGGAACGAAACGCTTGCCCGCGAAGAAGCCCAGGTACTCAGGCAGCTTGATGCGATAGAAGCGGTTGAACATGTACGCTGCAATCGCACCGGAAATGATACCGCCCAGAACACCGGTGTCCGCCAGGTGTTTCGCGGCGATCTCTTCTGCCGGTAAATGCAGAACCAGCGGCGCAACCACAGCCATGGTTTTCACCATAATGCCGTAAGCAACCACTGCAGCCAGCGCAGATACGCCGTCGTTATTGGTGAAGCCCAGAGCCACACCGATCGCGAAGATCAGTGGCATGTTAGCAAAGACAGAACCGCCTGCTTCGGCCATCACATGGGACACTACGGCTGGCAGCCAGCTGAAGTTAGCAGAACCGACACCCAGCAGGATACCTGCGATAGGCAGTACGGATACTGGCAGCATCAGCGATTTACCGACCTTTTGCAGGTTAGCAAATGCATTCTTAAACATAATTGAGAGTGCTCCTGAGTATTTGTGCTTTTTTTACGCTTTCACGCATTGGCCCGGGGGGAGTACCGTGCCGTGGACAGGACATCTAAGCGCCCTTTATTTATTACACAGAGTAAAATAATTCCCTCTGAGTTTGTTTGACGGCTATCACGTTTCAGCTTAAGGCGGTCGAAAAACTTTCAGTTATTTACAAAAAGCATGTCCGGATGTGTCTAAAAACACCCTCACCGCCCCAAATGAGGCGGTGAACTTTACTCGTTTTATTTATTAATTACGAGCCTAAAAAAAACAGGTGTATCAGACAGATTGCAGGCGGGCGGGGTCAATATGGAACAGCGTTGAGAAGTTTTCCGTGGTCACGCGGGCCAGCTCTTCGATGCTGACGCCCTTCAGTACGGCCATGTACTCAGCCACGTCTCGCGTCATCGCCGGTTGGTTCTCTTTACCGCGATGCGGTACCGGGGCCAGATACGGAGAGTCTGTCTCCACCAGAATGCGATCGAGCGGAACATAACGCGCGGCATCCCGGAGTTGCTCAGCGTTACGGAACGTCACGATCCCGGAAAACGAAATATAAAACCCTAAATCAAGCAGTTTACCCGCCGTTTCTCTGTCTTCTGTGAAACAGTGTAGTACGCCACCGCAATCCGTCACGTTTTCTTCCCGAAGGATCGCCAGGGTATCGGCACGCGCATCACGGGTATGCACAATGACCGGCTTGTTCAGTTCGCGGCCAATGCGGATATGATGGCGGAAGGACTCCTGCTGCCGCGGTTTCGTTTCCGGCGTGTAAAAATAGTCCAGGCCGGTCTCCCCCATCGCCACCACGCCCTCTTCTGCTGCCAGTCGGCGCAGTTCCTCAACGTCATACGCCTCGTCCTGATTCAGCGGATGCACGCCGCAGGAGAACACCACGTTGTCGCGAACGCCCACCAGCTCACGCATGGTGCGATAACCCGGCAGCGTCGTCGCCACCGCAAGGCAGAATTTCACATCGCGGGCAGCGGCTTTTTCCAGCACGTCATCCACGTTTTTATGCAGGGATTGATAATCCAGGCCATCAAGATGGCAGTGTGAGTCGACTAAAAACATAATGTCTCTCTCAGAGATGGGAAACTGGCGGTGTGACGCCGGGTTGCAGGTAATGTTCAATACGCAGTAACTGGTCGGTCAGTAAAAGCTCGCGATTAAGACCCGTCACGGTTAAAAGCTGTTCGCGGCTCTGGCAAACTTCATGAAGCATCGCATGAAGAATCGCGCCGGAGAGGCGGTTCGCCAGCGTACTCACCAGTGGCCACGCGTCAGGGTTAGTCAGCAGCGTTGCCCCTTGCTGAATTTTAAGGGCATCCAGCAGCAACGCGGCCAGCCAGTGCAGACGCTCAACGGCACTATCGCTGTTAAGTGTCGGGAGTAAGCTTAGCCAGTCGTTGTTATTCAGCGCCGCTTCAACGGCCCGGCAGAGCGCTTCTCGCTGTGACCAGACGTCAGGTTGCAGCAAGGCCAGCGCCGCCGCGGGCGCGCCGCTACTCAGGCGCAAGGCGGACAGCGCACTTTCAGGTGACGTTGTCACCTCTCGCTCCAGCCAGCTCAGCGCCCATGATTCCTGAGGCACCGCAAGGTGATGAAGACGGCAGCGGCTGCGCAACGTCGCCAGCAATCGTCCCGGATCGCGGCACGAGAGGAAAAACCACGTTTTTTCCGGCGGCTCTTCAAGAGTCTTAAGCAGGGCGTTAGCCGCCGCCTCGGTCAGCAGGGTGGCGTCTTTGAGCAAGACGACCTTAGCGCCACCCAGACGCGCATGTTCGTACAATTTTTCACTGACCTCACGCACGGCATCAATACCCAGCGCGCTCTTGCCCTTCTCAGGCTCAAGGGTGTAGTAGTCAGGATGTGTGCCCGCCTGCATCAGCTGGCAGCCGCGGCACTTACCACAGCTTTTGTGCCCTTCCGGCTGCTGGCACATCAGAAAACGGGTGAGGGCATAAATTAACGCCTCATCCCCCATCCCTGGCAATGCCTGAATCAGTAACGCATGATGCCCCCGCCCCGCCTGATAGCTGCCGATCAGCTGCTCAAAGTGCGGACGCAACCATGGATACCATATCATGCCTGCTGCTCCTGTACCCACTGCGTAACGGTCTGCTGGATGTTGTGCGTGACGTCATCCAGCGACTGCGTCGCATCGATGGTACGAATAGCGCTATCCTGTGCCGCCAGCTCAAGATAGCGCGCACGGGTGCGGTTAAAGAAATCAAAGGACTCTTGTTCAATGCGGTCCAGCTCGCCGCGCGCGCGGGCGCGTTTGAGGCCCACTTCCGGCGTAACATCCAGATAGAGGGTCAGGTCGGGGCGAAAATCACCCAGTACGGCATCGCGCAGCGTTGCCAGCATCGTCTGGTCAATACCGCGTCCCCCGCCCTGGTAGGCCTGAGTCGACAGATCGTGGCGATCGCCGATCACCCATTTACCCTCGGCCAACGCGGGTTTGATCACCGTCTCAACCAGCTGTACGCGCGCCGCGTAGAACATCAACACTTCGGCTTTGTCAGTGATAACTTCGTCGCCAACGGATTTAATATCCAGCACCAGGCTGCGCAGTTTCTCCGCAAGTTGTGTACCGCCCGGCTCGCGGGTGAAGACCATGTCGGCGACGCCAAGCGATTTCAGCGTGTCCACCACTACGTTGCGGGCAGTGGTTTTACCCGCTCCTTCGAGTCCCTCAATGACAATGTATTTACTGCGCATTTTTTTCCTTAAGTGCCTTCAGATAGTCCTGAACAGAGCGATTGTGGCTGGCAAGGTTGGTGTTAAAGGTATGCCCCCCTTTTCCATCAGCCACAAAATAGAGATACGGTGTTTTCGCCGGGTGCGCGGCGGCTTTGAGAGAAGCCTCGCTCGGCGTGGCAATCGGGCCAGGCGGTAAACCGCTAATCACGTAGGTATTATACGCCGTTGGCGTTTCCAGATCTTTTCTGGAAATCTTGCCCGTATAGTTCTCTCCCATGCCGTAGATGACGGTAGGGTCGGTTTGCAGGCGCATACCAATGCGCAGACGATTGATAAATACTGACGCCACCCGATCGCGTTCAGCAGCAACGGCGGTCTCTTTTTCGATAATCGAGGCCATGGTAACAAACTGATTTTGATCTTTATAAGGTAAACCATCCATTCGCCCTTCCCAGGCGGCATCCACGGCGGCGACCATTTTTTTGTGCGCCCGCTTCAGAATCGCCACATCGGTCGTGCCTGCGGTATACATCCAGGTATCTGGCCAGAACCAGCCTTCCACCCATTCAGGATGCTCAAACTTGAGCACGTCGGCCACCGTCTGGTAGCTGTCGTCCTTCAGGGTATGTTTGATATACGGCGCATCGCGCAGCTGTTTGAGGTAATCGCTCAGGCGCATCCCTTCGACAAAACGCAGCGGGAACTGGGCTTCTTTACCGCTTTCCAGCAGTTGCAGCATCTCTCTGACGGTCATGCCGGGCGTAAAGCGGTAGGTACCGGCCTTGAAGTGAGATAGGTCAGGCTCAATACGTAATAACCACTGGAACACACGAGGACGGTTAATGATTTTATCCCCGTAAAGCTGCTCGCCCAGCGCCATCCGCCCGGTACCGGCTTTCAGGGTAAAAATCGTCTCGTCTTTAATCAAGATTTTACTGTTCGCCAGCTGGCGGACTTTCCATACTCCCGCTCCGCCAGCAATGCCCAGCGCAATAATAAGGAGAAGGACAAAACGCAACATTTTCTTCATGACTATCTGGTTTGCTCACATATCGGGGCTAAAAACTGGAACAGCTCGCGCGAAGACCAGCGCTGTTGGTCATACGCACGGACGGGTATAACAGGCATCAGCGCATTGCAGATCACAACTTCATCGGCGGACAGCAGCGCCTCTTCCTTCGCGTTTACTTCGACAACGCGAAAACCTGCATGTGCCAGCTGTTGCAAACAAAACTGGCGCATGATGCCGTTAACCCCAGCCTGCGCCAGCGAAGGCGTAAAGACGTCGCGCCCCTTACGCCAGAATAAATTAGCCGCACAGCATTCCGTAATGAACCCTTCGCTGTCAAGGACTAGCGCCTCATCGGCGTCCGTCTGTTCAAGATGAGTACGAATAAGCACCTGCTCAAGGCGATTAAGATGTTTTAGTCCGGCAAGCATCGGGTTTCGCCCCAGCCGCACCGGGCTCAGCGTCAACGTCACGCCCTCTTCACGCCAGCGCGCATAGTGAGCAGGATAAGCTGAAACAGAGAGAATACGTGTTGGATGCTGACAGGCGGCACCGCTGTACCCCCGCCCACCGCTGCCTCGGCTAATGATAACTTTTAAGACACCGCTGGTTTTACCTGACGCCAGCTGACGCATCTCATGTTCAAGAATTTCCCACTGCGTAAAAGGGATCAGTAACGTCTGGCAGGCGTCTTGTAACCGGCGGAGGTGTGCATCAAGCAAGCACACGTCGCCTTCCAGAATACGCGCAGTCGTAAAGCAGCCATCACCAAACTGCGTCGCCCTGTCGCTTGCCGGCAGCGTGTCTTGCTCAAGGCCATTAATTAAAAACATGGTGGCTCCTTATGCGTGGGCGTTTAGTCTGGCAGGATGCCATGCAACCGACAAGAAGATTAGGCTTAATAAAAAAGGCCCGGCAAGCGGACCTTTTTTTATAGCTTTCGGGCCGTCAGGCTCAAACCTTTTTGAAGATCAGAGAACCATTCGTGCCGCCAAAGCCGAAGGAGTTACACAGGGTGTACTCCATACCGCTAACCTGGCGCGCTTCATGAGGAACGAAGTCCAGATCGCAACCTTCATCCGGGTTATCCAGGTTGATGGTTGGCGGAACAGCCTGATCGCGCAGCGCAAGGATAGAGTAGATGGACTCTACTGCACCCGCAGCACCCAGCAGGTGACCGGTCATAGATTTCGTGGAGCTAACCAGTACGCGGCTGGCAGACTCGCCGAAGATAGACTTCACAGCCTGCGCTTCAGCTTTGTCGCCTGCTGGCGTAGAGGTACCGTGAGCGTTAACGTAGCCAATCTGCGCTGGGGTAATACCCGCATCACGGATCGCGTTTTCCATCGCCAGCGCAGCACCCGCACCGTTCTCCGGAGGAGAGGTCATGTGATAAGCATCGCTGCTCATACCAAAGCCAACGACTTCAGCATAAATTTTCGCACCGCGTTTTTTCGCATGTTCGTACTCTTCCAGCACGAGCATACCTGCCCCGTCACCCAACACGAAACCATCGCGGTCTTTATCCCACGGACGGCTCGCCGCCTGAGGATTATCGTTACGGGTAGAAAGCGCACGCGCTGCACCAAAGCCACCGACACCCAATGGGGTACTGGCTTTTTCAGCACCACCCGCAACCATAGCATCTGCATCGCCGTACGCAATGATACGCGCGGCCTGGCCGATGTTATGCACGCCAGACGTACACGCGGTAGCGATAGAAATGCTTGGCCCACGCAGGCCGAACATAATGGTCAGGTGACCTGCCACCATGTTAACAATCGTGGACGGAACGAAGAACGGGCTGATCTTACGCGGTCCGCCATTCATCAGCGATGTATGGTTTTCCTCGATCAGGCCAAGACCGCCAATCCCGGAGCCGATAGCAGCGCCGATACGGGTTGCGTTCTCTTCCGTAATCTCAAGGCCAGAATCCTGCATGGCCTGAACGCCAGCGACAATTCCATATTGAATGAAGGCATCCATCTTGCGCTGTTCTTTGCGCGAGATGATCTCTTCACAGTTAAAATCCTTTACTAAGCCAGCAAATTTCGTTGCATAGGCGCTAGTATCGAAATGGTCGATTAGGCTGATGCCGCTCTGACCGGCAAGGAGAGCTTTCCAGGTGGACTCTACGGTATTGCCGACAGGAGACAACATGCCAAGTCCGGTCACAACTACACGACGCTTAGACACGTTTGTCCTCCAGGGAGGGATAAAAAAAGAGATTCGTGGGACTAAAAAAGATAAAACTCAGGCGGTCGAATGACCGCCTGGAGATGTTCACTTACGCCTGGTGGCCGTTGATGTAATCAATGGCAGCCTGAACGGTGGTGATTTTCTCAGCTTCTTCGTCCGGAATCTCAGTATCAAACTCTTCTTCCAGAGCCATTACCAGCTCAACGGTGTCAAGAGAATCTGCGCCCAGGTCTTCAACGAAGGAAGCGGAGTTCACAACTTCTTCCTGCTTAACGCCCAGCTGTTCGCCGATAATTTTCTTAACGCGTTCTTCGATAGTGCTCATACTCTTAAATTTCCTATCAAAACTCGCTTTCGCGATGGTTTTCGTAGTGTATAAAATGTTGAAAAATTTGCAACTAAATCCCGGCAGGTCTTACCACGATTTTACGTTATTTTGAGGCCATTTGCCCTAATAACGCAAATATTTTCGATCGTGATTAAACCATGTACATCCCGCCGTTGACGTGGAGGGTCTCACCAGTGATGTAACCCGCTTCGTCAGAGGCTAAAAATGCAACCGCACTGGCGATTTCTTTAGGGTCGCCAAGACGACCCGCCGGAACTGCCGCCAGTGTACCCGCACGCTGCTCATCGGTCAGCGCACGCGTCATGTCCGTTTCAATAAAGCCCGGAGCAACAACGTTTACAGTAATCCCGCGGGACGCGACTTCACGCGCCAGCGATTTACTGAAACCGATCAGACCTGCTTTCGCCGCAGCGTAGTTAGCCTGACCAGCATTTCCCATGGTACCAACCACAGAACCAACAGTGATAATACGACCATGACGCTTTTTCATCATAGCGCGCATTACCGCTTTTGACAGACGGAATACAGATGACAGGTTGGTTTCGATAATATCGTTCCACTCGTCATCTTTCATTCGCATCAGAAGGTTGTCGCGAGTGATCCCGGCATTATTGACCAGAATATCCACTTCACCAAACTCTGCGCGAATATTTTCCAGAACAGATTCGATAGATGCTGGTTCGGTCACATTCAGTACCAGACCTTTACCGTTCGCACCCAGATACTCGCTGATGGCCTGCGCGCCATTCTCGCTGGTTGCTGTACCAATCACCTTCGCGCCGCGCGCAACCAGTGTTTCAGCAATTGCACGCCCGATACCGCGGCTTGCGCCAGTCACCAGGGCGATTTTTCCTTCAAAACTCATGGTATTCCTCTTTTATTGCGAGAGTGCCGCTGACATCGCTTCCGGCTCGTTAATCGCCGAGGCTGTCAGGGTGTCAACAATACGTTTCGTCAGACCGGTGAGGACTTTCCCTGGGCCGACTTCATACAGATGCTCAACGCCCTGAGCGGCCATAAACTCAACGGTTTTGGTCCACTGTACCGGGCTGTAGAGCTGGCGAACCAGTGCGTCGCGGATAGCTTCCGGCGCGGTTTCGCATTTCACATCGACGTTGTTCACAACGGCAATCGTCGGTGCGTTAAATGTAATTTTTTCCAGCTCAACCGCCAGTTTCTCGGCGGCTGGCTTCATTAACGCACAGTGGGACGGCACGCTGACCGGCAGCGGCAGCGCGCGTTTCGCGCCAGCAGCTTTACAGGCAGCATCGGCACGCTCAACCGCTTCTTTATGACCAGCGATAACCACCTGGCCCGGCGAGTTGAAGTTAACCGGTGAAACCACCTGCCCTTCAGCAGATTCTTCACACGCTTTTGCAATCGCAGCATCATCCAGACCGATGATAGCAGACATGCCACCTGTGCCTTCTGGCACCGCTTCCTGCATGAATTTACCGCGCAGTTCCACCAGACGTACGGCGTCAGCAAACGCGATCACACCGGCACAGACCAGCGCTGAGTATTCACCCAGACTATGGCCCGCGAGCAGCGCTGGCGCTTTACCGCCCTGCTGCTGCCAGACACGCCACAGCGCAACGGACGCTGTCAGCAGCGCTGGCTGTGTCTGCCAGGTTTTGTTCAGTTCTTCGGCCGGGCCCTGCTGGGTCAGCGCCCATAAATCATAACCCAGTGCATCAGAAGCTTCACGGAAAGTCTCTTCAATGACCGGATAGTGTGCTGCCATTTCAGACAACATCCCAACGGTTTGAGAGCCCTGACCCGGGAACACAAAAGCAAATTGCGTCATTTTTTATTCCTTATCCTAGAAACGAACCAGCGCGGAACCCCAGGTGAACCCGCCACCGAAGGCTTCAAGCAAGACCAGCTGGCCCCGTTTGATTCGCCCGTCGCGTACCGCTTCATCAAATGCGCACGGTACTGACGCCGCAGAGGTGTTGCCGTGACGATCCAGCGTCACCACAACGTTATCCATCGACATGCCCAGCTTTTTCGCGGTCGCGCTGATGATACGCAGGTTCGCCTGATGCGGCACCAGCCAGTCGAGCGCGGAGCGCTCAAGGTTATTCGCTTCCAGCGTTTCATCAACAATGTGCGCAAGCTCAGTCACCGCCACCTTGAACACCTCGTTCCCTGCCATGGTCAGGTAAATCGAGTTGTCCGGATTAACGCGATCGGCGTTAGGCAGGGTCAAAAGCTCACCGTAGCTGCCATCAGCATGCAGATGCGTAGAGATGATACCCGGCTCTTCGGACTGCCCCAGCAGCACCGCGCCCGCACCATCACCAAAAATAATGATCGTTCCGCGATCGGTTGGATCGCAGGTACGCGCCAGCACGTCAGCACCGATCACCAGCGCATATTTAACGGCTCCGGACTTCACGTACTGATCGGCAACGCTCAGCGCATAGGTAAAACCTGCGCACGCAGCGGCAACGTCAAACGCCGGGCAACCTTTAATGCCGAGCATATTCTGCACCTGGCATGCCGCGCTTGGGAAAGCATGTGTAGCAGACGTCGTGGCCACCACGATCAAACCGATCTGTTCTTTATCAATGCCCGCCATCTCGATAGCACGCTGTGCGGCTTCGTAACCCATGGTGGACACGGTTTCGTCTGGCGCGGCGATACGACGTTCACGGATACCTGTGCGCGTGACAATCCACTCGTCAGACGTATCTACCATTTTTTCCAGATCGGCGTTGGTACGCACTTGTTTTGGCAGGTAGCTGCCGGTACCTAAAATCTTCGTATACATGTACGCTCAGTCACTTTTAGCTAATACAGATTCCAGGCGAGCGGCAATCCGCTGAGGGACTTGTCGCTGCACCGCCTGCACTGCCTGTTCAATGGCGACAGAAAATGCTCGCTGATTGGCGGCGCCATGACTCTTAATCACGATGCCGCGCAATCCTAACAGACAGGCGCCATTATACTGGTCGGGGTTGAGGTGACTGAATCGCCGCGTCAGGCTCTTTTGTAACCAACGCTTCAATAAAATCAGCCACCAGGCGCTTTTTTTGCCCTCTCCCTGTGATTTCAGCAGAGAAAGAAACATCCGCACGACCCCTTCCATGGTCTTCAACGTTACGTTTCCGGTGAAGCCATCGCAGACCAGAACATCCGTTTTACCCGTCAACAACTCATTGGCTTCGAGATAACCAATATAGTTGATGGAGGGAACCTGTTTGAGCAATTCAGCTGCTTCGCGAATGCTGTCCAGGCCTTTGGTCTCTTCTTCACCAATGTTCAGTAACGCAACACGGGGAGTGTTGATCCCGACCACTTCTTCTGCCAGCACCGATCCCATTACGGCAAACTGAGCCAGCATTGTACTATCACAATCGACGTTCGCGCCCAAATCAAGCACCACCGTCTTGCCCTTCTGCTGATGCGGCAACACCGTCACCAGCGCCGGGCGCTCAATACCGTCAATCGGTTTGAGCAACAATTTCGCCAGTCCCATCAGCGCGCCGGTATTACCCGCGCTGACGCAAGCCTGGGCTCGTCCTTCTTTCACCAGCTCCAGCGCTATCCGCATCGAGCTGCCGCGGCTGTTGCGAATCGCCTGCGAGGGTCGGGCATCACTGGCAATAACTGACTGCGCAGGAATAATCTGCAGACGTGAACGTTGTTCAAAGTCAGCTTTTGCAAGTAATGGCGTGATTGCGTCGGGATTGCCGACTAAAAGAAGAGTGAGTTGCGAATTAGAATTCAGTGCCTGCAATGCTGCAGGCACTGTCACGGAAGGGCCAAAATCTCCCCCCATGACATCTAACGCCAGGGTTAGACGTGTCAAGGTATCGTCGCAGCCTGGTTCGGTAAGTTCCCCGTTTGCACGGGGAGCTCCTCACTAAGCCTAATCACGCTGACGCGTGATTACTTAGTGATAACCTTGCGGCCGCGGTAGAAACCGTCAGCGGTGATGTGGTGACGCAGGTGTTTCTCACCAGAAGTCTTGTCTACAGACAGGCTGGTAACTGCAGTCAGCGCGTCATGGGAACGACGCATGCCACGTTTGGAACGGGTTGGTTTATTCTGTTGTACGGCCATGGACCTTACTCCTCAATTACTTACGCTTTAAGCTGGCTAATACGGCAAATGGGTTTGGTTTTTGCGCTTCATCAGGCAGTTCCCCAAAGACCATGTCCGCCTCGGACACTTCACAGTGTTCAGAATCATGCACCGGAACAACTGGCAAGGAGAGGATGATTTCATCTTCAACCAGAGCCAGAAGATCGATTTCACCGAATTCGTTAACCTCAATCGGCTCATACGCTTCCGGGAGTGCTTCAGCCTGTTCGTCAGAACGAACCGGACTGAAACAATACGTTGTGTGAACATGCTGTACAAACGGTTTCCCGCAACGCTGACACTCGAGCGTTACCGTCACCTTTGCATCACCGGTTAACACGGCGAGGCGCTGGTTGTCGATAGCGAACGACATGGAGCATTCTACATCACTGTCCACACTGACTACGGATTCGGCAATACGCTCAGCCTGATCGGAAGTATAGATACCTTCGTAATCGAGGCGTTTTTGAGCCGTACGTACCGGATCAAGAGTCAGGGGTAATTTTACCTTTTGCATAGGGCGCGCATATTAACTTTGTAACGTCATAGAGTCAAAGAAAAAGGCAACCAGAGCTGCCTTTTGCCAATTATTCGCACACATTGCGGCCTGTAGTTTAAAATGGCTGGCATCGATACGCTATATCTGGTGATAAAAATATGCCAAATCTCGTCCTTGCTTCCACGTCTCCCTACCGCCGAATGCTGCTGGAAAAGCTCGGGATCCCGTTTGAATGCGCTGCACCAGACGTGGATGAGACGCCACAGCCGGGCGAGTCACCGCGCCATCTGGTGACGCGTCTTGCTAAGGAGAAGGCGCAGTCGCTGGCCGCACGCTATCCTTCGCATTTGATTATAGGCTCCGATCAGGTTTGCGTGCTGGACGGCGAAATCACCGGCAAGCCGCATACAGAGGAAAATGCCTGCCAGCAGCTTCTGCGCGCGCGCGGTACTATCGTGACCTTCTATACGGGCCTCGCCCTCTATAACGCCGCGTCAGGCCATCTGCAAACCGAGTGCGAGCCGTTCGACGTACACTTCCGTCATCTCAGCGAGCAAGAGATTATGGATTATGTGCGTCGTGAGCGTCCGCTGAACTGCGCGGGGAGCTTTAAAAGTGAGGGGCTGGGGATTGCGCTGTTCGACAAGCTGGACGGTCGGGATCCGAACACCCTGGTGGGGTTACCGCTGATTGCCTTGTGTCAGATGTTACGGCGAGAAGAGTGTAATCCGCTGACGATGTGACCTTCGCCGGGTGGCGCTGCGCTGACCCGGCCTACAAAACCGTAGGCCCGTGCAAGCGCAGCGCCGCCGGGCAAAATCAGCCACGCAGAACCTTCAGGCAGCGTTTCAACTGCTCATCCAGCGGCGCTTCAATACGGATGACTTCACCGGTATTTGGGTGGGTAAACTTCAGCGCTGCCGCATGCAGGAACAGACGCGATAGCCCCGTTCCCGCCAGCTGCTTATCAAACTCGCGGTCGCCATAGCGGTCATCAAACGCGATGGGGTGCCCTGCAAACTGCGTATGTACGCGGATCTGGTGGGTACGGCCGGTCACCGGACTGCAGCGCACCAGCGTGGCAAACTCATAGCGCTCTTCAACCTTAAAGCGCGTCTCAGACGGTTTCCCTTCCTGGCTGACGCGGACAATACGCTCGCCGCTTTGCAGAATGTTCTTCAGCAGCGGCGCCTGCACCACTTTTACATGGGACTGCCACTGGCCGCGCACCAGCGCCAGGTAGTCTTTCTGCATCCCTTTTTCACGCAGCTGTTCATGCAGGGAACGCAGCGCAGAACGTTTTTTCGCTACCAGCAGCACGCCAGAGGTGTCACGGTCGAGACGGTGCACCAGTTCAAGGAAACGCGCTTCCGGGCGCAGGGCGCGGAGCCCTTCAATCACACCGAAGCTCAGGCCGCTACCGCCATGGACTGCCGTTCCTGACGGTTTATTCAGCACCAGAATGTGGTCATCTTCGTAAAGGATGACATCGCTCAGGGCCGCCACTTTCTGTAGCTTCGGTGAAACGGTCTCTTCTTCACGCTCTGCCACGCGCACCGGTGGAATGCGCACTTCATCCCCCGCCTCGAGTTTGTACTCGGGCTTCACGCGTTTTTTGTTCACCCGCACTTCGCCCTTACGCAGGATGCGGTAAATCATGCTCTTTGGCACCCCTTTCAACTGGGTGCGCAAGAAGTTATCGATACGTTGCCCCGCTTCATCTTCGGCGATGGCAACCATTTTTACGGCTGGAGTCTCTGTTTTCATGGTTGGCGATTCTAAATATCGTCAGCCATTAGCGCCACTCATTTTTCTATGCTTATATTTACTTTTATCCGGCCTGCGCCCCGTTTCACGCAATCGATTTGGTGGTTATTAAACCAATCACCACCTTGAGGTGAAGAAACTGTGAGTAACCGGGTGATAATTGGTAAAAGTCATCTTGCTATAACCCGGCGAGCAGTGGAATAATGAGGTCGTTTTCCGCGTTAAATCCGGGTTTTGTAAGGATGTCGACGGAATGACCAATTTTGTCTGACCGATCATCCACGCAGCAATGGCGTAAGACGTATTGATCTTTCAGGCAGTTAGCGGGCTGCGGGTTGCAGTACTTCCCGGTATAAGGATTGTTCTCTGGAGAGTTCTACCCAGGCAATTCCCCTGATAATTGCGCTGTGTTTCCGTATGAAACACAGGCAACCGACACTCTGCGCCTCTTAAGCGAGCGACAACCGTGAGGTTGGCGACGTGAACAGACACGAGGCCATCGGTTCATACCCCGGAAAGCGTCACCTTGCCCGCAGCTTTGTCGTCAATGTAAGAATAACGAGTAAGTTACGATGAAAAGAATGTTAATCAACGCAACTCAGCAAGAAGAGTTGCGTGTCGCCCTTGTGGATGGGCAGCGCCTGTACGATCTGGATATCGAAAGTCCTGGACACGAACAGAAAAAAGCGAACATTTACAAAGGCAAAATCACCCGCATTGAACCAAGCCTTGAAGCTGCATTTGTCGATTACGGTGCTGAGCGTCATGGTTTCCTCCCTCTGAAAGAAATCGCCCGCGAATATTTCCCTGCAAACTACAACGCCCATGGCCGCCCAAACATCAAAGATGTTCTGCGTGAAGGTCAGGAAGTTATCGTTCAGATTGATAAAGAAGAACGTGGCAACAAAGGTGCCGCACTGACAACCTTTATCAGCCTGGCGGGGAGCTATCTGGTGCTGATGCCAAACAACCCGCGTGCGGGTGGTATCTCTCGCCGTATCGAAGGTGATGACCGTACCGAGCTGAAAGAAGCACTGGCAAGCCTTGAACTGCCTGACGGCATGGGGCTTATCGTGCGTACCGCAGGCGTCGGGAAATCCGCCGAAGCGCTGCAGTGGGACCTCAGCTTCCGTTTGAAACACTGGGAAGCCATCCAGAAAGCAGCGGAAAGCCGCCCTGCTCCGTTCCTGATCCACCAGGAAAGCAACGTGATCGTGCGTGCCTTCCGTGACTACCTGCGTCAGGACATCGGTGAGATTCTGATCGATAACCCGAAAGTGCTTGAGCTGGCGCGCCAGCACATCGCCGCGCTGGGCCGTCCGGATTTCACCAGCAAAATTAAGCTGTATACCGGTGAAATCCCGCTGTTCAGCCACTATCAGATCGAATCCCAGATTGAGTCCGCCTTCCAGCGTGAAGTGCGTCTGCCATCCGGCGGTTCTATCGTTATCGATACCACTGAAGCGCTGACCGCTATCGACATCAACTCCGCGCGTGCAACCCGCGGCGGCGACATCGAAGAGACCGCCTTCAACACCAACCTTGAAGCCGCTGATGAAATCGCGCGCCAGCTCCGCCTGCGCGACCTGGGTGGTCTGATTGTTATCGACTTCATCGACATGACCCCTGTTCGTCACCAGCGTGCGGTAGAAAACCGTCTGCGCGAAGCGGTGCGTCAGGATCGTGCGCGTATTCAGATTAGCCATATCTCACGCTTTGGCCTGCTGGAGATGTCCCGTCAGCGTCTGAGCCCATCGCTGGGTGAGTCCAGCCATCACGTCTGCCCACGCTGCTCCGGCACCGGCACCGTGCGTGATAACGAATCGCTGTCCCTCTCTATCCTGCGTCTGATTGAAGAAGAAGCGCTGAAAGAGAATACCAAAGAGGTTCACGCGATTGTGCCTGTGCCAATTGCGTCCTACCTGTTGAACGAAAAACGTGCTGCGGTCAGTGCCATTGAAGCGCGTCAGGGCGGCGTTCGCTGCATCATCGTGCCAAACGATCAGATGGAAACCCCGCACTACCACGTGCTGCGTGTCCGTAAAGGTGAAGAGACGTCAACGCTCAGCTACCTGCTGCCGAAGCTGCACGAAGAAGAGATGGCCCTGCCATCTGATGACGAGCCAGCAGAGCGTAAGCTGCCAGAGCAGCCTGCGTTAGCGACCTTCATCATGCCAGAAGCCCCACCGGAAGCCGCCCTGGAAAAACCAGCGGCCAAACCTGCGGCGCAGAAACCAGAAGCGACGGCAGCGAAAGCACAGCCAGCGCAGCCGGGTCTGCTGAGCCGCTTCTTCGGCGCGCTGAAGAAGATGTTTGCCGGTGAGGAAGTTCAGCCAGAGCAGCCGAAAGAAGAGCCAAAAGCGGCCAAGCCTGAACGTCAGCAGGACCGCCGTAAGCGTCAGAACAACCGCCGCGACCGTAATGACCGTAGCGATCGTAATGAGCGCAACGAGCGTCGTGACAACCGTGACAACCGCTCTGACAATAACGAAGGCCGTGAGCAACGCGAAGACAACCGCCGCAACCGTCGCGAGAAACAGCAGCAGAATGTTGAAGATCGTGAAATTCGCCAGCAGGCGGGCGATGAGTCTGAGAAGAGCAAACAGCGTGACGACCAGCAGCCGCGCCGTGAACGCAACCGTCGCCGTAACGACGAGAAGCGTCAGGCACAGCAGGAAGTCAAAAACCTGAACCGCGAAGAGCCTGTTGAACAGCAGGACGGCGAGCAGGAAGAACGTACTCAGGTCATGCCGCGCCGTAAGCAGCGCCAGCTTGCTCAGAAAGTCCGTTTCGCCTCTGAAGCAACCGAAGAGACAGCAAACGTTGCGGTTGAAACTCGCGAGAGCGCAACCGGTACGCAGCTGGCAAAAGTTGACCTGCCAGCGGTCGTTGATAACAACATTGAGCAGGATGAAAACGGTGAAAACCGTGATAACGCCGGTATGCCGCGCCGTTCACGTCGTTCCCCACGTCATCTGCGCGTCAGCGGTCAGCGCCGTCGTCGCTATCGTGACGAGCGGTACCCGACTCAGTCTCCAATGCCGCTGACCGTTGCATGTGCTTCACCAGAAATGGCTTCCGGCAAAGTCTGGATCCGCTACCCTGTTGCTCGCCCGGAGCAGGTTGTTGAAGAACAGCCGGTAACGGAAGAGGTCATTGCACCTGTAGCAGCGGTAGAAGAGGTCGTGACTGAAACGGCAA
Organism: Enterobacter roggenkampii; assembly: GCF_001729805.1. Classification (NCBI taxonomy): domain Bacteria; kingdom Pseudomonadati; phylum Pseudomonadota; class Gammaproteobacteria; order Enterobacterales; family Enterobacteriaceae; genus Enterobacter; species Enterobacter roggenkampii. Next base: position 1,737,449 of record NZ_CP017184.1, on the reverse strand, counting down.
CCGTGGTTGAACCTCAGGTTGTTGAAACTGAAGCACCTCAGGCCGCGGACGTCGAAACCACGCATCCCGAAGTGATTGCCGCGCCGGTTGATGCCGCACCGCAGCTTATTGCTGAAGAAGATGTCGTGGTGGCTGAGGAAATCGCTGAAGAGGCTGAACCTGTAGCCGCGGTAGAAGAAGCCGCTGAAACCCTCGTCGAAACCACCGCTGAAGAGGTCGTTGAGGACGTTGAGATTCAGGTTGAACCGGTTGTTGAAGAGCCGAAAGCGCCTGAAGTGAAACCTGAGCCGGTTGTCTCTGCGCCAGCCGCTGCCCACGTGGCGACAGCACCAATGACCCGCGCCCCGGCGCCGGATTACGTGCCTGAAGCGCCGCGTCACAGCGACTGGGTTCGCCCGGCCTTCAGCTTCGAAGGTAAAGGCGCAGCCGGTGGTCATAGTGCAACGCATCAGGCGACTGCACCGGCAACGCGTCCACAGTCTGTCGAATAACGACAAACGACACTGAAGTAAAAAGCCGACCCTTGGGTCGGCTTTTTTATGGCTGCTGAACAGGCTTTCTCATCCCGGTCACCTCCGGCATGACCTGCCGCATCAACTCCAGAAATCGCCGCAAGCGTGCCGGATAATAACGGGACCAGGGATAAACCAGATGTACCGGTAGCGCCGCGGGCTGCCACTCGGGCAGCAAATGCACCAGCCGCCCTTCCCGAATATCGTCCTGTACCGTCCAGCTGGATACCACGGCCACGCCAAGGCCGGTAAGTGCCGTATTGCGTGCGACATAGAGGCTGTCGGTGCTGAGCCGTGGCGTAATAGCAATCCGCGCGGTGGCGGACGAAGCATCGTGAAAAAGCTCCACGTGGCGCTGGTAGAAAGAGCTGATGGCTATCCAGGGAAACTGCTGCAAATCCTCCGGCATATTCACCGCCGGGAAGCGGGCCAGCAGTGCCGGAGAAGCCACCACCGAGCGCGGCACCTCCGCCAGCAGTACGGATACGGTTGCCGGATCGACCTCCACGCCTACCCGAATAGCACAGTCAAGGTTGTCGCCGAGGAAATCCGCCGACCGATCGTTGAGCATCCACTCAATCGAAAGCTGCGGATAGCGTTGCAAAAATTCGGTTACGGGTTTCAGAAGCTGATCCTGACCAAATGCGTGCGGTGCCCGCACCCGCAGCACGCCTACCGGCTCATCTTCCGTCTGCCCTACCTCATCCTCCAGCGCCAGCCAGCTGTCAATCACCCGACGGGCGTGCTGGTAGCAGCGCTCGCCGTCATCCGTTAGCCGCGTCGTGTGGGTGGTGCGCAACATCAGGCGCACGCCCAGCATGGTTTCAAGCGACTGCAGCCGTCGGCTTACCGTGGCCTGGGTTGTTGCCAGCTGCCGCGCCGCCGCAGAGAGCGAACCCGCCTCAACAATGCGGACAAACGTCCGCATTAGCTCAACTCTGTCTATACGCTCAGCTCTTTTCATCGCATTTTCACTTATACGTTCAACGTATAAGCGTTTTACCACCGGGCCCGCTACCGTCGCAAGGCGTGCTGATAAAAAATAGCCTCACACGATGAATGAGGAACAACTTATGAACACAACAACGACTCCCCATGCTGTAAGCCGCTGGGTGATCTTTATGCTGGCTCTGGGGGCTGGTTTCAGCGTGGCATCAATCTATTACGCGCAGCCCCTGCTGCCGCTGATGGGTGCCGACCTGCATTTGAGTATTGAAGGTATGGGCCTGGTGCCAACATTAACGCAGGCAGGCTACGCGCTTGGCATCCTGTTCCTGCTTCCTCTGGGCGATCGCCACGACCGCAGGACGTTAATTTTGATCAAAAGCGCGGCGCTGGCGCTGTTTCTTCTCGGCTGTAGCCTGACCGGGCAGATCCATTCCCTGCTGCTGGCAAGCCTGCTTATCGGCATGGCCGCCACCATGGCGCAGGATATCGTCCCTGCCGCGGCCATCCTTGCGCCGGAAGGTAAACAGGGGAAAACCGTGGGCACGGTAATGACCGGCCTGCTGATGGGTATCTTATTATCAAGAACCGTGAGCGGCGTGGTGGGCGAAGCGTTTGGCTGGCGCGTCATGTACCAGCTGGCAGCGGCGAGCATTGCGTTCATCGGGGTAATGATGTGGTTTGTACTTCCCCGTTTTGCCATTCACTCCACGCTGAGCTACCCCGCGCTGATGCGCTCGATGGAACACCTGTGGCGTCGCTACCCGGCGCTGCGCCGCGCGGCGCTGGCTCAGGGTTTCCTGTCGATTGCCTTTAGCGCCTTCTGGTCAACGCTTGCGGTCATGCTGCTGGAACGCTATCACCTGGGTAGTGCCGTCGCAGGTGGTTTTGGTATTGCCGGTGCCGCGGGTGCGTTAGCTGCCCCACTGGCGGGGGGGCTGGCGGACAAACTGGGGGCAGGAAAAGTCACGCAGCTTGGTGCCGTTCTTGTGACCGTCTCTTTCGCCCTGATGTTCCTGATGCCCGCGCTGGGCGTTCATGGACAGCTGATGCTGATCGCCATCTCTGCCGTCGGATTCGACCTGGGCCTGCAGTCCAGCCTGGTCGCCCATCAGAACCTGGTGTACAGCCTTGAACCGCAGGCGCGTGGTCGTCTCAACGCCCTGCTCTTTACGGTCGTCTTTATCGGGATGGCCCTGGGGTCCGCGTTAGGCAGCAATATCTACTCGCTGGCTGGCTGGACGGGTGTGGTCGCACTGGCCACCGTCTGTGGCGTCATTGCGCTGGTCATCCGTCTGATAGAAAGCGCGCGTGTCGCCTCAGTAACGGTAGAAGTCGCATAAAAAAAATGCCCAATCCAGACGGATTGGGCAGCAAAACATGCCCAGTTTCAAGACATGTTCTAAGAGGTCAAGATGTTATTTGTTCAGCTGAAACAGAGACATGCCCTGCATATCGCTAAACGCTTTATAAGACGCCTGCAAGGCCGCCTGCTGCATGGTGTAAGAGGAAATCGCTTCGTTCCAGTCGACATCCACCAGGTCGCTCATCTGCTTGGTCTGGCCCAGCGCGCGGTCATCGCCCAGCGTATCGAGTTTTTCCAGCTCGTTCATCTTGGTGCCCACATCCGCGACGACCGTCAGGATATTGTTCTGGGAGTTTTTGATGCCGATTTGCGCATTAGCAATCACCTGGCTTTGCGCCGTTGCAGCAGCCGGATCGTTCTCAATCGGCGTCTTCAGCGACGCGATGGCAGAATCCAGGATTTTGAACATGTTCGTCTGGCCATATCCACCGCCCGGTAGCTCTTCCGCATTACTGGTAATGCTTTCGAAAATCTGCTGCCCGGTATGGCTAATGGTCATATTTCGCGCCGTATCAACCTGCTGCGTGATGGCCTCTGCGCCGCCGTTATAATCCCCGGTCGCCGCATCAAACGGTGCACTCTCGGTTTTGTATCCCGCAAAGATAAAGCGACCATTACCATCCGTCGTGTTGGCCAGGTTCATAAGCTGATCGCGGATCCCCTGAATATCGGTCGCCAGAGAAAGGCGGTCGTCATCGCTTAATGTGCCGTTCGACGCATAAACGAGCTTCTCGCGCACGCTTGAGAGCGCGGTGTTCACCTGCGTTAACACGTTATCTTCCAGCGAGACTTTTTGCGTGGCGAAGGTACGTGCAAGCGCGAACTGGCTGTTTTGCGACTGCGATTGTGACAGAACGATGGCCTGCGACGCGGCGATAGGATCGTCCGAAGGACGGTTAACGCGCTTACCGGTGGACATCTGCTCACCGTAGCTCAGCCATCTGCTCTGGGAATCGGTGATCCCGCGCATGTTCTGCTCATACATCATCTGGGTGCTAATACGCATTATTCACCTCAACCTTAACGAATGTTGATAATTGCATCGAAGAGCGTACTGGCAGTCTGGAGAACCTGGGCGTTCGCCAGGTAATACTGCTGATAACGCTGCAAATTGCCATACTCTTCGTCGAGGTTTACCCCAGAGATGGTCTGCTGCTGCTTGATTAACTGCGTTTCCACATTCGCTTTCGTCTGGCTGCTCACCTTCAGTGACGCCGTTGAGCTACCGACTGTACTGACGAGAGAGGCATACGCATCGTTAAAGGTTTTATTCCCACCCACAACTTTCGCGTTTTGAAGATCAAGCAGTTTCTGGCCATTACGGTTATCACTTTCGCCGCCGTTCTGCACGGACGCCATCGCCAGTTTGGACTCGTCGCTGATCGCCAGATCCATGTTCATGATGACGTCGGAAACCGGCTTCACGGTAAAGCTGTCTTTGGTATTTGCCGTGCCGCTCACGTTGACGTTAAGACCATCAAACGACAGGTTGCCGCTGGCATCCGGGCTCATCGTAAAGCTGGTTTTGTCTGATGTACGGGTGATCGTCCAGTCAGTGCCGTTGAACTGCAGCTTATAGTCTGTCGCCTGGACCTGTTTGCTGTCCGCCACAGAGGCGGTAACAACCGCCGACCCGCCGTTCTTGCTGTTGGACAGCACCGCCGGAGAACCAAAGTTGAACAGCTTACCGCCCGCATCACCGTTAGCGTCAAAGCCAGCCTCATGCTGCGTGTTCATCGAATCGGCAAAGGCCAGCGCCATCTGGTTCAGGGTGTTACGAGCTTTATCCAGATCTTCCGTGCGGAAGGTCAGTAAACCGCCCAAAGAACCGGTGGTGATCATCTTTTCCGGGATCTCTACGTTCCCGGCCACGTCATCGACATAGGCTACGGTAGTACGAGCCGGATCGGCACTCGACTTCACGGCAGCCAGCTGGTTGGCTTTGCTGCCTTGTACCAGGCTGTAACCGTTGCCGAAAGAGATGTTAAACGTACCACTATCCTGAACAGACACTTCCACGCCGACGATTTTGTTCAGCTCATTGACGAGCTGATCGCGCTGATCAAGCAGGTCGTTAGGCGATGCGCCCGCACCGACGCCGGTCAGACGGGAAATCTGATCGTTCAGATTGGCAATCTGTTTGGCATAGTTGTTGATCTGCGACACGCTGGTTGAAATCGCGGTATTCACCTGCGTATCCTGGTCACGAAGATACTGATCGTTGGTTTTGAACTGATTGACCAGACCGCCCGCTTTACCCAGCACCGTCTGACGCGCCGCCGGATCTTCCGCGTTGCTCACCAGGGTTTGCAGACTTTTGAAGAAGTCCTGCAGCGTGGTGGAAAGCGAGTTGGTGGTATCGGAGAGCACATCGTCGATTTTTGACATCTGCTGATAGCGCGTCGTCAGGCCGCTGCTCTGCGTCTGTGCGGCGCGCAGCTGATTGGTGATGAAGGCGTCATACTCACGCTGGACACCGGAGACATACACCCCGTTACCCACCCAGCCACCGCCGGTCAGCGTGCTGTTAGATGCGCCCAGCACCGTGGTCTGGCGGGTATAGCCTGCCACGTTATAGCTTGAAATATTATTACTGACGGTATTGAGTGCCGACTGCGCAGCACTGAGGCCACTCATGGCGCTGTTAATCAAACTGGACATGGGGGTTCCTTTTATACGTTCAGACACGAGTCCTGATGAAGGTTATCGGCAACCTCCACCGGGACTTGAGAACTTTCAGAACAGATTTTCAATATCTGTGCTATAGGCTTTGCTGACCTTCTCGCCCATGGATTTCAGCTGCTGGATCATGCTGGTGAGCTTACGCGCATAGTTCGGGTCGGTCGCGTAGCCCGCGTTTTGCAGCGCCTGAGCGCCCTGCTCCGCCGTCGCCGCCTGCGTCACGGCGGTATAGCGCGGATTTCGGCTCAGCAGGCCAACATAATCGGACAACGCTTCCAGATACGAGCTGTAGACGCGGAATTTGGCTTTGACCTTCACCGCCGCGCCGTTCTCGTATTCGGTGGTTGTGATCTCCGTAGTTGGCCCCTTCCAGCTGGAGGTGGCCTTCACACCGAAGATGTTGAAGCTCGGTTCGCCGTTTTCCTTGCGGATCTGGCGCTGACCCCAGCCCGACTCCAGCGCGGCCTGCGCCAGAATCAGGTGATGCGGCACGCCGCTCTGTTCACTGGCAAGCCGTGCCGGCAGAGAAAGCTGCGCCAGGAAGTCTTTGCTGTCACCGGAGAGCGGCTCATCGCCGCTGCCCGTGGCTTTCGGCATGGCTTTACGCACCATTTGCGTCAGAGCCTGGTTCTGATAGCTGGTCACCGTTTCCAGGTCGAACTTCATCGGTACCTGCTGCGGCTGATCCTGAGGCTGAATGCCCTGCGCGGCTTCGGTCTGCTTGACAATCATGTCAGCCAGACCGAGGCCTTTCCCGGCGGTCATCTGCTGCGCAATCTGCTGGTCATACATGCTGGTGTAGAGACGCGTTGAATCACTGCTGAACATCCCGTCTTTCGGCAGGGTTTCACGCATGCTCTTCAGCATCATCTGTACAAACATTCCTTCCACCTGGCGGGCGACCGGGCGGATATTCGCCGCCGGGTCTTTGCCTGCTTTGGTTTTCAGTTCGTTGAGCGACTGGGCGTCCCAGGCTGCACTGGTCAACAATTTGCTATCGGTCAGCATTAAATGATTTCCAGTTTGGCGCGCAGGCAGCCCGCGCTTTGCATCGATTGCAGGATGGACATCAGATCCATCGGCGTTGCGCCCAGGGCGTTCAGGGCGCGCACCACGCTGTTCAGGTTGGCGCTTGATCGCACGCTCTGTAAAGACCCACCGCTCTGACGTAAATCAATCTGCGTTTGCGGGGTTACCACCGTCTGACCACCGCCAAACGGCGTGTCCGGCTGGCTGACGTTAGCGGAGCGGTTCACCGTCACCGACAGGTTCCCCTGCGCCACGGCACAGCTGTCGAGCGACACTTCCCGGTTCATCACCACCGAGCCGGTACGGGAGTTGATGATCACCTTCGCATCCTGGACCGGAACGTTCACTTCCATATTCTGGATATCGGCCAGCATGCGCACCTGGTTGCTGCTGCCGGTGGAGGTACGGATCTGCACGGTACGCGCATCAAGTGCCGTGGCATTACCGTAGCCACGGCTGCGGTTGATGGTATCGGCAATCTGCTGCGCCATCGTGAAGTCTTCATTATTGAGCTGCAGGTTAATGGTGTTGCCCGCGCCAAACTGGGTCGGCAGTTCACGCTCAATGATCGCCCCGTTGGTAATCCGTCCGCCGTTGAGCTGGTTCACCTGCACGCTGCTTCCGCCTGCGGATGCACCCGCACCGCCGACCAGAATGTTCCCCTGCGCCAGCGCATAAACCTGGCTGTCGACGCCTTTCAGCGGAGTCATCAGCAGCGTACCGCCGCGCAGGCTTTTGGCGTTACCCATTGAGGAGACTACCACGTCAATGGTCTGTCCCTGACGCGCAAACGCCGGGTAGGACGCGGTGACCATTACTGCCGCCACGTTTTTCAGCTGCATGTTAGTTCCCGCCGGCACGGTAATGCCGAGCTGGGAAAGCATGTTGTTCAGACTTTGGGTGGTAAAGGGGGTCTGGGTCGTCTGGTCACCGGTACCGTCCAGCCCCACCACCAGGCCATAGCCAATCAGCGAGTTTTCACGCACGCCCTGAACGCTGGTGAGATCGCGAATACGGTCAGCCTGGGCAAAGGTAGCCACCAGCGCGAGCGCCACGGCGAAGATCGATTTAAACATGGGTCACCTCGCTTACATCGGCGATAAGTTAAGGAAGAAGCGCTGCAGCCAACCCATATTCTGCGCTTCATTAATGTAGCCGTTACCGACGTACTCAATGCGCGCATCCGCCACCTGGGTGGACGGAACGGTGTTGGTGCCGCTGATGGTGCGAGGGTTAACCACGCCCGAGAAGCGAATGAATTCAGTGCCCTGGTTGATGGCGATCTGTTTTTCACCCACCACGTGTAAGTTGCCGTTAACCAGTACCTGGTCAACCGTGACCGTCAGCGTGCCGCTGAAGGTGTTGCTGGCGTTCGCGCCACCTTTACCGTTAAAGGTGTTGCCGCCAGAGGCATCGACATCAGCACGCGCGTTGCCGAACAGTCCCTGCAGGTAGCGCGGGACGGTATCGAAGCCAAAATTCGTTTTGCCATCGCGGCTGGCGTTCGCCGACGAGCTCTTGCTCGCGCTGACGTTTTCCTGCAGCACAATGGTCAATGTATCGCCGACGTTACGCGGGCGGCGATCTTCAAACAGCGGCTGATAGCCGTAATTAATCGGCTGCGCGGTCTGGAAAATGGAGCCGTTGACTACTGGCGCAGGGCCAGGAACGGGTTGGGCAGTCGTCGCACCCTGGACCAAAGGTTTAGACGGGATCCAGGCACACCCGCTGAGGGTGACGACCAGAACAGTCAGAATCGGATAACGAAACGCCGCGTTTTTTTGCATTGCCTTCATCTTCGAAAACAGGGAGCCGGCGCGGCGTTTACCGCACCGGGCTACACCTTAGAGTTGCGTCAGTTTCTGCAGCATCTGGTCGGTCGTCGACACTGCTTTACTGTTAATTTCATACGCGCGCTGAACCTGGATCATATTCACCAGCTCTTCCGCCACGTTCACGTTGGAGGTTTCAACATAGCCCTGATACAGCAGGCCCGCGCCGTTCAGGCCCGGGGTGCTCTCATTTGGCGTACCGGAGGATTGCGTCTCGGTGTAGAGGTTCTCACCAATGCTTTCCAGACCGGTATCGTTCATGAAGGTGGTCAGGTTGAGCTGCCCAACCTGAACCGGCGCAGCCTGCCCCTGCTGGGTTACGCTGACCACACCGTCACGTCCGATGGTAATGCTCAGGGCGTTCGCCGGGATGGTAATCGCAGGCTGAACCTGGAAACCGCCCGCCGTCACCAGCTGGCCGTTCTGATCGACCTGGAACGAGCCGTCGCGGGTGTAGGCAGAAGTCCCGTCAGGCAGCTGCACCTGGAAGAAGCCCTGGCCTTTGATCGCCACGTCTTTGCTGTTGTTGGTCTGAGACAGGTTGCCCTGGCTGTGCAGACGCTCGGTCGCCACCGGACGAACACCGGTACCGATCTGCAGGCCCGATGGCAGCGTCGTCTGTTCAGAAGACTGCGCGCCCGGCTGGCGGATGGTTTGATAAAGCAAATCTTCGAAAACGGCGCGCTGACGCTTGAAACCATTGGTGCTCACGTTTGCCAGGTTGTTGGCAATCACGTCCATATTGGTTTGCTGGGCGTCCAGGCCAGTTTTCGCGATCCATAAAGAACTGATCATAAGGAATCCTGTTAGCTCATAGCCAGAAGTTGGTTAGCCTTGCCCGCGTTTTCATCGACACTGCTGATGATCTTCATCTGCATTTCAAAACGACGGGCGCTGGCGATCATGTCGGTCATGGCTTCGACCGGCTTGACGTTACTGCCTTCCAGAACACCGGACATCACGCGGATGCTCGGATCGGCCTGTAAGGTGGCCCCCCGCGTCGCCTGCGCCGCCTGGGTCAGACGGAACATGCCGTCGTCGCCACGCTGCACCTCTTTGCCTTCCGCCTTGACCAGCTTCAGACGACCGACGGGCGCAACGGTATTTGCCGGGTCGCCAGGGTTGAGCGCCGAAATGGTGCCGTCCGCAGCGATAGTCAGCTCAGAGCCTTCCGGTACGGTCAGCGGACCCGCTTCCCCCATCACCGGATGCCCCTGAATCGTCAGCTGGCCCGTCGCGCTCACCTGGATGTTCCCGTTACGGGTATAGCCTTCGCTACCGTCCGCCGTTTGCACCGCCAGCCAGCCGTCCTGCTGCAGAGCCACGTCCAGCGGGCGTGAGGTGTAATCCATCTGCCCTGGCGTCATATCGGCGCCAGGGGTTGATGCCGTCACCAGCGTACGGGTCGGCAGGGAAAGCCCTTCTACCGGCACCGCGCGCAGCGCATTAAGCTGCGCGCGAAAGCCCGGCGTTGAGGCGTTTGCCAGGTTGCTGGCGGTAACGGCCTGCTGATTGAGCGTCTGACTTGCCGCGCCCATCGCGGTATATATTGCGTGATCCATTGCGCTTTCCTGTTAGCCGCTTAACGCAGGTTAACCAGCGTGTTGAGGATCTGATCCTGGGTTTTGATGGTCTGCGCGTTCGACTGATAGTTACGCTGCGCGACGATCATGTTCACCAGCTCTTTACTCAGATCGACGTTAGAGGCTTCCAGCGCACCGTTGGTCAGCGTGCCGAAGTTACCGCTTCCGGCAGTACCCAGCAGCGCCACGCCGGAGGACTGGGTGGCAGACCAGACGTTGTCGCCTTCCGATTTCAGACCTTCGTTGTTGGCGAAGTTTGCCAGCACGATCTGGCCCAGAACCTGGGTCTGTTCGTTGGAATAGTTACCGACCACAGTGCCGTCGTCATTGATTTGGTAGCTCACCAGGTCGCCTGGTTTAAAACCATTCTGGCTGGTCGCGACGATATTGTTCGCACCGGTGTTCTGCTGCATGGAGTTAGCAAAACTCATGGCGAAGGTCGCTGGCGTCGCACCTGGGATGGTCGCGGTAGTGATGTTGATATTTCCACCACCGGTCAGCGTACCGTTATTATCAAAGGTCAGCGTGGTGGCGAGTGCCGCCGTGCTGCCTGCGACGCTACCGTCCTGGGCATACACTTTCCAGGAGTTAGCTGGGGTCGCATCTTTGACATAAAACAGGTTCATGTTGTGCGCATTACCCTGGCTATCAAAGACGGTCACCGTACCTTTTTTGTTGTACGTGTCCGGATTAGCCGGATCAAAGGCGGTGGTCGGCGCGGTATCGGTGGAATTCAGGTTAATCTGCTGGGAAGCCGTGGTGGTGGACTTCGCGGCCATCAGCGTGGTTGGGATATTAATGACCTGTGGGTTCGCCCCGGTCTGAACCGTTGATGGCGTCCCGGCAACCGGATAACCGGTTAACTGCATCCCCTGCATGTTCACCAGGTTACGGTTTTCATCCAGCTTGAACTGGCCGTTACGGCTGTAGAACACAGAGCCGTTGGAGTCGACCATACGGAAGAAACCGTTCTGGCTGATGGCGACGTCCAGACCACGACCGGTGTTGGTGGTGGTGCCGTCGCTAAAGTCCTGAGTGATGCCCGCAACTTTCACGCCCAGGCCGACTTTGGAACCGGCAAACATGTCTGCAAAGGAAGCAGAACCGGATTTAAAACCATAGGTCGCGGAGTTGGCGATGTTGTTGCCAATGACGTCCAGGTTGGTGGCCGCAGCATTCAGGCCGCTGACCGCTTGAGAAAAGGCCATGACTTACTCCTGATAAGTGTTAAGGCTTAGATAATCTGCCGAACTTCGTCGAGTGTGGTGGAACCAGAGGTTCCCAAATCCAGTTTGTTGCCGTCGCTTCCTTTAATCACGCCCTGGACCAGCGCGAACTGCAGCGGCTGCGCCACCAGCTGGGTCGTCCCGTTGCTGGCGCTGATCGCGACTTTGTAAGCACCGTTTGGTGCTTTCGTGCCGTCGGTCAGGCTGCCATCCCACGTAAAGGTGTGAACGCCCGCCTTCAGCTCACCGATATCAATGGTGCGCACAACCGTGCCGTTGCTGTCGGTAATGGTTGCGGTAACTTTCTCCGCCGCCTGCTGCAGCTCAACGCCAAACGGCGTTGTGGTCGTTGTGGTGTTGCCTTCGGTAGTGCTGGTGCCTGCCAGAATCGTGGTTCCCGGGATCATCACCCCGTGGCCAATCAGGCTTGCCGCCTGCAGAGACTGGGCGCTATTAATCTGTCCAGAGACGGAACCAAGGGTGGTGTTGAGTTTCTCAATGCCGCTAACGGTGCTGATCTGCGCAAGCTGCGTGGTCAGTTCGTTGTTCTGCATCGGGTTAGTGGGGTCCTGGTTCTTAAGCTGCGCCACCAGCAGCGTCAGAAAGCTGCCCTGAAGATCGGCGGCGTTACTCCCCGTCAGGGAGTTAGAACCCGTCGTACTCTTTGTGTTGTTAACACCCGAGTTCGTCGGATCATTCACATTTACGGCGATGGACATGCATGTCTCCTTTACTGGCCGAGAGTGAGTGTTTTGAGCATCATGCTCTTCACGGTATTAAGCACTTCGACGTTGGCCTGGTAGCTACGGGAAGCCGACATGGAGTTCACCATCTCACCCACCACATCCACGTTTGGCATCTTCACGTATCCGCTGGCATCCGCCAGTGGGTTACCCGGCTCATACACCAGTCTGTCCGGGGCCTGGCTCTCCACCACATCCGAGACCTTCACGCCGCCCGTCGCCGCGCCTGGCGCAGCATCGACCTGAAAGACTACCTGTTTGGCACGATAAGGCTGGCCGTCGGGTCCGGTGACGCTGTCGGCGTTCGCGAGGTTACTGGCGGCCACGTTCAGGCGCTTGGACTGTGCGGTTAACGCCGAACCGGCGATATCAAAAATATTCAGCAAGGCCATCTATCAGTTCCCCCCCTGCAGGACGTTCATCATGCCTTTGATTTGTCCGCCGAGTACGGTCAGGCCCGTCTGGTATTTCAGGCTGTTGTCGGCAAACTGGGTACGCTCCCGGTCCATATCCACGGTGTTACCGTCGAGTGAGGGCTGATCGGGAATGCGATAAAGTAAATCGGTCGCTGGCGCAGTCATCGCCTGAGCAGGAATATGGCGAGAGGATGTCATGGCAAGTGCAACACCCGTTCCTTCGGCACGTCCACGCTCCATCACCTTTTTGAGTTCACTGGAAAAATCAATATCGCGCGCCTGATACCCCGGGGTATCGGCGTTAGCGATATTGGCGGCTAAAATCTCCTGCCGCTGGGCGCGTAAGTTGAGCGCTTCCTGCTGAAAACGTAACGCGGCGTCGAGTTTATCGAGCATGTCTCCTCCGCTGATGGCAAAATTTCAGTTCACAGCTTAAATCTCACCCGGTCTCCCCTATCGACGGAATAAGCGCAAAATGCGTCGCTATTTATTCCGTTGATGCAAAACCACTACAGGTAGAATTCGTTCAACTCTGGAAACGGTGGAACTTGCGATGCAAACGTTAAAACGTGGTCTGGTGGCGACTCTCTTGCTGTTAAGCCCTCTGGCGCAGGCTGAAGGGTTACAGGATCGGCTAACGGCTTTTTTTGCCGAAAAACTGGCAGGCTTTAGCGATGACGTGACCGTTACCGTGCGCACGCCACCGAATCTGTACCCGACGTGCGACCAGCCGTCCTTCAGCGTGGTAGGGTTCACAAAGCTATGGGGGAATGTGAACGTGCTGGCACGCTGCGCCAACGAAAAACGCTATTTACAGGTTGCCGTTCAGGCGACGGGCAATTATGTTGTCGCCGCCGTGCCCATTGCGCGCGGCAGCGTACTGCAGACAAACAGCGTGACCTTGAAGCGCGGCCGTCTGGATCAACTGCCGCCACGCACCATGCTGGATATTAACCAGGCTCAGGACGCCGTCAGCCTGCGCGACGTCGCGCCAGGCCAGCCGATACAGATCTCCATGCTGCGTCAGGCATGGCGGGTAAAAGCAGGCCAACAGGTGATGGTGGTGGCCAACGGAGATGGCTTTAGCATCAACAGTGAAGGGAAAGCGTTGAACAATGCCGCGGTGGCGCAAAACGCCCGCGTCAGAATGTCCTCAGGCCAGGTGGTGAGCGGAACCGTCGATGCTGATGGGAATATTCTGATTAACCTATAATCTTTTTAAAGATTTCGCGGCGCGTGCCGATAAATATTCCACTAATGATGATGTCAGGCGCAAACGCCGCGAACCCTCGATGAGGACAACACTATGAGCATTGATCGTACATCAGCCCTGAAGCCGGTAAGCGCTGTACAACCTCGCGAAACGAATGACGCAACGGCGCAGAAAACGCGCCTGGAAAAACCGTCAACGTCCAACAGCACCAGCGTGACCCTGAGCGACGCGCAGGCAAAACTGATGCAGCCGGGCAGCAACGATATCAATATGGAACGTGTTGAAGCGCTGAAAACGGCTATTCGTAACGGTGAGCTGAAAATGGACACCAGCAAAATCGCTGACGCCCTGATTCAGGAAGCACAGAGTTTCTTACAGAGTAACTAACCGTATGAGTCGACTGTCAGAAATACTGGATCAAATGACGGTTGTCCTGAACGACCTGAAAACGGTAATGGACGCTGAACAGCAGCATCTCTCTTCCGGTCACATCAACGGCAGCGCGCTGCAGCGTATTACTGAAGACAAAAGTTCGCTTCTGGCAACGCTGGATTATCTGGAACAACAGCGACGCGCTGAGCAAGATCCTAAGCGCAGCGCCAATGACGATATTATTGAGCGCTGGCAGACCATTACCGAAAAAACTCAGCACCTGCGCGATCTTAACCAGCATAACGGCTGGCTACTGGAAGGGCAGATTGAGCGTAATCAGCAGGCGCTTGAGGTGTTGAAACCGCATAAAGAAACCGGTCTGTACGGTGCGGATGGTCAGACGGCGACGGCGCGTATTGCAGGTGTGAAAAAGATTTCGATTTGACGCATAAGCGACTAATCATGCAGTGGGGAGCACCATGAGGTGAACTCCCCTTTTGGCGTTTATGCCGTCCGGCGGGCAAACTCTTTGACTTTGAAACCCAGCACCGCGAGCGTGGCAAAGTACGCCACCACACCAACGCACACCACGGCCATCAGGCGCATCAGGCGATAAGGCATCGTGCCCAGGGACCACTCCGGCATCACGTGCATCATGCCAAGCAGCGCGGCAGACATCACCAGTACCGCAACGATCAGACGCACCAGGAAACTGCCCCAACCCGGCTGCGGCGTGAAAATATCCTGCTTGCGCAGCTGCCAGTACAGCAGGCCGGCATTCAGACAGGCCGCGAGACCAATCGATAATGACAGGCCGGCATGTTTCAGCGGACCAATAAACGCCAGGTTCATCAGCTGCGTCATAATCAGCGTCACGATGGCAATTTTTACCGGCGTTTTGATGTCCTGACGCGAGTAAAAGCCCGGCGCCAGCACTTTCACCACGATCAGCCCCATCAGTCCCACCGAGTAGGCAATCAGCGCGCGCTGGGTCATGGCGGCATCGAAGGCAGTGAATTTCCCGTACTGGAAGAGCGACACCGTCAGCGGTTTGGCCAGAATACCCAGCGCCACCGCGCTTGGCAGGGCCAGCAGGAAGCAAAGACGCAGGCCCCAGTCCATCAGGCGGCAATACTCATCATGATTGCCGCTGGCAAAACTTTTCGACAGCGACGGCAGCAGGATGGTCCCCAGCGCCACGCCCAGCACCCCGGACGGAAACTCCATCAGGCGGTCGGCGTAGTACATCCAGGAAACCGAGCCGGACACCAGGAACGAGGCAAAGATGGTGTTGATAATCAGCGAGATCTGGCTGACGGAAACGCCGAGAATGGCGGGCCCCATCTGCTTGATGACGCGCATCGCCCCGGCATCTTTGAAGTTGATGCGCGGCAGCACCAGCATGCCGATTTTTTTCAGGTGCGGCAGCTGATACGCCAGCTGCAGCACGCCGCCGACGGTGACCGCCCAGGCCAGCGCCAGCACCGGCGGGTTGAAGTGCGGGGCGGCGAACAGGGCAAAGCCGATCATGCTGACGTTAAGAAACGTCGGCGCAAACGCCGGTACAGAGAAGCGGTTCCAGGTATTGAGGATCGCCCCCACCAGCGAGGCCAGCGAGATCAGCAGAATATAGGGGAAAGTAATGCGCAACAGCTGCGAGGTCAGGGCAAACTTGTCGGCCGTATCGGCAAAGCCGGGCGCGGTCACCATAATGACCCAGGGCGCGGCCAGCATCCCGAGGACGGTCACCACCGCCAGCGCCAGCGTCAGCAGGCCGGAGACATAAGACACAAAGACGCGCGTGGCGTCCTCGCCCTGCTTGCTTTTATATTCTGCCAGGATCGGGACGAATGCCTGGGAAAACGCCCCTTCCGCAAAAATACGACGCAGCAGGTTCGGTAATTTGAACGCGACGAAAAAGGCGTCCGTGGCCATCCCTGCACCAAATACCCTTGCCACAATGGCGTCGCGCGCAAAACCCAGCACGCGGGAAAACATGGTCATCGAGCTGACGGCCGCCAGCGATTTTAATAAGTTCATTAACGTGAATTTCCAGAACCATACGGATTTCCAGGACGGGCAAGCGTAAGCGCCACCCGGCAAAGCCTACAAGCGGCGCTTAGTCTACCCGGATTTCAACGAATTACTATCCGCAGATGTTACAGCGAGTTATTCACTCATGGCCTCGCGCCAGAGCCTTTCCACAATGCGCTGCGCCATGATGGCCTGCTCGCCGGACGTTTCAGGAACCGTCTGATTTTGCACGCAGGTGATGAAGTGGCGGGCGCAACCGGCAAAACCGCGCTGTTCAAGCGTGCTCTGCCAGCCAGGCGCGGGGAGCGTCACCACGCCGCTGCCCTTCTCTTCCCGCCATTCACGCATGTCGGTAATGTCGTACAACGCGCCGTCGGTGACGGCCTGGACGCATTCTCGCTGGCTGCCGGCACGACGATGCATGCTGGTCGTGATCTGCAGATGGTCAATCGCGAAATGGTGTTCTGCGTAGACCATTTCACCCTGCTCGTTCGTGAGCAGCGTGCCACTTTGCAGCTGCGCGTTGCTACCGGCGAGCCACAGCGCCGTATCCACAACGTGGAGATAATCATCCAGCAGCGTGAAGCGCAGATCGTTTGGCCCGATGCTGTCCGTGCGGTGTTTATCCATCCGCAGCGAGGCAAGCGTGCCCGACTGTGCCTTAAGCTGCTGGTAAAGGGGCGCGAAGCGGCGGTTGAAGCCGACCATCAGCGTCAGTTTTTTACGCGCCGCCAGTTCAATCAGGCGTTCCGCGTCCGGAACATTTTCCGCCAGCGGTTTATCCACGCAAACGTGAACGCCCGCATTGAGCAGCTCGCTCACGACCTGATAGTGGGTAGACGTTGAGGTATGCACAAAGACCGCATCGCACTCGCGGGTCAGATCCTGAAGCGACGCCGCATACGGCATACGCCAGGTTTCGCAGATCCGCTCGGCCTTCTCGCGTGTGGGTGACCATGCCCCTTGCAGCGTCCAGTCCGTCGCTGCCCCCAGAACCGGCAGCCAGGCTTTTTGTGCAATACCGCCCAGCCCTACTACGCCAATGCGTAATTTTTTCACCGTCAGTCTCCCAAATGTGCCAGCAGGGCATCCAGACGCTGTTTCAGCCCGGCGACCTCGTCTTCCAGCGCCGCTACGCGGGCAACCAAATCATCATCTACGGCCGTTATGTCAGTTGCGCTGGATTTCACTGAACTATCAACGTCACCGCTGAACAGGTGCATATAGCGGCTTTCACGCTTGCCCGGCTCGCGCGCCAGACGCACCACGTAAGGACCGTCTTCACGCGCGGCCAGCCCTTCGAGGGTCTGCTCGACCTCCTGCATATCGCTGAACTCATGCATACGGGAAGCGCGCGTGCGCAGTTCTCCCGGCGTTTGCGCTCCGCGCAGCAACAGCGTGGTGATGACCGCCACTTCCGCACTGCTCAGCTTCAGGTCACCGAATTCGGAGTTACAGAAGCGCTGTTCGTATTTGGTCACGCGGTTGCCGAAGCCGCTGACGGTGCGGAGATAGTGACGTTTTACCAGCGCATCCAGCACGTCCTGAACCTCATGCTCGCTGAGGTTCATCACCGGCTCGCGGTTGGTCTTCTGGTTGCAGGCCATGGTCACGGCGTTGACGGACAGCGGATACTGCTCCGGCGTGGTGACCTGTTTTTCGAGTAAGCACCCAATCACGCGCGCTTCTGTACCGTTTAGCTGATACTTCATCTTTTCTCCTTAACGACCTGCAGTCCAGTCCCGGGTGGTTAATGCCGTCAGAACGTGGTCGCGCCACTCTCCGTCTATCAGCAGATAGTCTTTGGCGTAACCCTCTTTCTCGAACCCTAAACGCGCCAGCAGATTTCCGCTGCGCTGGTTATGCGGCATATAGTTCGCCATAATGCGATGAATGTGCTGGGTGCGTTGCATATAGCGGATCGCTACCGTCAGCGCCTCGTACATCAGCCCCTGCCCCTGCCACTTCTGGCCGATGGAGTAGCCCAGGTAGCAGGCGTGAAACGATCCCCGCACCACGTTTGAAAAATTGGCGATCCCGATAATCTCTTTCTCTTCAGGATCCAGCAGCGCGAAATAAAACGCGCTGCCCTGCTTGTGAAATTCCGTAATCATGCTGAGGCGCGCCTGCCAGCCGGAAGGGTAACAATGGCTCTCATCCCGAACGGGTTCCCAGGGTTTTAAAAACTGGCGATTCTCGGCGTAATAATCCGCCAGACGCCAGGCATCACGCTCATGCACCAGACGAACGACCAGCCTGTCCGTTGTCAGACGCACTTTTGGCACATTGCTGCGATAGCCAAACATCGATACCACTCCTTCCCGTCACTTCAGCTTGCCCATTAGCTTTACTATACCTGCGCCTGCGCCGTCTGTGAAAACAGTGACATACCATTTTCACCTCTTTTCACATTTTTCGATGAGAACTCTCTATCAAAGCACCCTTTTGATAAAAAAATATTGTCACGTGCAGGGGTGGGAAAAAACGCGGCGACACCGCAGAATGTTAGCGTGCTCACCATCTTATTTTCCCTGGAGGGAAAATGTCCCGCGTATCACAGGCCAGGAGCCTGGGTAAATATTTCCTGCTCGTCGATAACATGCTGGTCGTGCTCGGCTTTTTTGTCGTTTTTCCGCTTATTTCGATCCGCTTTGTCGATCAGATGGGCTGGGCGGCATTAATGGTCGGCATTGCCCTGGGGCTACGCCAGTTTGTCCAGCAGGGCCTGGGCGTCTTTGGCGGGGCTATCGCTGACCGCTTTGGCGCGAAACCGATGATCGTCACCGGTATGCTGCTGC
Organism: Enterobacter roggenkampii; assembly: GCF_001729805.1. Taxonomy (NCBI): domain Bacteria; kingdom Pseudomonadati; phylum Pseudomonadota; class Gammaproteobacteria; order Enterobacterales; family Enterobacteriaceae; genus Enterobacter; species Enterobacter roggenkampii. The sequence continues at coordinate 1,718,698 of NZ_CP017184.1, read as the reverse complement.
GCGCGGCAGGGTTTGCCACGATGGCGGTCGCCCAGGAGCCCTGGCTGCTCTGGTTCTCCTGTTTCCTCTCCGGTATCGGGGGCACGCTGTTCGATCCGCCCCGCACCGCGCTGGTGGTAAAGCTGATTCGCCCGCAGCACCGCGGCCGTTTCTTCTCGATTCTGATGATGCAGGACAGCGCCGGGGCGGTTATCGGCGCCCTGCTGGGAAGCTGGCTGCTGCAGTATGACTTCCGTCTGGTCTGCGCGGCTGGGGCGGTGCTCTTTATGCTGTGCGCGCTGTTTAATGGCCTGTTCCTGCCGGCATGGAAACTGTCAAGGGTGAAAGCGCCGGTTCGGGAAGGGCTGGGCCGCGTCCTGCGCGACAGACGTTTTGTCACCTATGTGTTGACCCTGACGGGATATTACATGCTGGCCGTGCAGGTCATGCTGATGCTGCCGATCATGGTTAACGACATTGCAGGTACCCCTGCGGCGGTGAAATGGATGTACGCCATCGAAGCCTGCCTGTCGTTAACGCTCCTCTATCCGATTGCCCGCTGGAGCGAGCGGCGTTTTCGCCTGGAGCATCGCCTGATGGCCGGACTGTTCCTGATGACGCTGAGCATGATGCCGATCGGCCTGGTGAACACGCTCCAGCAGCTGTTTACGCTGATTTGCACGTTCTATATTGGCTCGATCATCGCCGAGCCTGCCCGCGAAACGCTGAGCGCCTCGCTTGCGGATGCGCGTGCACGCGGCAGCTATATGGGGTTCAGCCGACTGGGGCTGGCGCTTGGCGGGGCATTAGGTTACGCCGGCGGCGGCTGGTTGTTTGATGCTGGCAAAGCGTTAAATCAACCTGAACTTCCGTGGATGATGCTGGGCGTGGTGGGCTTTATGACGCTACTCGCCCTGTGGTGGCAGTTCAGCCAGAAACGCAGCGCGAGCGGCATGCTCGAGCCTGGCGCGTAGCCTTTCCCTCGGGCGGGAGCCCTTCCCGCCCCACTTCTCAGTTTTTTCTGCTGGTTTCTGCCCATTCACGCTGACATACTGGCGTAACAGGACAGAAGCGCCGATTTTTCGTTGAGGAACACTATGAAGAAAATTGTCTTAGCCGCGGCATTGATTGTCAGCGGCCTGCTGGTTGGCTGTAACCAGCTCACGCAATACACCGTCAGTGAACAGGAAATTAATCAGGCGCTGGAAAAACATAACAATTTCTCGAAAGACATTGGCGTACCGGGTCTTGCCGATGCGCATATCGTGCTCACAAACCTCACCAGTCAAATCGGACGTGAAGAGCCAAACAAAGTCACCCTGGCCGGTGATGCGGACCTCGATATGTCCTCCCTTTTTGGCAATCAGAAAGCCAACATCAAGCTCAAGCTGAAGGCACTCCCTGTTTTCAACAAAGAGAAAGGGGCGATTTTCCTGCAGGAGATGGAAGTGGTCGACGCGAAGGTGTCTCCGGACAAGATGGCGCCAGTTCTGCAAACCCTCATGCCCTATCTGAATCAGTCGCTGCGGAATTACTTTAACCAGCAGCCCGCGTACGTCTTAAGTGAAGACAAAAGCAAGGGTGAAGCTCTGGCGAAAAAATATGCAAAAGGTATAGAGGTGAAACCGGGCGAAATTATCATTCCTTTCACCGATTAACCTGAAGGGCGCTGAGGCGCCCTTTTTTTTCACGGAAAAGTGTGCAAACGAAAACGTTTCCGCTTATGATTTGTGTCCGGCAAAAACAGCCATCCTTATGACTGATTCCTGACAAGCCGGAGCTTCCATGACTGCACAACCCCAGGTTCTTAAAATCCGCCGCCCTGACGACTGGCATATCCATCTGCGTGATGGCGATATGCTGAAAACCGTCGTGCCTTATACCAGCGAAATTTATGGCCGCGCGATTGTCATGCCTAACCTGGTGCCACCAGTCACCACCGTCGATGCCGCGATAGCCTATCGCCAGCGCATTCTCGACGCCGTTCCTGCGGGACACGATTTTACCCCGTTGATGACCTGCTATCTGACCGATTCACTGGATCCGAACGAAGTGGAGCGCGGGTTTAACGAAGGCGTCTTTACGGCAGCGAAACTCTACCCGGCGAATGCCACCACCAACTCCAGCCACGGCGTCACCAGCATTGATGCCATTATGCCGGTGCTGGAACGCATGCAGAAACTGGGTATGCCGCTGCTGGTTCACGGCGAAGTAACGCATGCCGAGATTGATATCTTCGACCGCGAAGCCCGTTTTATCGAGACCGTGATGGAGCCTTTGCGCCAGCGCCTGCCCGCGCTGAAGGTGGTCTTCGAGCATATCACCACCAAAGACGCGGCAGAGTACGTGCGTGACGGCAACGATCTTATCGCCGCCACCATTACGCCACAGCACCTGATGTTTAACCGTAACCACATGCTGGTGGGCGGGGTGCGCCCTCACCTCTACTGCCTGCCTATTCTTAAGCGCAACATCCACCAGCAGGCGCTGCGCGAGCTGGTCGCCAGCGGGTTCTCCCGCGCGTTCCTCGGTACCGATTCCGCGCCTCACGGCCGCCATCGTAAAGAGGCAAGCTGCGGCTGCGCGGGCTGCTTCAACGCCCCAACGGCGCTTGCCAGCTACGCAACCGTGTTTGAAGAGATGAACGCGCTGGAACATTTCGAAGCATTCTGCTCCCTTAACGGCCCGCGCTTCTACGGCCTGCCGGTCAACGACACCTTCATCGAACTGGAGCGTAAAGCGAGCCACGTTGAGGAGTCCATTGCGCTGACGGACGACACGCTGATTCCCTTCCTGGCGGGTGAAACCGTAAGCTGGACGGTAAAACGTTAAAAAATCAGTGCCCCTTGTTGTCAAACTGATTATATACCTGTATAAATAAACAGTATATTACACAGGGGGCATTTATGCGTATTGAAGTCACCATAGCCAAAACTACCGTTCTGCCTGCCGGCGCGCTTGATGCACTGGCAGGCGAATTATCCCGTCGTATTAACAACACCTTTCCCGACAACGCGGGTGCCGTCACGGTGCGTTACGCCGCGGCGAACAACCTCTCCGTCATTGGCGCCGCAAAAGAAGATAAAGATCGCATCAGCGAAATCCTCCAGGAAACGTGGGAAAGCGCTGACGACTGGTTCATCACGGATTAACACTGCTCCCTCATTGTGTTTTTTTGCCGGGTCGCCCCGGCTTTTTTTTGCCTCATAATCCTGTAAGTTCAAAATAATTCGGCATCTTCTTTAAAAATCGTGAACGAGATGGTGTTTTATTGTTCGAACAATCCTAAAAAGCAGAAAAATGTGTTGCCACCTGTTTATTTTTCCCTTCGGAACCCTTATTACTTGGTATACTGAAGTTGCTTTCAGAAAAACATGCATTGAACCTCAAAGCCGTTGTCTTCTAACACGCATTAAGGGGGTTATAATGGAAAAGAATAGTGAAGTCATCCAGACCCACCCACTTGTTGGCTGGGATATCAGTACCGTAGATAGCTACGATGCGCTGATGCTGCGTTTGCACTACCAGACCCCAAATCAACTCAACCGTGAAGAAGCGGAAGTTGGACAGACGCTGTGGCTAACAACAGACGTCGCCCGTCAGTTTATTTCTATTTTAGAAGCAGGTATTGCAAAAATAGAATCTGGCGACTACCAGGAAAATGAGTATAAACGGCACTAAGCTTATGCCCACTTTTCTCTCTACAGGCACCCTCGCGGTGCCTTATTTATTTCTCCCTTGTCTAACCCCGCGTTGTTAATTACTCTGCTAACAAAACATCAGTTTATGAGATGCATATGAGATACGACTTAATCATTATTGGCAGCGGCTCCGTAGGATCTGCCGCAGGCTATTACGCAACACAGGCTGGTCTGAAGGTTCTGATGATCGATAGCCATCTGCCTCCTCATGCGGAAGGCAGCCATCATGGCGATACCCGCCTCATCCGCCATGCGTACGGTGAAGGTGAACGCTACGTTCCGCTGGTGCTTCGCGCCCAGACGCTGTGGGATGAACTGGCGAAACAGACCGAAGATCGTATTTTCGAGCGTACGGGCGTCATCAACCTGGGCCCGGCACATTCTGCGTTTCTCGCTGGCGTCGAACGCAGCGCGAAAGCGTTTAATCTGGACGTTGAGAAGCTGGACGCGACGGGCATTACCGCACGCTGGCCCGAAATTACCGTCCCGGACGATTATATTGGCCTCTTTGAAGCCCACTCCGGGGTGCTCCATTGCGAAACGGCGATCAAAACCTGGATCGAGCTTGCTGCGAAGGCAGGCTGCGCGCAGCTATTCAACTGTCCGGTAGAGGCCATCACCCATGATGATAATGGCATCACGGTCACCACTATTGACGGCGATTATTCAGCGTCCCGCCTGCTGGTCAGCGCAGGTACCTGGGTTACCCGCCTGCTGCCCGATCTGCCGATCCAGCCGGTGCGCAAGGTCTTCTCCTGGTTCCAGTCGGATGGCCGTTACAGCGCCCAGAATAAATTCCCGGCCTTCACCGGCGAATTACCCAACGGCGACCAGTTCTACGGCTTCCCGTCAGAAAAAGACGCGCTGAAAATCGGTAAACACAACGGCGGCCAGGCGATCTCCTCCCCTGAAGAGCGTAAACCTTTCGGCGCCTTCCCACAGGATGGTTCAGAGGCCTTCTCGTTCCTGCGCACTATTCTTCCGGGCGTCGGTGGCTTGCTGTATGGCGCGGCCTGTACCTACGACAATACGCCGGATGAAGACTTTATCATTGATACGCTGCCGGGGCATGACAACACCCTGCTCATCACTGGACTGAGCGGCCACGGCTTTAAGTTTGCTTCCGTTCTGGGTGAAATCGCCGCGCAGTTTGCCCAGGGCATTGCGCCGCAGTTTGATCTGACGCCCTTCTCCCTCTCGCGTTTTAACGGATAATCCGCACGGGCGCCGGAGGTCACGGGGCCCGCTTCATTCACACCGCATGTTGGGGCGTTATGCGCAAGATCGTTAGCTTTCTGATGAATAATATTCGCGAGCATTTTATGCTCTATCTCTTATTGTGGGCGCTGCTGGCCATTATTGATTTTGTTTACATTGTATTTTATTGAAAAGCCTTACTGACAATAATTGACGTTAATTTATCTTTATTGAAACTTATAATTTCATCTTGCACGAAGAGATTGAATTAGCGTTAGCGATCCTTTTCAAAATTGCTGAAATAAATAAAATAAAAATCAATAGCCAATTTTTTCAGTTGCAATATCCCGCCTTCCCGTTCATTTTTACCCTTCGGTTAATTTGAAAATGGACATTCTGATGCAATGGCGTAACTCTTCCCGGCGCTACGGAATAATATCCATAGCTTTGCACTGGATATTTGCTCTTGCCGTCTACGGTATGTTTGGACTTGGACTCTGGATGGTCACGCTCAGCTATTACGATGGCTGGTATCACCAGGCGCCGGAATTGCATAAAAGTATTGGTGTCCTGCTGATGCTGGGGCTGGTTTTCCGCGTGATCTGGCGGCACATTTCCCCACCGCCCGGCGCGCAAAAGACTCACAGCAAATTTACCCGCGTCAGCGCAGTCGCCGCGCATATTGCCCTTTATGCGCTGCTGTTTGCCATCCTGATTAGCGGCTATCTTATTTCGACGGCTGACGGTAAGCCGATTAACGTTTTTGGCCTGTTCGAGGTTCCGGCAACCCTTAGCGATGCCGGCGTTCAGGCCGACACGGCGGGGGTTGTTCACCTCTGGCTCGCCTGGAGCGTGGTGATTCTGTCCGTGCTGCACGGGCTTGCCGCCCTTAAACACCATTTTATTGATAAAGACGATACGCTAAAGCGCATGCTTGGCCGCTCGTCAGTTGACTCTGGAGCATAAAATGAAAAAACACCTGCTGGGTATCGCACTGGGTTCTTTGTTATTCACCGCCGGCTCCGCCGTGGCGGCGGATTATAAAATAGATAAAGAGGGCCAGCACGCTTTCGTCAATTTCCGTATTCAGCACCTGGGATATAGCTGGCTGTACGGCACCTTTAAGGATTTTGACGGCACATTCACCTTTGACGAAAAAAATCCCGCAGCCGATAAAGTCAATGTGACCATTAATACGAACAGCGTCGACACGAACCACGCAGAGCGCGATAAACATCTGCGCAGTGGGGAATTCCTCAACGTCGCGAAATTCCCGCAGGCGACCTTCACTTCTACTGAGGTGAAGAAAGAGGGTGATAAGCTGAATATTACCGGCAACCTGACGCTTAACGGCGTAACCAAACCGGTCACGCTTGATGCGAAATTACTGGGCCAGGGTGACGATCCGTGGGGCGGTAAACGCGCAGGCTTCGAAGCGGCAGGGAAAATTCACCTGAAAGATTTTAACATCACAACGGATTTAGGCCCGGCGTCTCAGGACGTGGAGCTGATTATTTCCGTTGAAGGTGTACAGCAGAAATCATAATAACTTCGCCCGGCAGGCTTTTGCCGTGCCGGGCGTTATTATCATTCCGGGTCAGGGATACCCAGTTTGGTATTCAGACGACCGCGAGATTTATTGAAAATCTTGTTGCCGTTTTCACGTCCTGCGCGACGGCGACGCTGCTCTTCTTCCGGCAGGATGCTCTCTTCACTGCACAGCTCGCTGCAGCAACCGTTAAACTTCTCGGCACAGGCCGGGCACTGAATGAACAGCAGATGACAACCGTCGTTTTTGCAGTTGGTGTGGGTATCGCACGGCGCGCCGCACTGGTGGCACTGGGCGATGACGTCATCCGAAATACGTTCACCCATACGCTCGTCAAAGACAAAGTTTTTCCCGATAAAGCGTACCGGCAGCCCCTGTTCACGGGCGCGGCGAGCGTACTCAATAATGCCGCCTTCAATGTGCCAGACTTTATTGAAGCCGTTGTGCTTCATCCACGCGCTGGCTTTCTCACAGCGGATACCGCCGGTGCAGTACATAACGATCTTTTTATCTTTATGCTCCTGCATCATCTCAACCGCTTTCGGCAACTGCTCGCGGAAGGTATCAGCAGGAATCTCCATCGCATTCTCGAAATGCCCCACTTCATACTCATAGTGGTTACGCATATCGATGAACACGGCATCCGGATCGTCCAGCATCGCATTCACTTCCGCCGCCTTCAGATATTCACCGACGTCCGCCGGGTTAAACTCCGGATCGTCGATACCGTCCGCCACGATGCGTTCACGCACCTTCATGCGCAGCACCCAGAAGGATTTCCCGTCATCATCCAGGGCAATGTTCAGGCGTAAGCCGTTAAGGGCCGGGTCAAATTGATAAAGTACGTCGCGGAAGGCGCTGACTTTGCTTTCCGGTACGCTAATCTGCGCGTTGATGCCTTCACGGGCAAGGTAGACGCGGCCGAAGACGTTCAGCGCCGTGAACGCCTGATAAAGCGCATCTCGGGTCGCCTGCGGATCGTCGATCGTGAAGTATTTATAGAATGAGATGGTTGTGCGCGGTTCGGTTTCAGCCAACATACGCGCTTTTAACATCTCGTTCGAAACGCGGTTGTGTAACACTGGCATGGTGTACAGTCCTGGAGTCGTTAGAGAGAATGAAAAATCGGTCGGCATCATATAGCAAACAAAACCAATTTACATCCACACAATTTACGCTACATTTCACACACCCTGATTAATCAGGATTAACAATTGCTGTATTCGTGCACGCTTCGAAAGCAGATATTTTGGCTACGCCTCAAAAAATGAGACACTAGCGAAACAGGACGTTTGAACACAGGAAAGACATGACCCAGTTACCAAAATTTACTGCCGCCCTTTTGCATCCCCGCTATTGGTTGACCTGGCTTGGCATCGGCTTTTTATGGCTTCTGGTACAGCTTCCCTACCCTGTTATTTTTCGGTTGGGTAAATTTCTGGGCCGTTTCGCACAACTGTTTATGAAGCGTCGCGCCAGAATCGCGTACCGCAACCTTGAGCTGTGTTTTCCGCAGATGAGCGACTCAGAGCGTCACAATATGGTCGCGAAGAACTTCGAATCCGTTGGGATGGGCCTTATGGAAACCGGCATGGCGTGGTTCTGGCCGGACAAACGCATGGCCCGCTGGAGCGAGGTAACGGGAACCGGCATGGATCCCGTGCATACGCTTCAGGCCAACCAGACGGGCGTTCTGCTGATCGGCGTCCATTTTCTGACGCTCGAAATCGGGGCGCGTATGTTCGGCATGCAGGCGCCCGGCATTGGCGTTTATCGCCCTAACGATAACCCGGTCATCGATTTAATCCAGACCAACGGCCGCATGCGCTCCAACAAAAGCATGATCGACCGTAAAGATCTGAAGGGAATGATCCGTGCGCTGAAATCCGGCGAAGTGGTCTGGTATGCCCCCGACCACGACTATGGCCCACAGGCCAGCGTTTTTGTCCCCTTCTTCGCCGTTGAAGAGGCCGCCACAACCACCGGCACCTGGATGCTGGCGCGGATGTCCAAATCCGCCATCGTACCCTTTGTTCCCCGCCGCAAGCCTGACGGTTCGGGCTACGAGTTGATGATGCTGGAACCGGAACTCGCGCCGCCGCTTGACGATGCAGAAACCACCGCGCGCTGGATGAACGGTATCGTAGAGAAATGCATCATGCTCGCACCCGAGCAGTACATGTGGTTGCACCGCCGCTTTAAAACGCGGCCAAAAGGCACGCCGTCCCGCTATTGATTTTCAGGATGCGATCCTCAGGGTCGCATCCTGTTTTAGCTTTAAAAGCTCCCCCTCATTGCGGCAATCATAACCCAGGCGCATAATTAGCAGGCTTATTACTTCTTGCTTCAGGTGCTCAGCACCTCATTATGCGGATTGTTATGTCACCTTCAGATGCCCCCATAAACTGGAAGCGTAACCTCACGGTTGCGTGGCTTGGCTGTTTTCTCACCGGCGCGGCGTTTAGCCTGGTCATGCCTTTTCTGCCGCTCTATGTTGAACAGCTGGGCGTGACGGGCCATAGCGCGCTCAATATGTGGTCCGGCCTGGTATTCAGCATCACGTTCCTGTTCTCCGCGATAGCCTCGCCCTTCTGGGGCGGCCTTGCCGACCGCAAGGGGCGTAAAATCATGCTGCTGCGCTCGGCGCTGGGGATGGCCATTATCATGGCGCTGATGGGCGTGGCGCAGAACGTCTGGCAGTTCCTGATTTTGCGCGCGTTGCTGGGTTTGCTGGGAGGATTTATTCCCAATGCCAATGCCCTGATTGCCACGCAAATTCCTCGCCATAAGAGCGGCTGGGCGCTGGGCACGCTCTCAACCGGCGGCGTAAGCGGTGCCCTGCTGGGTCCACTGGCCGGCGGACTCATGGCCGATAGCTATGGCCTGCGTCCGGTGTTCTTTATCACCGCCTGCGTGCTGTTCCTGTGCTTTGTTGTCACCCTGCTCTGTATTCGGGAAAACTTCACGCCCGTTGCGAAGAAAGAGATGCTACACGCCAGGGAGGTGCTGACCTCGCTTAAAAATCCCAGACTGGTGCTGAGCCTGTTCGTGACGACCCTGATTATTCAGGTCGCAACCGGATCGATTGCCCCTATCCTCACGCTGTACGTTCGCGATCTGGCGGGGAACGTCAGCAATATCGCGTTTATCAGCGGGCTGATCGCCTCCGTGCCCGGGGTGGCGGCGCTGCTTAGCGCGCCGAGGCTGGGGAAACTGGGGGACCGCGTCGGTCCGGAAAAAATTCTGATCTGTGCGCTGGTGATCTCCGTCCTGCTGCTGATCCCCATGTCGATGGTGCACTCTCCGTGGCAGCTGGGCTTACTTCGCTTTTTGCTTGGTGCCGCAGACGGGGCCTTGCTGCCCGCCGTACAGACCCTGCTGGTTTACAACTCCACGAACCAGATTGCCGGGCGGATCTTCAGCTATAACCAGTCATTTCGCGACATCGGTAACGTCACCGGACCGCTTCTCGGGGCGAGCATCTCCGCCAGCTTCGGTTTTCGCGCCGTCTTTATCGTGACGGCGGGCGTGGTACTGTTTAATGCAATTTATTCGTGGTTCAGTTTATCCCGCGCGCTACGGCCAGTGGCGGAATAAGACGAACGCCTGACGCTTATTTTCGCATTCATACTTGCAGAATCGGATATTCAGCTATTCTTTCCCTGAAACCTTCTGGAAAACAGGGAGACACCAATGACCATGTACGCCACGCTGGAAGAAGCTATTGATGCCGCTCGTGAAGAGTTCCTCGCCGACAACCCCGGCGTTGAAGAAGAAGATGCTGACGTGCAACAACTTAATATCCAGAAATACGTTCTGCAGGATGGGGATATTATGTGGCAGGCCGAATTCTTTGCCGATGAAGGTGAAGAAGGGGAATGCCTGCCGGTCCTGAGCGGTGAAGGTGCGCAGGCCGTCTTTGATGGCGACTATGATGAAATCGAACTGCGGCAGGAATGGCTGGAAGAGAACACATTGCACGAGTGGGATGAGGGCGAATTTCAGCTCGAGCCACCGCTGGATACGGAAGAAGGTCAAACCGCAGCCGATGAGTGGGACGAGCGTTAATTTACGCTACTCGTAAGGGCCGTGGCTGGCATCGATCGGCAGCAGCAGCGTGTCGAAAATTAGCGAGAATGGCAGATCCAGCACGGTGAGGTAGCGCCATGCGGAGTCTCGGAGATCCCATTTCACACCCGGGTAATACTGATTCCCGTGGCCCTGCCCTGGAATGGTGCGGCTGATGATGCTGCCGCAGCCGCTGAGCAGACATGCCATCAGAACGACGATGATGATTCTCATGAGTAACCTCTAAAAAAATACCGGCGATTATGCCGGTATTTTAGTTGGCGGGAGGCGCTTCGCTTACCCGCTCTACTTAACCACTTACTTCGCCTTCAACGCCAGCGGGTTCAGCTTCAGTTCTTTATAGTAGTTTACCCACGAAGAGTATCTCTCCGGAGCGGACCATACGCGGTAGTGAAGACGCGCCATCGTAACCGGGTCGCTCAACAGGACCAGACGACGGTCACGGTTGAGTTTTTCCGGGGTCTCGTTCAGCGCCTGCTCAACGTGACGATCGCGGGCAATCTCCAGCACCTGGCTGGCACGGTGACGCGCCGTCGCCATTGCCGTCGCCAGGGCGTTGAATGACGGGTTAAACACGGCGTGCATAAAGCCGTCATCCAGCGTGCGATTGCGGTTCTGCTCGAGATAACGATCGGTGTCTACCAGCACCTGCGGCGGGGAATACTCTTCCGGGATCAGGAACAGCTTCCAGCGTTTGGTCCGCAGCCCCACCGTCGAACGGCTGGAGATGACGGAGACAAACGGCGACAGGATCAGCGAGAAGACAATCGGCGCCAGCCAGAACAGGAAACGCAGATCCAGCCACGCCATCCCTGCCGCCCACACCAGACCCAGCAGCAGCTGAGAACCATGGCGCATAAAGGCTTCGCTCCACGGCGTGGAGTCGTCATCACGCTGCGGTGAGTTCCAGACCACTTCCCAGCCCAGGAACGCACTGACCACGAACACGGTGTGGAACAGCATACGCACCGGTGCCAGCAGCACGGAGAACAGCACTTCCAGCAGCAGTGAAAGGGTCACGCGGAAGAAACCGCCGTACTCTTTTGAGCCTTTGCACCAGATCAGGATGATGCTGAGCAGCTTAGGCAGGAACAGCAGCACCATGGTGGAGGCAAACAGCGCAATCGCCAGTTCCGGACGCCACTGCGGCCACACCGGGAACAGCTGGCGCGGCTGCAGGAAGTATTGCGGTTCCGTCAGGGCATGCACGACCTGCAGCGCTGTGGAGAGCGCAAGGAACATAAACCACAGCGGTGCGGAGAGATACGACATCACGCCCGTCAGGAACACCGCGCGGTGAACCGGGTGCATCCCTTTCACCAGGAACAGGCGGAAGTTCATCAGGTTACCGTGACACCAGCGGCGGTCACGCTTGAGCTCGTCCAGCAGGTTCGGCGGCAGCTCTTCGTACGATCCCGGCAGGTCGTAGGCAATCCAGACGCCCCATCCAGCACGACGCATCAGCGCCGCTTCCACGAAGTCATGTGACAGAATAGAACCGGCAAACGAACCCTCGCCCGGCAGCGGCGCCAGCGCACAGTGCTCAATGAACGGCTTCACGCGGATGATGGCGTTGTGACCCCAGTAGTGGGATTCACCCAGCTGCCAGAAGTGCAGGCCCGCCGTAAACAGCGGCCCGTAAACACGGGTGGCGAACTGCTGACAGCGCGCATAGAGCGTGTCCATACCGGACGCTTTTGGCGAAGACTGAATGATACCCGCGTTCGGGTTGGCTTCCATCAGACGCACCAGACCGCTCAGGCAGTCACCGCTCATGACGGAGTCAGCATCCAGCACCACCATGTAGCTGTACTGGTTACCCCAGCGGCGGCAGAAGTCATCGATGTTACCGCTTTTACGCTTCACGCGACGGCGGCGACGACGGTAGAAGATCTGCCCTTCGCCCTGCACTTCTGCAATCAGCTCCATCCACGCTTTTTGTTCAGCCACGCAGATATCCGGGTTGTAACTGTCGCTCAGAATGTAAACGTCAAAATGCTCCGCGTTGCCGGTCGCCTTCACGGACTCCCAGGTGGCACGCAGGCCCGCAAACACGCGGTCAACGTCTTCGTTACAGATAGGCATAATCAGCGCGGTACGGTGCTCAGGATTGAGGGGTTCATCCCCGACCGTTGACGCCGAAATGCTGTATTTGTCACGCCCCATCAGCAGCTGCAGGAAGCCCATCAGCGCGGTCCAGAAACCGGCCGAGACCCAGCAGAAGAGAACCGCGAACAGCAGAAGGATGCCGCTCTGCAGGATATACGGCAGCAGCTGCATGAAGGAGACCCAGAGATCCTGGCCCATCATGTCCAACGGGTTGATGAACGCCCAGCCCTGATACGGCAGGATGGTTTTCATATACCAGGTCGCGACGACCGTCTGCGCCAGCGTCAGCAGCAGCAGGATGTAGCGACGGATGGTCCCCACGGTACGCCATTTCTGTTCGGAAGCCTGCTCTTCTTTCGTCAGGCGTGACAGATAGCGCGGCGTCACATCACGCCCGCGCAGGCGATCCCAGAAGCGGCCCACCGGGTTGGTGCGCCACGGATCGGGGAACATTGAGGAACGCGTGGCCTTCGGCATCGCCTGAAGCTGATCGCGCCCTTCGTCGTCTTTAATCAACTGCCCTTCTGCCAGCGAGTCCGGCCAGGCCTGCTCCAGACGTGCCTTTACTGACCCCAGCGGCGTATCATCATCACGGGAAAACTGACGATGTTCACCATCCAGCGCGGTGTGAACCGCGCGGATGTCGCTCTTAGGCAGTGCCGCTTTTTCGATATCCGTCAGCGGCATGGCATCAATATATTCAGATGTATTATTCATTGGCAGGTAGCTGATAGCTCCAGGTTTCACTCAGCGGCTGATCGTTACTGACCAGCGCAGCACGCATTTCAGTGGTCTGTTTCGGATCTTTCACTTTCACGCGCAGGGTCAGACGCCAGCCTTTGGTTACCGGGTTGTAACGCACGGTATTCTCAACGATTTCACCGTTATCACCGATGCTGGCCTGAGCGGCAACGGCGGTGTCCGGTGACAGTTTCTTCATATCCTGGCCTGTAAAGTCCACGACAAAGGCCACGGTACCGTCAGGCTGACGGATAAGATTAGACTGCTTCACATCACCCGTTGAACGGCGAGTCTGCATCACATACGCGTTATCCGGCGCATGCAGCTTATCTTCGTCGCGGCTGAAGGTGATGGTGTACTTGAAGTTCATCTCTTTACCGGCTTCCGGCAGCTGATCCGGCGTCCAGTAAGCCACGATGTTATCGTTGGTTTCGTCGTTGGTTGGAATCTCAACCAGCTCAACCTTACCTTTACCCCAGTCACCGTTTGGCGTGACCCAGGCGCTTGGACGCTGGTCATAGCGGTCGTCCAAATCTTCAAAGCGGGAGAACTGACGGCCACGCTGCAGCAGGCCAAAACCTTGCGGGTTTTCCATCGCGAAGCTGCTCACCGCCAGATGTTTCGGGTTGTTAAGCGGACGCCAGATCCACTCTCCGTTACCGGCATGAATAGACAGACCGTTGGAGTCGTGCAGTTCCGGGCGGAAGTTAGTGGCCGGAGACGGCTGGTTCGGCCCAAACAGGAACATGCTGGTCAGTGGTGCAACGCCCAGTTTGCCCACTTTATCACGCAGGTAAACCTTGGACTGCACGTCAACCACGGTGTCACGACCCGGCATAATCACAAAGCGATAGGCGCCGGTCGCACGCGGTGAATCCAGCAGCGCGTAAATGGTCAGACGTTTATCCGTTGGTTTTGGACGTTCAATCCAGAACTCACGGAAACGTGGGAATTCTTCACCTGATGGCAGCGCGGTATCAATCGCCAGTCCGCGCGCAGAAAGCCCGTATACCTGCCCCGCGCCAATCACGCGGAAATAGCTGGCACCCAGCATGCTGACGATTTCGTCGTTTTTATCTTTGCTGTTGATCGGGTAAAGCACCTTAAAGCCTGCGAAGCCCAGGTCTTTCACCGTATCTTTGTCGTGTTGCACATTGCCAAAATTGAAGTAATCCGGGCTGTATTTGATCTTACGTACCGCTGTGGCCGTCACTTCGTTGATGGCAACAGGCGTGTCGAAATACATACCCTGATGATAAAACTCAAGCTTGAACGGGGTCTTGATGTTGCTCCAGTAGGCTTTGTCGTGATTGAACTGGATCTGCTGATAGTCCGCATATTTCATATCGCGGAAAACGGAGGGCAAGTTACTTTTCGGCGCTTCGTAGCTCTTGCCAGCCATCGATTTTGCCTGTTTTGCGACATCGTCGATGTTAAAGGCCAGTGCCGATGAGGTATACAGTGATAACACCACTGCAGCACCTAACCAACGCATTTTCATCATCTGTGGTTTATGTTTCATAATAAGTAAGCACTTCCCCCTTTGTGTGCTTATATCGATCCGATCCATTTTAATGGAAACTCAGGCAATCCGACAACATTATCACTGCTTTGTTCAGCTGCTGGCTCATGGTTTAAGCAAATGAAAGAACCCATTATTCACTTTGCGTGCTTATCCTGGAGACAGGGTGTCGGTCTTGGTGTAGGGTTGCTTTCGAATGTAACCATTATGAGTCTTAGGGATAAGACGAAAAGTCTGAGAATGCACAACGTTATATGAGCACAACACCAACAGAACGTGAATATTTCCTCGACTCGATCCGGGCATGGCTGATGCTATTGGGGATCCCTTTTCACATATCACTGATTTACTCCAGCCACACCTGGCATGTGAATAGCCAGATGCCCTCCTGGTGGCTGACGCTGTTTAATGACTTTATTCACGCCTTCCGTATGCAGGTGTTTTTTGTCATCTCCGGCTATTTCTCTTACATGCTGTTTCTGCGATACCCGCTTAAACGCTGGTGGAAGGTGCGCGTCGAGCGCGTGGGGATCCCCATGCTGACCGCGATTCCGCTGCTGACGCTGCCTCAGTTCATTATGCTGCAGTACGTCAAAGGCAAAGCGGAAAACTGGCCGAATCTGTCGCTGTATGAAAAGTACAACACGCTGGTCTGGGAGCTGGTGTCTCACCTGTGGTTCCTGCTGGTCCTGGTGGTGCTCACTACGGTGAGCCTGTTCATTTTCAGCCGCCTGCGTCACCACCTGAGTTCGAGAGCTGACGCCTTTTTCGCCACCGTTACGCTGGGCAAGCTGTCGGTGCTCTTCTTGCTGTTGGGTATCGCTTACGCCGCGGTGAGACGCATCCTGTTTATCGTCTATCCACCGATACTGAGCGACGGCCTGTTTAATTTTGTGGTGATGCAGTCCCTTTTCTACATTCCGTTCTTTTTAATTGGCGCGCTGGCGTTTATTTACCCGAAGCTGAAAGCGCTGTTTACTACCCCGTCACCGTGGTGTGCTGTAGGTGCGGCCATCGCGTTCGCGGCCTATCTGCTGAACCAGCGCTACGGGAGCGGTGACGCCTGGATGTACGAAACGGAAAGCGTGATCACCATGCTGCTGGGTTTATGGATGGTGAACGTAGTATTCGCGCTCGGCCACCGCCTGCTGAACTTTAAGTCCAGCCGCGTGACCTACTTCGTGAATGCGTCGCTGTTTATTTATCTGGTGCATCACCCGCTCACGCTCTTCTTCGGGGCTTACATCACCCCGCATATCGCCTCCAACACGCTGGGCTTCTTTACCGGTCTGGTGTTTGTCGTGGGGATTGCGATCGTGCTCTATGAAATCCATCTGCGGATCCCGCTTCTCCGTTTCCTCTTCTCAGGAAAACCTCAGGTAAAAGCCTCATAAACAACCGCGGCGCACTCAGTGCGCCGCGTTTTGCTTCAGGTGTCCAGTTCCTGCCCGCGCTGGGTCAGCAACCGTTGATAAAGGTGGGTGGTTTCTTCATCGAAACAGACAAAGATAACTTTCTCAGGCATCGGTTTTAGCGACAGATAGCGGTAAACGGTATCGACGGCGATCGTAGCGGCAGCCGCCTTAGGATAGCCATACACCCCGGTACTGATGGCCGGGAATGCCATTGTTTTATAGCCGTTGTCGGCAGCCAGCCGCAGACAGTTCCGGTAAGCCTCTTCCAGAATACTCGCCTCGTGCCGATCGCCACCGTGCCAGACAGGCCCTACGGCGTGGATCACCGCTTTGGCAGGCAGATCGCCCGCAAGCGTAATGACCGCATGGCCGGGAGGACATGCGCCCTGCTGTTGCCGTACGGTTTTGCAGGCTTCCAACAGCTGCGGTCCTGCAGCCCGGTGGATAGCCCCGTCCACACCGCCTCCCCCCATCAGGGAGGGATTGGCCGCATTGACGATGACGTCGACGTGCATGGTCGTAATATCACCATGAATAACTTCAATTTGCGGTTTCATAAAGCCCCTCTGCAACCCGCCTTTTTATTAAGTGTATCGCAGGGCTGCCCGGGAGAAAAAACTATCAGAAAAAATCCTCTTCCGCACAAAGCGGAAGAGAGAACGCTATCGATACTGGATTTCGACAACCGCGAGCGTTTTTTCAGGGTTAAGGTATTTCATGCGGAGCGACACCAGATCTGAATCGGACACTTTGCCATTAAGCGCCTCTTCATAACTGACCATGCGCGTTTGCATACGATTATTATCCGGACAGGACATAGCAAACTGTCTCTGCTGCGGCGTAACTTCACAGGGGTCTGCAACAATGGCACCGCGAAAATGAATAACGCCACCGTTCACAATGGTAGCCGAATAAACCGGGAGGCTAAAAACAGAAACAATCAGGCCCAGACCCGTCACGAGTCGAGCGAAAGAGTGGTTCATTATCGGTACTCCTCAATGAAAATCGTCCTTGAGGGGTAAACGCACTTCATTATGACAAACGAAGTCTCACGTTAAGGAACATAATGACCTGATCCCTGATATCAGCATAGCTCAACGGCACAGACCCGCCACATTCGCAACACATTGATTTCATGAATGATTAAAGCGAACGTTCCGCTGGCGACCACTGCTGTGATAAATGAAGCGATTTACCGTCTGAAACGGTGACAACGATTTTTACCGTGTCTCCCGCATTAATATTTAAACTCAGGCGCATTAAATCAATCGTCTGATTAGCGGGTATAAAAAGGGTATTTTGCTGTCGGGACGAACTTTGTCCCCCCTGCCCTTCCCGAACGGAAACAATCTGAACCTGACAATCACACGGCTGCGCCAGGGTGACCTGAGGAATAATGGTGGTCATATTTTCCTGCTGCGACGTTTTGAAAGTTATCTGGCTGGAAAGCGCGGCAAGAAGAATTAAGGTATTCATGATGAACTCCCGAAAAAAAACAGGGCATCAGCCCTGTTTTTTTGTAGCACAGATTTCAGTATCAGTACTGATGAGCTGTCGCGTGGTTACCAAAACCAATCTGGGTAACGTTGACAGTAGAGTTAGAGGCAGTCTGGTCGACGAGGGCGCCGTTAAAGCCGCCGGACTGGCTGACGTTCATAACAGATTTTTTGCTGTTCCACTGATCCAGTGTTGCACTGTTGCCAAATCCTTTCTGGGTCAGGTTGATTTTACTGTCATCAGAACCCTGACCAACGTCAGCGCCGTTACCGCCACCTTTCTGGGTAATATTCAGCACGGAATTTCTGGCGTCTGTCTGCAGAGCAACCGCGGAGTTACCGCCACCGTCCTGATAAATATTCAGGGTTGAATTTGGGCCACTGTATCCGCCATGACCATGCCCATGGCCCCAGCCGCCCTGATTAATAGAACCCGCCATAGCACTACCAGAAACTACGATTGCTGCAAGCGCTGCCACTTTGAGAAATTTCATGGTAAACCCCCATCGGATTGATTAAAATCGTCGCGAATGCGCTAATGTTGAATAACGTTAATCGCCATTTGCGACTGTTTCTGCACTACAACTGCGGTTTTCTGCGTACCGTACTGCGTAATATTTGCTCTATTACCCGACCCTTTCTGGATAATTTTCGCGCTATTACCGTATCCCTCTTGCGTAATACCTGCATCATTCGCGGTACCGCTCTGATCGATCCAGGCTATATTGTAACTCCCTGATTGATCAACTCTTGCTCTGTTGCCCGCCCCATCCTGTGAAACAATGGACAAGAGTTTTGAACCTTCCTGGCGAACCTGAGCGTCATTAAAAACACCCTGTTGACCAATAATGGCTGCCTGATTGAGTGATGAAAGACTTAATTCGTTAACCGCAAAGTTATATTCAGCATTGGCTAAATCTGAATTCGCTGCGGTTACAAATCCAGGCGCACCCAGTAATGTAAACACCATAAATAACGATGTGTATTTCATGTTGTCACCCTGGACCTGGTTATTTAATCACGCCATAACCTATAACCGTGTTACTTGTAAAAACGATGCATATTGTGTTAACGCGTCGTTACGGTGAAGAGTATGTCCGCTGAAACATTTTAAATATCTCACCCGCGCGGCTTATTTTTATTTTTCGGATCACCACAAAGTCGTAATTTACGACAAAAATCACTTTACTCAGGCCAGCTTATATTTTTTATTTCCCCTGTCCAACAATCAGGTTGTACAACGAGGCGAAGGCTGTCCACGCGTCTTCCCGCGTTGTTTAAACGTAACGGCAGAAGGACACTTTTTCACAGTCGTGACACGAAGCCCGTTTTCTTAAGCCAGACAACCGCGCATTTATGGGCTTAGAAATAATCTGTACCTCATACTGTTTTATCGTTCGCATAAAATAATAAATACACCTAATAATCAATGAGATATAAATATTTGTATGATTTTTAAAAACTGTGCATCTCTATTTAGATGTACAACTTTCTCATCATTTCTCGCCATTCATCACAAGTGATTTTCACAAATTAATATTGATTTTTACATTCGGTTACATGTTTAACACTTGCTTTAAACTTCGTAAAAGCTAGATTGAAATTAGATGTACGAAATTGGTTTTATATTTACCTCCCCGTGGAGGTTATGGTCTGATTCTACACACAGCAGTGCAACATCTGTCAGTACTTCTGGTGTCCTCTATTAAACAGGAGGACAGCTGCCAGGTGCCAAAAAAAAGTGGGGTTTCATCATGTATAATGAAGTCCATAGTTTACATGGTCATACATTACTGTTGATCACAAAACCTTCTTTGCAAGCGACAGCGTTATTACAACATTTAAAGCAATCTTTATCACTGAACGGGAAATTGCATAATATTCAACGTTCTTTTGATGATATTGCACCTGGCAGCATCATTCTGTTCGATATGATGGAAGCTGATAAAAAGCTCATCCATTACTGGCAAGATATTTTAAGCAGGAAAAACAATAATATCCGCGTGCTATTATTGAATACGCCTGATGAATATCCTTTCAGGGATATTGAAAGCTGGCCGCATATCAATGGCGTGTTCTACGTCACGGAAGAAGAAGACCGGGTAGTTGAGGGTCTGCAAGGCATATTGCGCGGAGAGTGTTATTTTTCGCAAAAGCTGGCCAGCTACCTTATCACGCACTCCGGAAATTATCGCTATAACAGCTCAGAGTCAGCACTGCTCACGCACCGTGAGAAAGAGATCCTGAATAAGTTACGCATTGGTGCTTCAAATATTGAAATCGCCCGTTCGTTATTTATCAGCGAAAATACGGTAAAGACGCACCTTTATAATCTTTTCAAGAAGATAGCTGTAAAAAACCGAACTCAGGCGGTTTCGTGGGCAAACGATAACCTCAGGCGTTAATCACATGAAGCGCACGTTGAGTTGGATCGCCGCAGCGAGTTTCCTGCTCGCTGCCGGGAATCTGAAGGCCGTCGAGGTCGAAGTTCCCGGATTGTTAACAGACCACACTGTCTCATCGGTCGGGCACAGTTTTTATCGAGCCTTCAGTGACAAATGGGACAGTACTTATACCGGAAATATAACAATCAACGAGCGGCCCAGTGCACGATGGGGAAGTTGGATAACAATAACGGCCAATCAGTACGTTATTTATCAAACGTTTTTATTCCCCACTAAAATGGACTTCGATAAAAACGTAGCCCTGGCACTGGCCCAATCAGAAGACGCTATTAATCGCCTGCAAATAGATAAAGCCCTATTAAGCACCAGCGATTTAGCTAAAGACGAGTTCTAGCGAACCGATATGCGGAGGCTGTCATGCGTATTGCATATGCAGTTGTTTCGATAATGCTAATAACACCTATAAGCTGGGCCGGAAATATGACGTTTCAGTTCCGTAACCCTAACTTTGGCGGTAACCCTAACAACGGCGCCTTTCTGCTGAATGAAGCGCAGGCGCAAAACTCCTATAAGGACCCAAGCTTAAAGGATTTTAGCGTTGATACTCCATCCGCACTGGACAACTTCACTCAGGCTATCCAGTCGCAGATTTTAGGCGGGTTACTGACCAACATTAATACCGGCAAACCCGGCAGAATGGTGACCAACGATTTTATCGTTGATATCGCCAACACTGATGGACAGCTTCAGCTGAACGTGACCGATCGTAAAACCGGAAGGATCTCCACTATTCAGGTTTCCGGTCTACAAAGTAATTCAACTGACTTTTAAACAATAGCTAAATAAGGACAACGATCATGCAGCGCTTCCTGATATTTGTTGCAGTGTGCTTATTGAGCGGTTGTTTAACTGCTCCACCTAAAGAAGCTGCAAAACCAACATTAATGCCTCGGGCCCAGAGTTATCGTGATTTAACGCATTTACCTGCTCCAACGGGGAAAATATTTGTCTCCGTATACAACATTCAGGATGAAACCGGGCAATTCAAACCTTACCCGGCAAGTAACTTCTCCACGGCCGTGCCGCAAAGTGCCACCGCGATGCTGGTTACCGCGCTCAAGGATTCGCACTGGTTTATTCCGCTGGAACGTCAGGGTCTTCAAAACCTGTTGAATGAACGGAAAATCATTCGTGCCGCACAGGAGAATGGTACCGTCGCGGCCAATAACCGCACGCCTCTGGAATCTCTGGCGGCAGCGAACGTGATGATTGAAGGGTCGATTATTGGTTACGAAAGTAACGTTAAATCGGGTGGTGCGGGCGCGCGGTACTTCGGTATCGGTGCGGATACCCAGTACCAGCTCGACCAAATCGCCGTTAACCTGCGTGTGGTCAACGTCAGTACAGGTGAAGTGCTCTCTTCGGTGAACACCAGCAAAACCATCCTCTCTTATGAAGTTCAGGCAGGGGTATTCCGCTTCATCGATTACCAGCGTTTGCTGGAGGGTGAAATTGGCTACACCTCTAACGAGCCGGTCATGATGTGTCTGATGTCGGCCATTGAAACCGGCGTGATCTTCTTAATCAACGACGGTATTGACCGCGGGCTGTGGGATCTGCAAAACAAAGCAGACGTGCAGAACCCGATACTGGTGAAATACCGCGATATGTCAGTCCCTCCGGAATCCTGACAGGAAGCGCATAAAAAAGGCGAGATGATTATCTCGCCTTTTTTTATTCGCTCACCGCCGTGATGTCTTGCGCTTTTTCCCGCCGCGACGCCAGCCAAAGACCGCTGTTTTTCATGGCATAGCCAAACAGCAATCCCAGCGCCAGAGAAGGAACGACCAGCTTCCAGTCACCCTGCCCTGCAAAGGTCGCGCACGCCCCGATAAAGGTGCCCGGCACAAACGAAAGCAGGAGATGCTTAGCCTGAATACACATCAGGAAGGCAACAACGCCCGTCATGATGTACCCCAGCATCTCCAGATGCGGCGCCAGCGCGCTGCCTTTCATGATCACCAGCGCCCAGATAACCCCGCTCATTAGCGTGCAGCCTGAGATAAAGAGCCCTTTGACGCCCCCCTGCGGGCAGGCGAAATAGGCCGTACAGCCAAGGAATCCAGCCCAGCTGAGCAATCCGAGAGACACGGCCACCCATCCCCAGAGCCCGGAGAGAATGCCCGTTGTTATTGCGATACAAAGTAATATGTTCATGGCGCGCATCTTAGCAGAAGCGCACCATAGAAATGCGATCAGAAGCACATTATGTGCAAATTGAAATTCGGCGTTGCAGGATTTATGTGATCTAAGTCACTCTTCGTTCTCTTCTTCCAGTTCATCCCACATCGCCGCAATTGCGTCGCGGGTCAGCGGTGCCAGCGTTCTCCAGAATGGCGAGGCGGCGTGGGCTTCGACTTTCCCAAGGAATGTTCCGACCCACGGCAGCAGGTACGTTTCGAAAAGCGTTTCGATAGCTTCGTTCTCATCATCCCCGGCGTTATCTTCAATCCAGGAAGCGGCCAGCAGCAGCGTACCGATATGATCCGCAGGCGTATCGCTCAGCGGCATACGGCGCGTGGAGAGGAAAGCACGGACTTCCGCTTCCGTCGCCTCTTCCTGCCAGGCAGAACGGTATGGCGAAACGCGGCACTCATCGCCGACGAACAGCGCATTGTAATCGGTCGCAATCTGCTGCATGTCGCAGCTTTTTTGCAGACGCGCCAGTAAATCATCCTGTTCCAGCGGCCAGTTCTCCGCCAGCTTACCTTCACGAATTAACGTAAAGAGCGGAACCAACAGCGGGTCTTGCGGCTGGCGATAATAGAGCGTACCCAGCACGCGGCAAAGGATGGAAAACTCGTTCATTTTTATTATTCCATTACACAATTAAAGATCGGCAAATTCGGCAATCGGCTCCATGCCGCGCGATTCGAGGAAATCGAGCATGCGGCGCGGAGTCACGTTCAGGATTTGCGCTTCCGGGAAGTTAACGTCATTGAGCACTTTCAGGCACTCGCTGAAATCACCCAGCGTAAAGGCGGTATGGGAATCCGAACCCAACGCCACCATGCCGCCCGCATCGCGTACGGCGGCGGCCACTTCGCGGCAGTTGGCTTCACTGCCCTTGCGCGAGTGAACAAAGGAGGAGTTGTTAATCTCCAGCGCCACGCGGTGCTTCGCTGCCGCCTGCGCGACAGCCTGAATATCAATCGGGTACTTCGGGTTGCCGGGGTGGCTGATAATGTGCACATTGCCGCTGGCAATGGTGGCAATCATCGCCGCGGTGTTGGTCTCTTTATCCTGAGGTGCAAAAACCGGCTCGTGGAAACCGGCGAGGATAAGATCCAGAGACGTCAGCATCGGCCCGGTGCAGTCGATCTCACCGTCGGTATTTTTGATATTCGCCTCGATGCCGCGCAGTATCCCAATGCCGTCCACCAGACGTGGCCAGATCCGCATATTCACAAAATGCCAGTAGTGCGGCGCATCCGCCATGTCCGGACCATGATCGGTGATCGCGAACAGCTTAATGCCTTTCAGCTTCGCCTGGGCGATATAATCATGGAGGTTGCTATACGCGTGGGTACTGGCGACGGTGTGCATATGCAGGTCAACGGGATACATCTCTCTCTCCTCTGCGGTTTTTCCAAAGGATAGCAGTTATCAGCGGCGAATATTAGCAAAAACCCGGCGAACGCCGGGTTTCTCTCAGTAGCCGCGCTGTCTGTCAACCTGGCCGGTGCCCGCGTTACCCTTCTCCATTTCGCTGATGGTATGGGATATGTACGCCACCGCTTCTGCCGGACGCGTCACGGCGGCCACGTGCGGGGTCATCGCCACGCGCGGATGTGCCCACAGCGGGCTTTCCACCGGCAGCGGTTCACGGCTATAGACATCCAGCATGGCGCCTTTTAGCTTTCCGCTGTCCAGCGCCTTCAGCAGATCGGGCTCGACCAGATGCACCCCGCGCGCCAGGTTCATCAGGTAGCTCTGATCGGCTAACTGGTTGAGCAAGGTTTCATTGATGATCCCTACCGTTTCCGCCGTGTTGGGCAGCAGGTTGATCAGCACGCGCGTGCCGTTCAGAAAGGCCGGAAGCTCATCCGTTCCGGCAAAGCTCTCTACGCCCGGATAGTCCTTACGGCTGCGGCTCCAGCAGCGCAGCGGGAAGCCCCACGGAGCGAGAGCTTCAGCCACTTTTGAGCCCAGCACGCCCGCACCGAGGATGCCGATGGTAAAGTCTTCGCGACGGTAATCCGGCAGCGGCTCCCAGTGGGCCTGCTGTTTAAAGGCCTGATAGTCATCAAAACGGCGGAACCAGTGCAGCACCTGGCTGACGGCATATTCCTGCATCTGCTGGCCCATTCCGGTATCTTCCAGGCGGAACAGGGGAATCGCTTCCGGCAGCATGTCAGGGTGCGCCTTCAGCTTGCTCAGAATGGAATCCACGCCCGCCCCCAGGGCAAAAACGGCCTTCAGCTTACGGCCCTGGAGCATTTCTACCGGCGGATGCCAGACCAGCGCATAGTCAGCATGTTCGTTATCTCCACGCTTCCACTCGCGAACGCGTGCGCCGGGTAAAGCTGCCGTGAGCGCCTCGATCCAGTAGGCCGTATCAAACGTGGGGTGATAGAAAAGTATATCCATAGTCATTCCTGCCTTTTATTGCGCTGATTTATTTTGCTTTTTAACGAGGTTGTCAGCATAACAAATTTATTGCGCGGCTGTGTTGCTGATAAAAAAGACGCTTTCAGCACAATTAAGAATCATGTTGCCTGAAGTTTGTCTAAACGCGCTAAATTACTGAAAAAGTGAGTTGACGGCAGTTCGGCTTTTCCTTACATTAGCGCCCGTCCCGTCAACAACGGGATGACAATATGGTGAGGTGTCCGAGTGGCTGAAGGAGCACGCCTGGAAAGTGTGTATACGGCAACGTATCGGGGGTTCGAATCCCCCCCTCACCGCCATATTTGAGATGAGAGCTCGTACGAAAGTACGGGCTTTTTTCTTTTATATTCTCCGAAAGGGGGGAATTCGAACCTTGAAACTCCCTGCGCTCTTTATGTCGGGTGGCGCTGCGCTTACCCGACCTACAAAAAGCTACTCCTCCACCATCTTCGCATACTCTTCAGTCAGAAAATCCACCAGCGTCCTGACCGACGGCAGCATGCCGCGCCGCGAAGGATAAACCGCGTGAATCACTTCCCGTCGGGGTTCCCACGCGTCCAGCACCCGTACCAGTTCCCCTGACGCAAGCTGATCCTTCACCATCAATATCGGCAACTGTACAACGCCCACGCCCGCCATCGCTGCTTCCCGCAATGCCAGCATGTCGGTGGTAATAAAGCGCGGTGCGTAGTGGATCTCCGCTTTCGCCCCTTCTGGACCACTGAGCTCCCATTTATGCACCTGTTTACCGGCCCCCATACTTAATCCAGGCCATTCACTGAGCTCGGAAGGCATTCGCGGTTTACCCATACGTTCAATCAACTGCGGACTTGCCACCAGGCAATGCCCCCTGTCAGCCAGCA
Source organism: Enterobacter roggenkampii (assembly GCF_001729805.1). Classification (NCBI taxonomy): domain Bacteria; kingdom Pseudomonadati; phylum Pseudomonadota; class Gammaproteobacteria; order Enterobacterales; family Enterobacteriaceae; genus Enterobacter; species Enterobacter roggenkampii. Next base: position 1,692,961 of record NZ_CP017184.1, on the reverse strand, counting down.
CCCTTAACACCAGATCGCTGTCATCAAACGGACGCGGACGCACGCGGATAGCCACATCAATACCTTCGCCAACAAGATCGACCCGACGATTGGTGGCCTCAAGCTGGAGATTAATCCCGGGGTAGCGCGCCATAAACCGCGCCAGCATCGGTCCCACGTGGACGTGCAGTAACGTGACGGGACAGGTGATCCTGACGACGCCGCGCGGCTCAGCCTGCAGCGCAGCAACGGCCTCCTCTGCCGCTTCTGCTTCTATCAGCATTGCCTTACAGTGCTGATAGAAAGTGTGCCCCACTTCCGTCACCGTAAACTGCCGCGTCGTGCGCTGTATCAACCGTACGCCAAGCCGCTCCTCCAGCTGCGCGATCCTGCGGCTCAGTTTGGACTTGGGTTGGTCAAGCGCCCTTCCCGCCGCCGCAAACCCCCCGTACTCCACTACCTTCACAAACCAGACGAAGTCATTGAGATCCTGCATAAATCCTCATCGTTCTATTTTCAGAACAGTGAATGCCATTTTCACTATCTACCGGGATATTAACCCTGAATATAAGCTAATTACATCAACAGAACATCAGGAGTTAATCATGAAAAACATCACTGGCGTTTATACCGCTCCTCGTCAGCACTGGGTGGGCGACGGTTTCCCGGTCCGTTCAATGTTCTCCTATCAGACGCACGGCGAGCCGCTCAGCCCGTTCCTGCTGCTGGACTACGCGGGCCCATACACCTTTCCGGCAGACGATGCGAAACGCGGCGTAGGCCAACACCCTCACCGGGGTTTTGAAACGGTCACTCTCGTCTATGCCGGTGAAGTGGAGCATCGCGACTCCACGGGGAAAGGCGGCGTCATTGGCCCCGGGGACGTGCAGTGGATGACCGCCGGCGCAGGCATTTTGCACGAGGAGTTCCACTCCAGCGCGTTCTCGCAAAAAGGCGGAGAACTCAAAATGATGCAGCTTTGGGTCAACCTGCCGGCGAAAGACAAGATGGCCGCACCGGGCTACCAGAGCATTACGAAAGCCGACATCCCGGTAGTGACGCTGCCTGACGACGGTGGAACGCTGCGGGTTATTGCCGGTCGCTACGACACGGTGACCGGCCCGGCGCACACCTTCTCGCCGCTCAACGTCTGGGACTTCGCGCTGAACCAGGGAAGCCATCTGACGCTCGCTCAGCCGGAAGGCTGGAGCACGGCGCTGGTCGTGCTTGAAGGCAGCATCACGGTAAACGGTACCGCTCAGGCGGGTGAAGCCCAGCTGGTCGTGTTAAGTCAGGAAGGCGACAAACTGCACCTGGAAGCGAACAGCGATGCAAAAGTGCTGCTGATGGCCGGCGAGCCGCTGAATGAACCGATCGTGGGCTACGGCCCGTTTGTGATGAACAGTAAAGCCGAAATCAACGAAGCCATTCGTGATTTCAATTCCGGCCGCTTCGGCCAGCTCTGAACGTAATAAAGGAGAAGAACATGTCTACACCTGCGAATTTTAATGGAACCCGTCCGGTCATCGATGTGAACGATGCTGTGATGCTCCTTATCGATCACCAGAGCGGTCTGTTCCAGACCGTTGGTGATATGCCAATGCCGGAACTGCGTGCCCGTGCGGCAGCGCTGGCAAAAATCGCTACCCTGGCGAAGATCCCGGTGATCACCACCGCATCCGTCCCGCAAGGGCCGAACGGACCGCTTATCCCGGAGATCCACGCCAACGCGCCGCATGCGCAATATGTTGCCCGCAAAGGCGAGATCAACGCCTGGGATAACCCGGAATTCGTGGCGGCGGTAAAAGCCACCGGGCGTAAGACGTTGATCATTGCGGGTACCATTACCAGCGTCTGCATGGCCTTCCCGTCGATCAGCGCGGTTGCGGACGGGTATAAGGTGTTTGCGGTGATTGATGCCTCCGGCACCTACAGCAAAATGGCGCAGGAGATCACGCTGGCGCGCGTTGTACAGGCCGGTGTGGTCCCGATGGATACGGCGGCGGTGGCCTCTGAGATCCAGCGTACCTGGAACCGTGAAGATGCAGCGGAGTGGGCGGAAGTGTACACCCACATCTTCCCGGCTTATCAGTTGCTGATCGAAAGCTACAGCAAAGCGCAGGAAGTGGTTAAAAACAGCGAAGTGCTCGATTCACAGCGTTAATCCCCTGCTCCGCGGCGTAAAAACCGTGGAGCTGATTATTGCTTAACCGAACAGGCACTAAAGCTGAAAATCTGCTTGACCGTGTCAGCGCAACTCCCTATAGTAACGCCCCGTTGCCCCCCACGCGGTCAGGCAGCAAAACAATATGGTGAGGTGTCCGAGTGGCTGAAGGAGCACGCCTGGAAAGTGTGTATACGGCAACGTATCGGGGGTTCGAATCCCCCCCTCACCGCCATATTCAAGATGAGAGCTCGTACGAAAGTACGGGCTTTTTTCTTTTATATTCTCCGAAAGGGGGGATTCGAACCTTGAAACTCCCTGCGCTCTTTATGCCTGGTGGCGCTGCGCTTACCAGGCCTACGGGTATTGTAGGTCGGGTAAGCGCAGCGCCACCCGACAACATGCCTGCACACAAAACAAAGCCCGGTTTCCCGGGCCTTGAACGCAACTGCACACTCAGTAATACGCTTGTAGCGTGCGCTGGCAGAGCGCCGAGCGCACGCAGTCATCTTTGGTGAAGCGTACCACCCCAATCATCTCATCTTCCTCAAAACGTGACATGGCGTCGCTCAGTCCGGATTTCACGCCGGACGGCAGGTCACACTGGGTAATATCGCCGTTAACGATAACCGTCACGTTCTCCCCGAGGCGCGTTAAAAACATCTTCATTTGCGCAGCGGTCACGTTCTGAGCCTCGTCAAGAATGACGACCGCATTTTCAAATGTACGTCCGCGCATATAGGCGAACGGCGCGATTTCCACCTTGCCAATCTCTGGCCGCAGGCAGTACTGCATGAAGGATGCACCCAGCCGCTTCACCAGCACGTCATAGACGGGCCTGAAGTACGGGGCAAACTTCTCCGAAATGTCACCGGGCAAGAAGCCGAGATCTTCATCAGCCTGCAGTACCGGACGGGTAACAATGATTCTTTCCACGTCCTTATGGATCAGCGCTTCCGCCGCTTTGGCTGCACTGATCCAGGTTTTCCCGCATCCGGCTTCACCGGTTGCAAAGATGAGCTGTTTACTCTCGATAGCATTCAGGTAGTGCGCCTGAGCCTCATTGCGCGCCACAATTGGAGAATTATCACGGCTGTCACGGGCCATGCCAATTGCTTCTACGCCACTCATCTGCACAAGCGAGGTGACCGATTCTTCTTCACGCTGTTTATGGCTACGTGAATCCCGTCTCAGCACACGTTTTGCTTCGCGACGAGCTTTGATCACTGCTTTTTGTCTTCCCATGGATAGCACCTTGAGTTGTTGGTATTCATCACACGCGCCAGCGTCGGCACGATTATGCGCACGAACATCAGAGGGTTGGCTTCCTTGTAAGCCATTGCTTGCACTATCGGATGACGATACGGAACAGCTACGCGCACCGTTCTGCACGTCGGTCGAATCAGATTCTTGAGGGAGGGGGGAAAATTTAGTGGTGAGGAAATCGCTGCCGGAGTCTGAGCCTCCGCGCCGGGTGCTGCGGTTGTTATGTTTACCTTGTCCAGTACAGGACGCAACCATTCGCGATCTCCATAGTGATTCAGTATCACTGCCGGGAACTACCGCTGTCTTATCTTAAGTACATCAGGAGTTATCATAAATGCAACATTTATTTTACCTGAATGCAACTTTTAGGACTGTCCCTACAGTTGAAATCAGTCTCATATAGAAATATTACAGAAATATAACAGCAGGATAGTCATATGAAAAAATAATGTCCCGCGAACGGTTGCGGGGACAATTATCAGGCTTCAATAAGACCCTGCGCGAGATACGCGTTGCTGTCGCGCACGCCTGGCAGGGCAAAGAAATAGCCGCCGCCGATAGGTTTAATGTACTCTTCCAGCGCTTCGCCGTTTAAGCGCTTCTGTACCGTCAGGAACCCCTTCTCGAGATCGTGCTGATAGCAGACGAACAGCAGCCCCATATCGAGCTGACCGGAATTGGTCACGCCGAGCGAATAGCTGTATCCCCGACGCATCATCAGACTGGACTGCGTCTCTTTGGTACGCGGATTGGCCAGACGAATATGGCTGTCCAGCGCAATCACGTCGCCATTCGGATCGCGGGCGTAGTCAGGCACATCATGCTCGTTCTTCATGCCGAGCGGCGCCCCGCTTTGCTTATCGCGACCGAAGATCGTCTGCTGCTCTTTGAGCGGCGTGCGGTCCCAGAACTCCACGTGGAACTGAATAATGCGCACCGCCTGATAGCTACCGCCCACCGCCCATGCCGGTTCGCCCTGATCGGCAGTGACCCACACCACCTCCTTCATGAGCGCACTATCATGGCTGTCCGGGTTGGCCGTGCCGTCCTTGAAGCCCAGCAGGTTCACCGGTGTCTCTTTCCCTTTGCTGCGGGCGGCGTGGTCAGAGATAAACCCTTCCCGCTTCCAGCGCACGCTCAGCAGATCCGGCGTGTGCTTAATGATGTCGCGCAGGGCGTGGATTACCGTGTCCTGCGTATTGGCGCAAATCTGCAGAAGCAGATCGCCGTGGCAGAGGGCGGCGTCCAGGGAATCATTCGGGAAGCGCGTCATTTTTTGCAGCGCCTTCGGCTTCTGTTTTGCCAGCCCGTAGCGCGCGTCAAACAGCGATTCACCCAGCGAAACGGTAATGGTCAGGTTATCCGGGGCGATGAAAGGCCCCAGAATGCCGGAGTCCATTGGCGGAAGACGCGGGTTCGGCGTATCGGGCGCCGGTCCACCGGCGGTAAGAAACGCGATGCGCGTCGTCAGCAGGCGGAACAGGCGTTCCAGATCGGCTTTATCGCTGGCCAGCGAATCAAAGGCCACCAGCATCATCGACGCCTGCTGCGGCGTCAGAATGCCCGCCTGATGCTCGCCATAAAACGGCTGCGTCTCCATGCGGGCGTTGGGTGACAGCGTGCCGGGCGCGCTTTGCGGTTTCGCCGCGTGCGCCACCGGACACCCGCCAGCCAGAGCAAGCGCGCCCCCGAGCGCCCCCACCCCTTTTAACAACCGACGACGGGAAGGCTCTGCCACGTCACTCTCGTTGTGCTTATCCATCGTGCTTAGTCCAGACCCAGTACGCCACGCAGCAGGGAGAGATCTTCCGCCAGGGCGGTAATCGGGCCTTTCAGCGCGTTACGGTCGGCATCGGTCAGCTTGTCGTAGGTTTCAAAGCCGTCTTTGGTACGGTACTTCGCCAGAATGGTGTCGACCTTTTTGAAGTTGGCGTCCACTTTGGCCAGCAGCTCGCCGTTCTCTTTCTGCAGCTGAGGACGCAGCAGGTTAACAATTTTCTGCGCGCCGTCGACGTTTGCCTGGAAGTCCCACAGGTCGGTATGGCTGTAGCGATCTTCTTCGCCGCTGATTTTGCTCGCGGCCACTTCTTCAATCAGACCGGCCGCGCCGCCCACCACTTTAGACGGCGGGAAGGCCAGCTCGCTGATGCGCTTTTGCAGCTCCAGCACATCGCTGTTCAGCTGCTCAGCGTATTTCTCCATCCCTTTGGTGGTGTTGTCGCCAAACAGGGCTTTCTCCAGACGGTGGAAACCGGTGAATTTCGGATCGGCGGCCTTCTGCTCGAAATCATCTTCACGGGCATCGATGCTGCCATCAAGGTCAGAGAACAGCTCGGCGATCGGCTCGATGCGCTCGTAGTGCTGACGGGTTGGCGCATAGAGGGATTTCGCTTTTTCGATATCCCCGGCCTTCACCGCATCGGTAAAGGCTTTGGTTGCCGTCGCCAGCTCCGCCGTCTCTTTCGTGACGTACGCCTTATACGCGGTAATTGCATCGCCCAGGCTCAGCACCGCAGCGCCTTTCGCCGCATCGGCCGTCGCTTCACCTTTGACGATGAGCTTCCCTTTCGGGTTGGTCAGCAGGCCGCAGGTCATCTCATACTCGCCCGGCTGCAGGTTGGCGGTCATCTTCTGGCTAAAGCCAGGGGCGATATTTTCACGCTCTTCCACCACCAGAACGCCTTTCAGGATCTCCCACTCCAGCGCCTTCTGGCTGTGGTTCTGAATAATAAACTGGGTTTTACCGCTGTTCACCGTGAGGGTCATCGGCTCACACTGCTTGTCGTTGACGGTGACCTTAACCTGTGGAACATCCGCGCCCCAGGCGGAGAAAGCAGAAGCGAACAGCGCGGCAATGCCTGCGCATAACGCACTACGACGGAACTGAATTGCCATGACTCTTCCCTTTAAAAGTATGTTGTCACTAAATCAAAAATTACGGCGCAACGCGCGACGCCTGCGTGCCGGTACGCGGCGGCATTGCGAACAGCACCAGCGCCGGAACCAGATAAATAAAGTACATCGCCACTTCGCTGACGCTCGGCGTTTCCTGATAGCCGAAGATACCTTCGAGCAGGGTGCCGGTCAGAGAGTGCGTGGAGAGAACGTTGCTGAGGTCAAACGCCACGTCCTGGAAATGGTTCCACAGGCCCGCTTCATGGAAGGCGCGAATCGCCCCCGCCGCCAGACCCGCGGCCACCAGCAGAATAAACAGGCTGGTCCAGTTGAAGAAGGCGCCCAGGTTCAGGCGGATACCGCCCCAGTACAGCAGGAAACCGAGCACCACGGCCGTGGCGAGGCCCAGCACGGCCCCCAGCGGCGGCCAGATCCCCACATCCTGCTGAAACGCCGCCAGCAGGAAGAAAACAGACTCCAGCCCTTCACGCGCGACGGCGAAAAAGACCATCATAATGAGCGCCCAGCCGTGGTTGTTCCCCTTCTGCAGCGCGTTATCCACCGCCTGCTCCAGCTGCACCTTCACGTTACGCGAGACTTTACGCATCCAGAACACCATCCAGGTGAGGATCACCACCGCAATCACGGCGACGATACCTTCAAACAGCTCCTGCTCTTTCTGCGGGAACTCGCCGGTGGTTTCGTTAATGAGAATGCCCAGGCCCAGGCAGAGCGCCGCGGCAAGGAATACCCCGACCCACATGACGCCAATCCAGCGCCCGCGCTGGGTTCGCTTCAGATAACTGGCGATGAGGCTCACGATAAGGGCGGCTTCGAGCCCTTCACGTAACATAATGAGAAATGGAACAAACATGCCGACACCTTAAATGTTTATCGCGGTCAACTGATGCAAAGAAAGGTAAATTCTTGTGATAGTGATTATCATTACGACGGAAAGAAAAACAAGCGAAATGTGCGGTGTTTTGATGACGAGTTGTAAACGCAAAGCCTGATAATAGTGACGTACGTAACGTTCAGGTTTATAAGTTATAACGAAAATGCCCATTTACGCTGATTCAGGGCTGTGGCTAAATATCCGCCTCACAACCTAACTGAAAATAAACCATGTTTAAAATTGTCCATTTCCTGCTGGCGCTGGTGATTATTCTTGCGCTCGCCTGGCTTACGAGTTTTGACCGCCGGAAAATTCGGGTTCGTTTTGTTTTACAGCTGATTGTTATTGAAATTGCGCTGGCGTTCTTTTTCCTGCACGCCGAAAGCGGGTTATTCCTGATTAAATACGTCTCAGGATTTTTTGAGTCACTGCTCAAATTTGCTGGCGAAGGCACCAATTTCGTCTTTGGCGGTATGGGTGAAAAAGGGCTGGCGTTCATTTTCCTCGGCGTGCTTTGTCCGATTATTTTTATTTCCGCGCTGATCGGTATTCTTCAGCACTGGCGGATCCTGCCAATTTTTATTCGGGTAATCGGTACGCTGCTGTCAAAACTGAACGGTATGGGCAAGCTGGAATCCTTTAACGCGGTGAGCTCGCTGATCCTCGGCCAGTCGGAAAACTTCATTGCCTACAAAGGCGTGCTGGGCGATCTCTCCTCGCGTCGTCTGTTCACCATGGCGGCCACGGCCATGTCGACAGTCTCCCTGTCGATTGTCGGGGCGTATATGACCATGCTCGACGCCAAATATGTCGTCGCAGCGCTGATTCTCAACATGTTCAGCACCTTTATTATCCTCTCGGTCATCAACCCGGCGCGCCCGGAAGCGGAACCGGATGTTAAGCTTGAAAAACTGCATGAATCCCAGAGCTTCTTCGAGATGCTCGGCGAGTATATTCTGGCCGGTTTTAAAGTGGCGATGATTATTCTGGCGATGCTGATCGGTTTTATCGCGCTTATTAGCGCCGTTAATGCCCTCTTCTCCAGCGTATTTGGCATGAGCTTCCAGCAGATCCTGGGCTATGTATTTTATCCCCTGGCGTGGCTGGTAGGGATTCCGCTGAGCGATGCCTTAAACGCGGGCAGCATTATGGCGACCAAGCTTGTGGCGAATGAATTTGTGGCGATGATTGAGCTGCAGAAAATAGCCCACCAGATGTCCCCGCGCGGGCTGGGGATTTTATCCGTCTTCCTCGTCTCGTTCGCGAACTTTGCCTCCATCGGCATCGTGGCCGGGGCGATTAAGGGCCTGAACGAGCAGCAGGGTAACGTGGTATCGCGTTTCGGGCTGCGTCTGGTGTACGGCGCGACGCTGGTGAGTTTGCTGTCGGCGAGCTTTGCGGGGTTGGTGCTCTGATGCAATGCCGGGTGGCGCGCAGCGATCCCGGTCTACAAAACAACAACGGCGGGAATTCCCGCCGTTTTCATTAAAACTGCACGCACACCGGCTGATCGACACGCATCACCGACTCCTGCGCGAAGCGGGACTTATAAATCCCGCGTAACGCTTCGATGTTCTTCTCGCTCTGCGCATCTTTACCGTGGATCAGCATCAGCGCCTTGCTCGGCTCGCGCGCCACTTTTCCGTCGTTCCCCAGCCACTGCCCGCGGGCATCAAACACCGTTAAGCCATCGCGAAAGCGCGGCGTCACGTCCTGGTCAACAAACTGCTGCCACTCGTTGCTGGTAATCTGCGCCCCGGCAGGACGGTTTAAGCCGAAATAGAGCGTGGTTTGCTGCATCTGGCTATCCGCTTTGCAGGTCTCCACCGCCGCGTGTTGCGATGGCGCGCTGCAGCCCGCCAGCATCAATAATGCCGCCGCCATTAACCCTGTTTTGATTGTCATGCTTCGCTATCCTCATTGTTATAAGCACAGGGATATCACAGGAAAAGACGGATTTTGGCAAGAAAAAAGCCGGGTGCGCTTGCGCTTACCCGGCCTACGGTTTTCCGTGGGAAAAATTATTCCGGCTGCAGCTTAGACGGCGGCGCGGAGTGGTAATGCGCGTCGGCTTCCGCAAAGCGTTTCTGCATGGAGGCAGACGGTGCTTTACCCAGCAGGCTGAAGACCACGATACCGATGCTGCCGAAGATGAAGCCAGGAATGATTTCGTACAGGCCCAGCCAGGCGAACTGTTTCCAGACGATAACGGTCACCGCACCGATAATCATCCCCGCCAGCGCGCCGTTACGGGTCATACGGGACCACATGACGGAGAACAGGACGACCGGACCAAACGCCGCACCGAAGCCCGCCCACGCGTAGCTCACGAGACCCAGCACGCGGTTTTCCGGGTTGGCCGCCAGCGCAATCGCCACCAGCGCCACCAGCAGCACCATAAAGCGCCCTACCCACACCAGCTCTTTCTGGCTCGCGTTTTTACGCAGGAAGGCTTTGTAGAGGTCTTCGGTGATCGCACTGGAGCAGACCAGCAGCTGGCAGCTCAGGGTGGACATCACCGCCGCCAGGATCGCAGAGAGCAGAATACCGGCAATCCACGGGTTAAACAGAATCTGCGCCAGTTCGATGAACACGCGCTCGGCGTTCTGGTTCACCGCGCCCGCCTGCGCCGGGTTGTTATTAAAGTAGGCGATACCGAAGAAACCGACCGCACACGCGCCCGCCAGACACAAAATCATCCACGTCATGCTGATGCGACGCGCATGAACGATGGTGTGATGAGAATCCGCCGCCATAAAGCGCGCCAGAATGTGCGGCTGACCGAAGTAGCCCAGACCCCAGCCCATCAGGGAGACGATGGCGACAAAGTTCAGCCCTTTCAGCATGTCGACGTTTTCAATGCTCTTCTGCTTGATCACTTCCAGCGATTCGCCAAAGCCGCCAACGGTGAAAATCACAATCACCGGAGTCAGGATCAGGGCAAAGATCATCAGACTTGCCTGCACGGTGTCGGTCCAGCTTACCGCCAGGAACCCGCCCACGAAGGTATAGAGGATGGTCGCCGCCGCACCGGCCCACAGGGCGGTTTCGTAGCTCATGCCGAAGGTGCTTTCGAACAGGCGCGCGCCCGCCACGATGCCGGAGGCACAGTAGATGGTAAAGAACAGGAGGATAACCACGGCAGAGATAATGCGCAGAATGCGGCTGTTATCTTCAAAGCGTCCGGTGAAGTAGTCCGGCAGCGTCAGGGCATTATTGTTAGCCTCGGTATGCACGCGCAGACGGCCCGCCACCAGCTTCCAGTTGATCCACGCGCCCACGGTCAGACCGATGGCGATCCAGCTTTCCGAGATACCGGAGATAAAAATCGCACCCGGCAGACCCATCAGCAGCCATCCGCTCATGTCCGATGCGCCCGCGGAGAGTGCGGTCACCATCGGGCCTAAACTGCGTCCGCCCAGAATGTAGTCGTCAAAGTTTTTCGTGGAACGCCACGCCAAAAACCCTATCAGGATCATGCCAAAAATATAAACGAGAAATGTCACCAGCATCGGTGTGCTAATTGCCATTCAAATTCTCCAAAAGTGTCGAGCGACAACCATCCGGGTTGCCTTGTTATATGATCACCGGAACGAGGTGACGGTATCTTGTGTTTCGGTTGGGCGCGCTATCCTGCCGTATGCGCCCTCCGCTGACAAACGATTTAACACTGCATTTACATCAATTTCATCCCCGGCTTGATACGAGTTTCCTATAGGTTGCACTCGCTCACGCTTTTACGGGTTGCACCTTTGAAAAGTGTTAACTCCCGCATAAAACCAGGCTTTCCGCGACAAAGCCAGCACGTTTTTCCAGCTAACCATTCGTTAACAATCCATTCATTTTCTGGGTTGCAAACCAGGTCACATTTAACACGGTTGCACAAAGTTGCAACATGGTGGATATTTCACGCTAACGACCAAACACGATGAAAGCACAACAGGAGCTTTGGCATGGGTATGACCACCATGGGGGTTAAGCTGGATGACGCGACCCGCGAACGGATTAAGACCGCAGCAACCCGCATTGATCGCACGCCGCACTGGTTAATTAAGCAGGCGATTTTTAACTATCTCGAAAGACTCGAGAGCGACGAGGGCCTGCCGGAGCTGCCTGCCCTGCTCGCCGGTGCCGCCAATGAAAGCGAAGACGCGCCAGCCGCTGGCGATGAAAGCCATCAGCCGTTCCTCGAATTCGCCGAGCAGATCCTCCCGCAGTCCGTCAGCCGCGCCGCCATCACCGGTGCGTACCGTCGCGCCGAAACCGACGCCGTACCGATGCTGCTGGAGCAGGCCCGTCTGCCGGAAGCTATTGCCGCACAGGCGCACAGCCTGGCGTACCAGTTGGCTGACAAACTGCGTAACCAGAAAACCGCCACCGGCCGCGCCGGGATGGTTCAGGGTCTGCTGCAGGAGTTTTCCCTCTCCTCACAGGAAGGCGTGGCGCTGATGTGCCTGGCGGAAGCGCTGCTGCGTATTCCGGATAAAGCCACCCGCGACGCGCTGATCCGCGACAAGATCAGTAACGGCAACTGGCATTCGCACATTGGCCGCAGCCCGTCGCTGTTCGTCAACGCCGCGACCTGGGGCCTGCTGTTCACCGGCAAACTGGTCTCGACCCATAACGAAGCCAACCTGTCCCGCTCCCTGAACCGCATCATCGGCAAGAGCGGCGAGCCGCTGATCCGCAAGGGCGTGGACATGGCGATGCGTCTGATGGGCGAGCAGTTCGTCACCGGGGAAACCATTGCCGAAGCGCTGGCGAACGCCCGCAAGCTGGAAGATAAAGGTTTCCGCTACTCCTACGACATGCTGGGCGAAGCGGCGCTGACCGCCGCCGACGCGCAGGCCTACATGGTTTCTTACCAGCAGGCGATCCACGCCATCGGTAAAGCGTCCAACGGTCGCGGTATTTATGAAGGCCCGGGCATCTCCATTAAGCTCTCCGCCCTGCACCCGCGCTACAGCCGCGCGCAGTACGATCGGGTAATGGAAGAGCTCTACCCGCGCCTGAAGTCCCTGACCCTGCTGGCGCGCCAGTATGATATCGGCATCAACATCGACGCCGAAGAGGCCGACCGTCTGGAGATCTCCCTCGATCTGCTGGAAAAACTGTGCTTCGAGCCGGAGCTGGCGGGCTGGAACGGCATTGGCTTCGTGATCCAGGCCTACCAGAAGCGCTGCCCGTTCGTCATTGATTACCTGATTGACCTGGCCAGCCGCAGCCGCCGTCGCCTGATGATCCGCCTGGTGAAAGGGGCCTACTGGGACAGCGAAATCAAACGCGCCCAGATGGAAGGGCTGGAAGGCTATCCGGTCTACACCCGCAAGGTCTATACCGACGTCTCTTACCTCGCCTGCGCGAAAAAACTGCTCGGCGTGCCGAACCTGATTTATCCGCAGTTCGCCACCCACAACGCCCACACCCTGGCGGCCATTTACAGCCTGGCCGGGCAGAACTACTACCCGGGCCAGTACGAGTTCCAGTGCCTGCACGGCATGGGTGAACCGCTGTACGAGCAGGTGACCGGTAAAGTAGCGGACGGCAAGCTGAACCGCCCGTGCCGCATTTACGCCCCGGTGGGTACCCACGAAACCCTGCTGGCGTACCTGGTGCGTCGCCTGCTGGAAAACGGCGCGAACACCTCCTTCGTTAACCGCATCGCCGACACCACGCTGCCACTCGACGAGCTGGTCGCCGATCCGGTGCAGGCCGTTGAGAAGATGGCGGCGCAGGAAGGCCAGATTGGCCTGCCGCATCCGAAGATTGCCCTGCCGCGCGAGCTGTACGGCAAGGGTCGCGTCAACTCGGCGGGGCTGGATCTCGCCAACGAACACCGTCTGGCGTCCCTCTCCTCTGCCCTGCTCAACAGCGCGCTGCAGAAGTGGCAGGCGAAACCGATGCTGGAGCAGCCCGTTGCTGACGGCGACATGCAGCCGGTCATCAACCCGGCGGAGCCAAAAGATATCGTCGGCTACGTGCGTGAAGCCACCGAAGCGGAGGTGGATCAGGCGCTGGACAGCGCGGTGAATAACGCCCCTATCTGGTTCGCCACCCCGCCGCAGGAGCGTGCCGCCATTCTGGAACGCGCGGCGGTGCTGATGGAAGACCAGATGCAGTCGCTCATCGGCATTCTGGTGCGCGAAGCGGGTAAAACCTTCAGCAACGCCATCGCCGAAGTGCGCGAGGCGGTCGACTTCCTGCACTACTACGCCGGTCAGGTGCGCGATGATTTCGACAACGAAACCCACCGTCCGCTCGGCCCGGTCGTCTGTATCAGCCCGTGGAACTTCCCGCTGGCGATCTTCACCGGCCAGATTGCCGCCGCCCTGGCCGCCGGCAACAGCGTGCTGGCAAAACCGGCAGAGCAGACCCCGCTGATTGCCGCGCAGGGCATCAACATTCTTCTGGAAGCCGGCGTACCGGCGGGCGTGGTCCAGCTGCTGCCGGGCCGCGGTGAAACCGTGGGCGCCAAACTGACCTCCGATAACCGCGTGCGCGGCGTGATGTTTACTGGTTCGACCGAAGTGGCCTCGCTGCTGCAGCGCAATATTGCCACCCGTCTGGATGCGCAGGGTCGTCCTACGCCGCTCATCGCGGAAACCGGCGGCATGAACGCCATGATCGTCGACTCCTCTGCCCTCACCGAGCAGGTGGTGGTTGACGTGCTGGCCTCCGCCTTCGACAGCGCCGGTCAGCGCTGCTCCGCCCTGCGCGTGCTGTGCCTGCAGGATGACGTGGCGGACCACACCCTTAAAATGCTGCGCGGCGCGATGGCCGAATGCCGCATGGGCAACCCGGGCCGTCTCACCACCGACATCGGGCCGGTGATCGATGCGGAAGCCAAAGCCAATATTGAAAACCACATTCAGGCCATGCGCGCGAAAGGCCGTCCGGTGTTCCAGGCGGTGCGAGACAACAGCGAAGACGCCCGCGAGTGGCGTTCCGGCACCTTTGTGCCGCCTACGCTTATCGAGCTGGCGAGCTTCGACGAGCTGAAAAAAGAGGTCTTCGGTCCGGTGCTGCACGTGGTGCGCTACAACCGTAACAACCTCAACGAGCTGGTTGAGCAGATCAACGCCTCCGGCTATGGCCTGACGCTCGGCGTGCATACCCGTATCGACGAGACCATCGCGCAGGTGACCGGCAGCGCCAAAGTAGGCAACCTGTACGTCAACCGCAACATGGTTGGCGCGGTCGTGGGCGTGCAGCCGTTCGGCGGTGAAGGCCTCTCCGGCACCGGTCCGAAAGCGGGCGGTCCGCTCTACCTGTACCGTCTGCTGGCGAACCGTCCTGAGAACGCGCTGGGCGTTACCCTGGCGCGTCAGGATGCGGAGTATCCGGTGGATGCGCAGCTGAAAACCGTGCTGACCCAGCCGCTGGACGCGCTGATTAAGTGGGCTGATAATCGTCCAGAGCTGCGTGCGATTGCGCAGCAGTATGGCGAGCTGGCACAGGCCGGTACGCAGCGTCTGCTGCCGGGGCCGACCGGCGAGCGCAATACCTGGACGCTGATGCCGCGCGAGCGCGTTCTGTGCGTGGCGGATAACGAGCAGGACGCGCTGGTACAGCTGGCCGCCGCGATGGCCACCGGGTGTGAAGTGCTGTGGCCGGACGATGCGCTGCATCGCGACCTGGCCAAACAGCTGCCGAAAGCGGTCTCGGCCCGCATTCACTTCGCGAAAGCCGATGCGCTGCTGACGCAGCCGTTTGATGCCGTGATTTATCACGGTGATTCTGACCAGCTGCGCGAGCTGTGCGAGCAGGTTGCGGCCCGCAGCGGGGCGATTGTTTCGGTGCAGGGCTTCGCGCGCGGGGAGACCAACCTGCTGCTGGAGCGTCTGTACGTGGAGCGCTCGCTCAGCGTCAACACCGCGGCAGCGGGCGGTAACGCCAGCCTGATGACCATCGGTTAATCGTGTAAACTCTCCCCGGTGGCGCTACGCTTACCGGGGCTACAAAACAACCGTAGGCCGGATAAGCGCAGCGCATCCGGCTTTTTTACACGGAGGGGATGATGAAAAGAGTATTTCTCGCAGGCGCAGCGCTGCTGCTGAGCGCCAGCGCGCTGGCCGACGAGTGCGACAAAGCGACCACCCAGGTTGAACTGAATACCTGCAGCGCGCAGCAGTATCAGGCTGCCGACAAAAAGCTCAACCAGACCTATCAGGCCGCCGTCAAGCGTGCGGAAGCCCCTCAGCGCGAGCTGCTGAAAAAGGCGCAGCAGGCCTGGATTGCCCTGCGCGACGCGGACTGTGCGTTTATCGGTTCGGGGACGGAAGGCGGCAGCGTTCAGCCGATGATCGTGAATCAGTGCCTGGCGGAGAAAACCGTGGAGCGCGAGGCGTTTCTGGCCTCGCTGATGCAGTGTGAAGAGGGCGACTTAAGCTGCCCTCTCCCACCGGGGAACTAGCGCAAGCGGATCCCTTCGATAATCATCCGCTGCACGTTTTCCAGGGTGCTGTGGAAAAACGCTTCGTCCTGGAGCGTTTTTCCGGTCACCGCCTCGACCTGGGCCGCAAAGTCAGCGTAATGCTGGGTGGAGGCCCAAATCATAAAGATCAGATGATGCGGATCTACCGGGGCCAACTTTCCGCTGGCCACCCATCCGGCGATAATGGCCGACTTATCGTCCACCAGCTGCTTTAAATCTCCGGTCAGCTCCGCCTGCAACAGCGGCGCGCCCTGCAGCATCTCAAGGCAGAACAGCCGTGATGCCTGCGGGTAATCGCGCGACACCTCCAGCTTCAGGCGAATGTACTCCCTGATCGCCACCAGCGGGGCCAGCTCCTCGCGGAACGCTTTCAGCGGCGCCAGCCAGATATCGAGGATCTGCTGCATCACCGCGACATAGAGCGCCTCTTTCGACGGGTAATAGTAGAGCAGATTGGTTTTGGATACCCCGGACTGCTCCGCCACCTGCTCCAGGCGCGTGCCGTGAATGCCAAACTGCGAAAAGGTCTCCAGCGCCGCGCTGAGGATCGCCTGCTTCTTGGCGCTCACCGCCTGCGAACGTTTACCTGGTGTTTTCACTGCGCCTTGTGTCATTCCCGCTCTCCTTATTCTGCGTTGCCCTCAGCATAGCAAAACCCCCGTCTCGCCACGACATCCTGCACCCCGATCGCGCATGAATGCCTGTTTTCTGTGCAATGTTTTTGACCAGTTAGTCCACATTTAATCACATCAAACCACCAACCTCTGATTAACACATTAATAACACTGCCATTTTCAAAACTGGCACTGCCTTTGCAAAAACACCGTTACACCTGCGACGTAATGAAGAGAGGTTCGTGATGAAAATTGGCGTATTTGTACCCATCGGCAACAACGGCTGGCTTATCTCGACCACTGCACCGCAATACATGCCGACCTTTGAGCTGAATAAAGCCATCGTGCAGAAAGCGGAGCACTACCATTTCGACTTTGCGCTTTCGATGATCAAACTGCGCGGCTTCGGCGGCAAAACCGAGTTCTGGGATCACAACCTGGAGTCCTTCACCCTGATGGCCGGGCTGGCCGCGGTCACCTCGCGGATCCAGATCTACGCCACCGCAGCCACCCTCACCCTGCCCCCGGCGATCGTGGCGCGCATGGCCTCCACCATCGACTCCATCTCCGGCGGACGCTTTGGCGTCAACCTGGTGACCGGCTGGCAAAAACCGGAGTACGAGCAGATGGGTCTCTGGCCGGGCGACGATTACTTCTCTCGCCGCTACGACTACCTGACCGAGTACGTGCAGGTCCTCCGCGACCTGTGGGGTACCGGTAAAAGCGATTTCAAGGGCGACTTCTTCACCATGAACGACTGCCGCGTCAGCCCGCAGCCCTCGGTGCCGATGAAGGTGATTTGCGCCGGGCAGAGCGACGCGGGAATGGAGTTCTCGGCGAAATACGCCGACTTTAACTTCTGCTTCGGTAAAGGGGTTAACACGCCTGCCGCCTTCGCCCCGACCGCCGCGCGCATGAAAGAAGCCGCCGACAAAACCGGGCGCGACGTGGGCTCCTACGTGCTGTTTATGGTGATTGCCGACGAAACCGACGACGCCGCGCGCGCGAAATGGGAGCGCTATAAGGACGGCGCCGACGAGGAAGCCCTGAGCTGGCTCACCGAGCAGAGCCAGAAGGACACCCGCTCCGGGGCGGATACCAACGTTCGTCAGATGGCCGACCCGACCTCCGCGGTCAATATCAACATGGGCACGCTGGTCGGCTCGTACGCCAGCGTCGCCAGAATGCTCGATGAAGTGGCGGCCGTTCCCGGTGCGGAAGGCGTCCTGCTGACCTTCGATGACTTCCTCACCGGCGTGGAGACCTTCGGCGAGCGCATCCAGCCGCTGATGCAGTGCCGCGCCCACATCCCTGCCGTCACGAAGGAGGTGGCGTAATGACGACACTTAACGCACGCCCGGAAGCCATCACCTTCGCGCCCCAGCAAAGCGCGCTGATCGTGGTGGACATGCAAAACGCCTACGCCAGTCAGGGCGGCTATCTGGATCTGGCGGGGTTCGACGTCTCCGCCACCCGGCCTGTGATTGAGAACATTAAAACCGCCGTCGCCGCCGCGCGCGCCGCGGGCATGCTTATCATATGGTTCCAGAACGGCTGGGACGACCAGTACGTTGAGGCCGGTGGCCCCGGTTCACCGAACTTCCACAAGTCGAACGCCCTGAAAACCATGCGCAAGCGGCCCGAACTGCAGGGCAAGCTGCTGGCGAAGGGCGGCTGGGATTATCAGCTGGTGGATGAGCTGGTCCCGCAGGCGGACGATATCGTCCTGCCGAAACCGCGCTACAGCGGCTTTTTCAACACCCCGCTCGACAGCCTGCTGCGCAGCCGGGGCATTCGCCATCTGGTCTTCACCGGCATTGCCACCAACGTCTGCGTGGAGTCGACCCTGCGCGACGGCTTTTTCCTCGAGTATTTCGGCGTGGTGCTGGAAGACGCGACCCATCAGGCCGGGCCGGAATTCGCCCAGAAGGCGGCCCTGTTCAATATCGAAACCTTTTTTGGCTGGGTCAGTAACGTTGCGGAGTTCTGCGACGCCCTGACTCCTCCGCTCGCCCGTATCGCCTGAGGAGACACACGATGCCGAAATCCGTAATCATCCCGCCGGGCACCAGCACGCCCATCGCCCCGTTTGTCCCCGGCACCCTTGCCGACGGCGTGGTGTATGTCTCCGGCACGCTGCCGTTTGATAAAGACAACAACGTGGTGTTTATCAACGACCCAAAGGCGCAAACCCGCCACGTGCTGGAGACGATCAAAACCGTGATCGAAACGGCGGGTGGCACGATGGAAGACGTGACCTTCAACAGCATCTTTATTACCGACTGGAAAAACTACGCCGCGATTAACGAAATCTACGCGGAGTTCTTCCCCGGCGATAAGCCGGCCCGATTCTGCATTCAGTGCGGGCTGGTGAAGCCGGACGCGCTGGTTGAGATCGCCACCGTTGCGCACATCGCGAAGTGAGGCAGGCATGAAACTCTCCGTCTCACCGCCCCCGTATGAGGGTGCGCCCGCGGTGGTCCTTATTGCCGGTCTCGGCGGCAGCGGCAGCTACTGGCTGCCCCAGTTGGCCGCGCTGGAACCCGAGTATCAGGTGGTGTGTTATGACCAGCGCGGAACGGGCAATAACCCCGACGCCCTGCCGGAAGGATACAGCCTGGCACAGATGGCGGACGAACTGGCCCAGGCGCTGGCTGAGGCCGGGATTGCCCGCTACAGCGTCGTCGGCCATGCGCTGGGGGCACTGGTCGGCCTGCAGCTGGCCCTCGACCGCCCCGACGCCCTCACCGCGCTGGTGTGCGTCAACGGCTGGTTGACCCTCAGCGCGCATACCCGCCGCTGCTTTCAGATCCGCGAGCGCCTGCTGCATTACGGCGGCCCGCAGGCGTGGGTTGAGGCGCAGCCGCTGTTTCTCTACCCGGCAGACTGGATGGCCGCTCGCGCCCCCCGTCTGGAGGCCGAAGAAGCGCTAGCGCTGGCCCACTTTCAGGGAAAAGCCAACCTGCTGCACCGGCTCAGCGCCCTGAAAAAGGCCGACTTCAGCCGCCACGCCGCACGCATCCGCTGCCCGGTCCAGATCATCTGTTCCGCCGACGACATGCTGGTGCCCTCTGTCTGCTCGTCTGAGCTGCAGGCGGCCATCCCGCACAGCCACAGCGCGGTGATGCGTCAGGGCGGACATGCCTGCAACGTCACCGAGCCGGACACCTTTAACACCCTGCTGCTGAACGGGCTTGCCAGCCTGCTGCACAGTCATGAACACGCTTTATAAGGAGCCTTAATGAGCGAAGCCATTACCCCCGCCGCGCTGGAAACCCTGTTCACCGGCGCCCGCACCCATAACGGCTGGCAGGATATTGCCGTCACCGACGAGACGCTGCGCGAAATCTACGACCTGATGAAATGGGGGCCAACCTCGGCCAACTGCTCCCCGGCACGGATTGTGTTTGTGCGAAGCGCGGAGGGAAAAGAGAAGCTCCGCCCGGCGCTCTCCAGCGGCAATCTGGAGAAAACGCTCACCGCCCCGGTCACGGCGATTGTGGCCTGGGACAGTGAATTCTACGAGCGCCTGCCTGAACTGTTCCCGCACGGCGATGCCAGAAGCTGGTTTACCGCAAGCCCCGCGCTGGCGGAAGAAACCGCCTTTCGCAACAGCTCTCTGCAGGCCGCGTACATGATTTTCGCCTGTCGCGCGCTGGGGCTGGACACCGGCCCGATGTCGGGCTTTGACCGCCAAAAGGTCGACGAGGCCTTTTTCACCGGCACGACGCTTAAAAGCAATCTTCTGATCAACATTGGCTACGGCGACCCGGGCAAACTTTACGGGCGCCTGCCGCGCCTGACCTTCGACGATGCCTGCGGGCTGGCGTAAGGAGCGATCATGACGACACCGGATAAGCAAACCTTTCGCGACGCCATGGCCTGCGTTGGCGCGGCGGTGAACATCATCACCACCGACGGCCCGGCGGGGCTGGCAGGCTTCACCGCCAGCGCGGTGTGCAGCGTTACGGATTCACCGCCCACCCTGCTGGTGTGCCTGAACCGCGGCGCGTCCGTCTGGCCGACGTTCAGCGAAAACCGCACCCTTTGCGTGAATACCCTCAGCGCCGGACAGGAGCCGCTCTCAAACCTGTTTGGCGGCAA
Organism: Enterobacter roggenkampii; assembly: GCF_001729805.1. Classification (NCBI taxonomy): domain Bacteria; kingdom Pseudomonadati; phylum Pseudomonadota; class Gammaproteobacteria; order Enterobacterales; family Enterobacteriaceae; genus Enterobacter; species Enterobacter roggenkampii. The sequence goes on along the minus strand of NZ_CP017184.1, from coordinate 1,672,610 downwards.
AACGCCAATGGAAGAACGCTTCGCCGCCGCCCGCTGGCAAACGGGCGACACGGGCTGTCCGCGTCTGGAGGATGCGCTGGCCTCGTTTGACTGCCGCATCAGCCAGGTGGTGAGCGTCGGCACCCATGACATTCTGTTCTGCGACATCGTTTCGATTATTCGCCACCCGGCGCCGCAAGGGCTGGTGTGGTTTGACCGCGGCTACCACGCGCTGATGCGACCCGCCTGTTAAGGCGCTCTAAGGAGACAGACCATGTTCGGATTTCCCCACTGGCAGTTGAAATCGACCTCCACAGAAGCTGGCGTGGTCGCGCCGGATGAACGCCTCCCGCTCGGGCAGACGATGGTGATGGGCGTCCAGCACGCGGTCGCCATGTTTGGCGCCACGGTGCTAATGCCGATGCTGATGGGACTCGATCCCAACCTCTCGATTCTGATGTCCGGTATCGGCACCCTGCTGTTCTTTTTTGTCACCGGCGGGCGCGTGCCCAGCTATCTGGGATCCAGCGCCGCCTTTGTCGGCGTGGTGATCGCCACCACCGGGTTTAACGGCCAGGGAATCAACCCCAACCTGAGCGTGGCCCTCGGCGGCATCATCGCCTGCGGTCTGGTGTATACCCTGATTGGTCTGGTGGTAATGAAGATCGGCACGCGCTGGATCGAACGCATGATGCCCCCCGTCGTCACCGGCGCGGTAGTAATGGCGATCGGTCTGAACCTTGCACCGATTGCGGTGAAAAGCGTCTCCGGCTCGCCCTTTGAAAGCTGGATGGCCGTCGTGACCGTGCTGTGCATCGGTCTGGTGGCGGTCTTTACGCGGGGCATGATCCAGCGGCTGCTGATCCTGGTCGGGTTGATTGTCGCCTGTCTGGTATATGCCCTGCTGGCAAACGTTTTTGGTCTCGGCAAGCCGGTTGATTTTACGCTGCTGCATCAGGCCGCCTGGTTCGGCCTGCCGCAGATCACCTCCCCCACCTTTAACACCCAGGCGATGATGCTTATCGCCCCTGTGGCCGTTATCCTGGTGGCGGAAAACCTGGGTCACCTGAAGGCGGTCGCGGGGATGACCGGACGCAGCATGGACCCGTATATGGGCCGCGCGTTCGTCGGCGACGGGCTGGCGACCATGCTCTCCGGTTCCGTGGGCGGCAGCGGCGTTACCACCTATGCCGAGAATATCGGCGTGATGGCGGTGACCAAAGTCTATTCGACGCTGGTCTTCGTGGCGGCGGCGGTGATGGCGATGCTGCTCGGCTTCTCGCCGAAATTCGGCGCGCTGATCCATACCATTCCGTCACCGGTCATCGGCGGGGCATCAATCGTGGTGTTTGGGCTGATCGCCGTGGCCGGGGCGCGCATCTGGGTGCAGCATCGCGTCGACCTTAGTCAGAATGGCAACCTGATTATGGTGGCGGTCACGCTGGTGCTGGGCGCGGGCGATTTTGCCCTGACGCTGGGCGGGTTTACGATCGGCGGGATTGGCACGGCGACCTTCGGCGCGATCCTGCTTAACGCCCTGCTGAGCCGCCGGAAAGGGGATGTGGCACAAGGGGAAGCCATCACCCCATCCACCTGATATGTGTTTCACTTTCTTGCCGGGTGACGCTACGCTTACCCGGCCTACAGTTGGGATGTAGGCCCGCACAAGCGTAGCGCCGCCGGGCGAAACGGGCAGCGTGCGCGTTGTTAGCTATCTGCACCTTGTTCAGCACCTACCCCGGCAATCGCCTTACGTCGTTTTTTTAACTTCAACTCGCTCACCAGCACCCCGGCGACAATAAACGCCGCGCCCACCAGGGCCAGCAGCGGCAGACGTTCCCCGGCGAGTCGCCCAAAAATCCCTGCCCAGACCGGCTCGCCGGTGTAGATGACCGTTGCTCGCGTTGGCGATACGCTGCGCTGCGCCCAGTTCATGGTGACCTGGATAATGGCGCTGAAGATACCGAGCCCCAGCGCCACCACGACCAGGCCCGTGGACATCGGCGGCACGGACTCTCCTGCCGGCACCATGGTCGCAAAGGCCACCAGCGACGCGGTCGCGAGCTGCACCACCGTCACCCGTTTGACGTCGACCTTGCCCGCCCACGCGCTGATGAGAATAATCTCCGCCGCAATGGCAATCGCCCCAATCAGGGTAATGATCTCGCCCGGCCCCAGCGCCAGAAGATTGTTTTCCGGCCCGGCAAGCAAAATCAGGCCGATAAACGCCAGCACGATGCCAATACAGGACATCAGACCCGGCAGCCGCCCCAGGCACAGCCATTGTAGTAGCGGCACCAGCGGCACATACATGGCAGTGATAAACGCGGATTTGCTGCTGGAGATGGTCTGCAATCCCCACGTCTGCAGGCTGTAGCCCATGGCTATCGCCACCCCAATCGCCACGCCCGCCTTAAGCTCTTTCAGCGTCAGACCCCGCAGCGTTTTAAAAGATATTAGCCCCACGGCTAACGCCGCCGTCGCAAAGCGAAGGCCTACAAAGAAGAACGGATCGCTGAGGGTCACCGCGTACTGAACGGCCAGAAACGTCCCGCCCCAAAACATGGTGATGAGAATGAGGATGGCTTCCTGTGGTTTTACGGAGAACTTAAAGCGTGAGACAGACATGCGGCACCAGGAAATGAGAACAATTCTGTAGTGTGCGTTGCCTTTGGTTACAGTTCAATGTTGCAGAAATAAAAAAACCGCCGGGGGAAACCCGGCGGCAGGGAGTCAACCCGGCGAATTACTTATTACCGCCATGGCTGTTTTTCCCCCCTTTCTTGCCAGCCTCAGATGCGCGCTGAGGGTCATTTTTAAAATTCCCCCCGCTATGCTGGCCACCTTTACGGCCTGCTTCTGATGCTCTTTCACGGTCTTCTGCGAAATTACCTGAACCACCACGATGGTTTGCCATCTCTAACCTCCAGAGTGTGAAACATTAGACATCATATTGCATTCAGTAAAAGAGGATTCTTTCACCTCGCGGCTCAAGGACAACGCCTTTATCTGTGCCGCGTGAAACTAAGCTTAGTGGAATGAGGTTATCCGGCAAGCCGAAGGTAATATCCTGCAACATGATCTCAGTCTTTCGGGTGAGATGACGCGGCGGTAATTCATAAGCCTTTCTTATCATTTTAAAAATCCGCACCGGGAAAGTTGTATCATTTTGCTACAAAGCCATTTTTCTCCTCATGTTGTTATAAATCAAATAAATGGCGTTCATTTTTGCAGTCTGGCTGTGATGACATATCTTTAAAAGAGCGCAGCGATCCGCTGTCAGAGAAACCAACGAGGAGTGAAGCAAAATGGCAAAAGTTCTGGTGCTCTATTATTCCATGTATGGACACATTGAAACCATGGCTCACGCGGTAGCAGAAGGTGCAAACAGGGTTGACGGCGTTGAGGTTGTGGTGAAACGCGTACCGGAAACCATGCAGGCAGAAGCCTTCGCGAAAGCCGGGGGAAAAACACAAAACGCCCCGGTCGCCACCCCGCAGGAGCTGGCGGATTATGATGCCATTATCTTCGGCACCCCAACCCGCTTCGGCAATATGTCAGGCCAGATGCGCACCTTCCTCGATCAAACCGGCGGACTTTGGGCATCCGGGGCGCTCTACGGCAAACTCGCCAGCGTATTCAGCTCTACCGGGACCGGCGGCGGTCAGGAGCAGACGATTACCTCAACCTGGACTACCCTTGCTCATCACGGGATGGTGATTGTGCCAATTGGCTACGGCGCGCAGGAGCTGTTTGATATTTCCCAGGTGCGCGGCGGTACGCCGTACGGTGCAACCACCATTGCCGGTGGGGATGGTTCACGCCAGCCAAGCAATGAAGAACTGTCTATCGCCCGCTATCAGGGTGAATACGTCGCGGGTCTGGCCAAAAAACTCAACGGCTAACACCCAACAGGAGGACAAGCATGCCAACTCAAGAATCCAAAGCTCACCACGTGGGCGAATGGGCAAGTTTACGCAACACCTCTCCGGAGATTGCCGAAGCTATCTTTGAAGTCGCGAAATACGATGAAAAGCTGGCCGAGCAGATTTGGGAAGAAGGCAACGATGAAGTGCTGGTGCGCGCCTTCGAAAAAACGGACAAAGACTCGCTCTTCTGGGGTGAGCAAACCATCGAACGTAAAAACGTTTAAGCGTTTCCCCCCGCCTCAGCGGGGGTTCTCTCTTACTTCGCCGCGTTATTCATCACCGCATTGAATTTATCAACAGGACAGAAGCCGTTCGCATCCACCGGGCAGCCCTTCAGCTCCAGCGTCACGCGCTGCGCCGGAGACTGCAGCGACAGCACGCTGGCGTTGCGCAGCTGCTCTGAGCTCTGATAGACATACTCAATTTTCATCAGCTCCTGGTTGGCATTTTTGTCATGCCAGCGCTGGAAGACAATCTTGCCGCCAATCGGGGTGCGCTCCTGCTGGTCGTGCAGCTGGTACGGTTTGAAATCGAGGGCGGTGAGCAGGGAAGCAATGTTCGAATCATGCCCCACCAGCAGGGTGATCTTTGGCGCTTTCGCCTGCTCGGTGACCAGCGTTTTATCGATATACTTCACCAGCGGTTTCGCCACGTTTTGCGCCACCTCGGTAGAGGTAAACAGCGAGTCCTGATAGCCGTTTTTCAGCTTCGACAGCACGCGCCACTGCTGGTCGGCTTTGATTTCGCCCCAGGCGACCTGGTCGGCCGGGAAGCCTTCGTAATACTGCAGCGTGAACGCGTCCACCAGCGAGTTGCCCACCTTCAGCGGCCCGGATACGCCAGGCTCTTTTTCATAGTCGGCGCTGAAGGTATCTTTCGCGTCCGCCAGCGAGCAGACCTTTTTCTCTTTGCAGGACGGCGAGTCGGCGTAGTTGGTCATCTGCTCCAGCAGCTTGTAGCTTTCACCAAGCTGCATTTTCTGCCGCTCGGACTCCATCGCCTTGAGCGCTTTTTCGCGGAATTCCGGCGAGTTATCGGTAATCACCGGATTGAATGTCGGGTCCATGGTGCCCATTTTTTCCTGATGGTGCACGGGCAGATCGCAGCCCGGGAACGCGCCGGTAATGAAGAACTGCGCGGTGGCGACGGTGCGCTGCAGGCTGTTGGCGTAAGCATAAACGCTATCCGCCGGTGGACATTCTCCCGTCTTCACCATCCCCTGCTGCGCCAGCCACTCGCGCATGTAGTGCCCCATATACACCTCCAGCACGCCACCTTTGGTGGTGAGCTGGCCGCCCGGCACTTCCCACTCCGGCCACTGCTTCGGCGTGGACTGCTCCAGCACGCTGCCGTTATTGGCCAGCGGCGCGCGCAGGTTGTGACGGCTCATGATTAAAACTTGCTCCAGCTGATACCCTTCCGGCGTCTCTTGCGCCTGTACGCCAAACGTTGCTGAAATGGAACCGGCGACTGCCAGCGCGAGTAGTGCTTTTCTCATCCCTAATTCCTCACTCGTTTTAAAATGTCGCGTTCAGTGTGACAGGTTCGTCACAATTTTCCGGGAAGCATTTCTCAAACTGATGATTAACGTGCTTACGGAGTGTGCCAATTAGTTTTATAATAAAACCACACCCCACCGGAGAATTCGCTGTGAAACGTACCCGCCTTGAAGAGAGCACCTGCCCCGTCGCCCGTTCGCTGGATATCATCGGCGACTGGTGGTCGCTGCTGATCGTTCGCGACGCGCTTCGCGGTATTAAACGCTTCGGCGAGTTTCAGAAAAGCCTCGGTATCGCGAAAAACATGCTGACCACGCGGCTCAAGCTGCTGGTGGACGAAGGCATCCTCCGGCTTCAGCCCGCCTCCGACGGCAGCGCCTGGCAGGAATACGTCCTGACCGACAAGGGACGCGCCCTGCAAACCGTGCTGGTTGCCTTGTCCCAGTGGGGCAATGAATTTTTGTTCGCGGAAAACGAATGCGGCACCGTTCTCGTCGATAGCGAACAGCGCAAACCGCTGCGAAAACTGATGCTTATCGCTGACGACGGGCGCGAACTGACGCCTGAAGAGATCGTGGCCAAACTCCCCTCCTGAGCCCACCCGCCAGGCAAAAGCAAAAAAATCTCGCCAATGTGGTTGCATTATAAAACCAAATAGCAGAGAGTTAATTCAGTTTCATATTGAAACCAAATAACCCACTTTGCCTGAGGTAATGCATTATGACTACGCAAATCACCACCGCCCTGATCACGGGTGCCTCTTCCGGGATCGGTGCCGTCTATGCCGATCGCCTTGCCGCGCGCGGTGCCAACCTGGTCCTGGTCGCCCGCCGCGAGGATCGCCTGAAAACCCTCGCCGCCGACCTGCGCGCGCGCTACGGCGTGGCCGTTGATATTCTGGTGGCCGATCTCACCGATGAAGCCGGGATCCGCGCGGTGGAAGAGGAACTGCGCAGCAATACCGCCATTGATACGCTGGTTAACAACGCGGGCACCGCGCAGATGGCGCCGTTCCTCGCGGGCGAGGTGGCGCAGCATCAGGCCATCAATACCCTGAACACCACGGCGCTGATGCGGCTGACCTACGCCATTCTCCCGCGACTGGCGCGGAACAATCGCGGCACGCTGATCAATATCGCCTCGGTGTTATCGCTCCATGTCCGTGCGGGCAGCGCGCTCTACAGCGCCACCAAGGCCTGGGTACTGAGCTTTACCCGCGGACTGCAGGAAGAATTTGCCGACAGCAGCGTGCGCATTCAGGCCGTGCTGCCCGCCGCGACCGCGACGGAGATCTGGAGCCATTCTGGCGTCACGGTGGACGATCTGCCGGAAGGATCGGTGATGACCACCGACGATATGGTGGATGCGTCGCTGGCGGGTCTGGATCAGGGCGAACCGATCACCATCCCGCCGATGCATGACGTCAGCCTGTGGGACCGCTACGAAGCGGCACGCCTCGAGCTGTTTAACAGCGCGCGCACCGGCATCCCGGCTCCGCGCTACGTAAAGCAGTAGCCTAACGCTCCAGCTGGTCGCCGTACTCGCTCATCCAGGCGGCCAGCGGTGAGAGTGCATCCTGCAGGGTTAACCCCAGCCCGGTAATCTGATACTCCACGCGCGGCGGGATCTCCGGGTAGACCGTCCGCGTCACCAGCCCGCGCTGTTCAAACAGTCGCAGCTGCTTCGTCAGCTCTTTCTGGGTGATGGGTGCAGCCGCCCGCAGCAAATCGCCAAAGCGGACAGGCGTGTTAATCACAATAAGACGATAAAGGATCGGGATTGCCCATTTGCCGGATATCAGGTTGACAAACTGCGTCATCGGGCAGGTATAGGCCTCAGATTTTTTTTCACAGCACTCACCCAGCATTTCTGCCATAGCACACCTCTTGCCTCGTTAGTATCCATTTGGTACCTGGTTTCCTTTCGATACTAACGTTTCTATAGTGCTTTCTCCAGTGACATTTCAGGAGAAGAACATGGGTCGTTTAACCGATAAGTATACGTTGATTACCGGCGGCACCAGCGGCATCGGTCTTGCCACCGCGCAGGCGTTTATCGCCGAAGGCGCCCGCGTCGCCGTGACCGGACGCAACCCGGACACCCTCGCCGAAGCTGAGCGCATTCTGGGCGATAAGGCCTGGGTGATCCCGACCGATGCGGGCGATATCGCCTCGCAAAAAGCGCTGGCGGAAACCCTCGCCGCCCGCTGGCCGCGCCTGGACGCGGTGTTTCTCAACGCCGGCGACGTGACGCACGCGCCGCTGGAAGCCTGGCAGGAAGAGGCCTGGGACCGTCTGATGAACATCAACCTGAAGGGGCCGTTCTTTTTAATCCAGGCGCTGCTGCCGCTGCTGAACAACCCGTCCTCGGTGATCCTCTGCGGCTCCGTGAGCGCGCGCATCGGCCTGCCCACCAGCAGCGTGTATGCCGCGAGCAAGGCCGCCCTGCTGTCGCTGGCGCGCACGCTGTCGGCAGAGCTGCTGCCGCGCGGGATCCGCGTCAACGGCCTGAGCCCCGGTCCGGTGGAGACCCCGGCGTTTACGAAAACGGGCTTAAGCGACGAGGCGCTTAACGCGATGATGGCGGAAATCATCAAGCTGGTGCCGCTCGGCAGAATGGGCTCGACGACGGAGCTGGCAAAAGCCGCGCTCTATCTGGCCTCCGACGAGTCGAGCTACACGGTGGGAACGGAGCTGCTGGTGGACGGCGGAATGGGAAGTCTGTAATTCACAAGGCGCTGATGCCGGTGACCGCGCCGACATACAGCGCCGCCCACGCGCAGGCGGAAAGCAGGCTGACGGCGTAGACTTTGACGGCGTTCAGCCTGAGCATCCCCGCCGCCAGCGGCACGACATAGCGCAACACCGCCAGAAAGCGCGACGTAAACAGGGCGATGACGCCGTTCTTTTGTAGCTGATGCTGGACCCGTAAAAACGTAGCGGCATGCTTCGCCGTGAAGCGCGTGACCAGCCGGGTGTGCCCCATCAGCTGGCCGATATGGTAATTCAGCATCGAACCTGCCGTCGCCCCCATCACCACGGCCAGCCACGCCAGCGCCGGGTGCATGCTCCCCTGGGTGACGGTAATGCCCGCCAGCAACATCACCGACGCGGGCGGCAGCACGGAGGAGATCAGCACCGTGGATTTGCTCAGCGCCATCACGAATAACAGCGCGAACAGATGTGCCGGATACAGCGCAAAATGATTCAGCAGATGATCAAGCCACGCCATTTTCCTCTCCCCCGTTAATTATTTAATTCTCCATTTAAAATGAATAACCTTAAATAAACCCTCAACATTTTATTAATAAGATTTTTCTAAACCGTTCTTAAACATTATTTAATTTTCTGAGCGCTAAATTTAAACAGGCGTATTATCCCTCTCGTTTTACAACGATCTCGTTATGGCGAGGCTCCTGTACAAATACACGTTATCGCTCTGGTAGGTTCGAGAGAACCGGCACAGGGTAAAACAGGCACTGTCGAATCAAGGCTTTGTCAGTATAACTTCCCTTGCGGGATACGGTGTACAGTGCTGAACCCAGGACGTGGGGATCTCCTCTTCGACATGCCCTGTCTTGCTCGCCCCTGAGAGATGTTATTATTCAAAGGGAATTCACTATGTCTTACGCTATTCACAACCAAAACCTGGCATTCAATGACAGCGCGGTCGCGCAATATATGAATACCGATTTTATCGTCCTCGATATTGCATTATGCGTGGCGCTGGCGCGCGAGCAATTCTTCAAAAAATTAAAAGACGATGATATTCCGTCGCATATTTTTATTGAAGACAATGGCCGCCTTGCGGGGATGGTTGCCGTGCGCAAGCTGCTACAGACCACAGATACCGTACAGCCAATTAAAAGCCTGATGATTTCGCAGTTTTTGCAGGTCAAACCGGAGGATGAACGTGCCGATGTTGCAGGGCTGCTGGCGCACGGCGACGCAGATGTCGTGCCCGTGGTGACCCACGGCAAACTCGTCGGCTGCCTGACCGAGCGCGAAATTGCCCATCTGCTGGAAGATGACGTCACCGAAGATGCCCAGCTTCAGGGGGCGACGCTGCCGCTGGAGAAGCCCTATCTGGAAACCAGCGCCTTCAGCCTGTGGAAGAAACGCTCCGTCTGGCTGCTGCTGCTGTTTGTCGCCGAAGCCTACACCAGCTCGGTCATTCAGCATTTTGAAGAGGCGCTGGAGTCCGCCATCGCGCTGGCATTCTTTATTCCGCTGCTGATCGGCACGGGCGGCAACAGCGGGACGCAGATCACCTCCACGCTGGTGCGCGCCATGGCGCTGGGTGAAGTTCATCTGCGCGACGTGGGCCGCGTGCTGCGCAAAGAGATGACCACCTCGCTGATGATTGCCGTGACGCTCGGCATTGCCGGGTGCATTCGCGCCTGGATGATGGGGATTGGGCTGGAGATTACGCTCATCGTCAGCCTGACGCTGGTGTGCATTACGCTGTGGAGTGCGATCGTGTCGTCGGTCATTCCGATGGTGCTCAAGCGCTGCGGCATTGACCCGGCGGTCGTCTCCGCGCCGTTTATCGCGACGCTGATCGACGGTACCGGGCTGATTATCTACTTTAAGATCGCGCAATATACGCTGGGGCTGGAGTGATGTGATTCCTTGCCGGGTAGCGCTGCCGCTTACCCGGCCTACCCATCTCGTAGACCCGTGCAAGCGCAGCGCCGCCGGGCAACAATCAGATCGCACCAAGCGCTCTCACCGCCTGCCCAAATGCCTCAATCGCCAGGGCAACATCCTCAGCCATCACCGATTCCGCCGGATGGTGGCTTATCCCGCCCTTACAGCGCACAAACAGCATCCCCACCGGCCAGCGTTCCGCCAGGGCGATGGTGTCATGCCCGGCGCCGCTGGGCAGGGATAACGAGCGCCCCTGCACCGATTCAACCGCGTCGCCCAGCAGGCGCTGCATACGCGCATCGCACGGCGTGGCGGCGATCCGGTAAAACTCCTCGGCGCTGAAGCTCAGCCCGCGACGGGCGGCGATCGCCTGCGCCTGCGCCAGCAGTTCAGCGAGCAGCGCGTCCAGCGGGGCATCCTGCGGGCCGCGAATATCCAGCGAGAGCGCAACCTCGCCGGGGATGACGTTGACCGCGCCGGGCAGGCAGCGCAGTTCTCCGACCGTCGCCACCCGGTTGCCGCCCTGCTGCCGGGTGGTGTTTTCAATCAGCACCATCCACTCGGCGGCGGCGGCCAGAGCATCCTTACGATGGTTCATCGGCACGGTACCGGCGTGCCCGGCCTCGCCGGTGAAGCGGCAGTTGAGGCGGCGCGCGCCGTTGATGGCTTCCACCACGCCCAGCGCCAGCCCTTCCTGCTCCAGACACGGTCCCTGTTCGATATGCAGTTCCAGACAGGCGCTGAAATCCTCCTGATGGCGTGCCGCGAGCGCCACGCGAGTGGGATCGAGCCCCGCCTGCACCATCGCCTGCGCCACGCTGATGCCCTGGGCATCGCACGTCTCCAGCCAGCCCTGCGGCCAGGTGCCCGTCAGACCACGGCTGCCCAGCAGGGTGATGCCAAAACGGGTTCCCTCTTCGTCGCCAAAGCCGACAATCTCGATGGCCTGCGCCAGATGCCGCCCCTGCTGGTGCAGGCTATCCACCACTTCGATGGCGGTGAGCACCCCGAGCATGCCGTCGTAGCGCCCGGCGTTGCGTACGGTGTCCAGATGCGAGCCGAGCAGCACCGCCTGCGCCCCCTCCTGCGCGCCCTCGTAGCGTCCACAGATATTGCCCACGCTGTCCTGCCAGACGGTCATGCCCGCCTGGCGCATCCACTCTCCAACCAGCTGGTTGGCCTGGAGATGCTGCGTGGAGAGATAGACCCGCGTCAGGCCGTCCGGGGTTTCGCTGATGGCGGCCAGCGCGTCGGCGCGCGCCATCACCCGCTCTGCCGCCGGGCTCATTGCGGCGTCTCGCGACGATAGTGGTCCCACGCGGCCTGCATGGCGGCCCCCTGGGTGGTAGTGAATTTGAGGTAGTTCAGCACCGACTCCAGCGCGCTCAGGGTAGTCATCACGCAGTCCTTGCGCGCGTTGTAGCCCATGGTGCCAATGCGCCACACTTTGCCTTGCAGCGGGCCAAACGAGGTGCCGATTTCAATCCCGAAATCCTCCAGCATCAGCTTGCGCACCTGGTCGCCGTTGACGCCCTGCGGTATCACCACGCCCAGCACGTTGTTCATCTTGTGCTTCAGGTCGCCGAAGGTCTCCAGCCCCATCGCCTGAATGCCCTTCAGCAGCGCATCGCCGTGCAGCCTGTGGCGGGCGATGCCGTTATCCAGCCCCTCCTGCAGGATCAGTCGCGCGCATTCGCGAGCGCCAAACAGTGCGGTGGTCGCTTCGGTGTGGTGGTTCAGCCGCTCCGGCCCCCAGTAGTCCATCACCATGCCGAGATCGAAGTAGTTGGAGTAGATCATCTCCTCGTCGCCGTCGCGGTGGGCGTCGGTGCGAATACCCTCCTCCACGCACTTGCGGCGACGGATTGCCTCTTCCATCCGCGCGCTCAGGGTGATCGGCGACGTGCCCGACGGGCCGCCGAGGCACTTCTGCATCCCGGCCGAGACGGCGTCAAGCCCCCAGGCGTCGGTCTCCAGCGCGTTGCCGCCGAGCGACGCGGTGGCGTCGGTGTAGAACAGCACGTCGTAGCGGCGGCAGATGGCCCCAAGCTCGGCGAGCGGCTGCAGCATGGTGGTGGAGGTGTCACCCTGCACGGTCAGCAGCAGGCGCGGACGAATACGCTTAATCGCATCCTCCACCTGGTCCGGGGTAAACACCTCGCCCCACGGTACTTCGATGGTATGCACCTCCGCGCGGCAGCGGCGGGCAATTTCGCACAGCAGGTGACCAAAGCGGCCAAACACCGGCACCAGCACCTTATCTCCCGGGCGAATGGCGGAGACCAGAATGGCTTCAATCCCCGCGCGGGAGGTGCCGTCCACCAGCATCGTCCAGCGGTTTTCGGTGCGGAACACGCCGCGATAGAGCGCCATCACCTCGTTCATGTAGTGTGTCATGGCCGGATCGTACTGGCCGATCAGCTGGCTCGACATGGCGCGCAGCACGCGCGGGTCGGCGTTGATCGGGCCCGGCCCCATCAGCAGGCGCTGCGGCGGGTTGATTTGCGGAAAGTGTGCGATATCCATTGTTCAGTCCTTATCAGTTGAGGCCGCGCACGGAGGAGATGAACTGCTTCAGTTCCGTGGTCTGCGGGTTGGCGAACAGCGTTTTGCTGTCGCCCTGCTCCCAGACTTTCCCCTGGTGCATAAACACCACGCGGTCGCCCACTTCGCGGGCAAAATTCATTTCATGGGTAACCAGTATGAGCGTCATCCCCTCGGCTGCCAGCTGCTCCAGCACCTTGAGCACTTCGCCCACCAGCTCCGGGTCGAGGGCGGAGGTGATCTCGTCGCAGAGTAACACTTTCGGCGACATCGCCAGCGCGCGGGCAATCGCCACGCGCTGCTGCTGGCCGCCGGACAGGCTCGACGGGTAGTAATCCAGACGATCGCCAAGCCCCACTTTCTCCAGCATGCGCTGGGCCAATTCGCGGCATTCGGCGGCGCTTTTCTTCAGCACCCGACGCGGGGCGAGCATCACGTTCTCCAGCGCCGTCATGTGCGGGAACAGGTTGAAGCTCTGGAACACCATCCCGACCGAGCGGCTGATTTCACGCGCCTGGGAATCCCGGTCGGTAATGGTCATGCCGCCCAGCTTGATGCTGCCGTCCTGATAGCCTTCAAGGCCGTTGATGCAGCGCAGCAGCGTGCTTTTGCCCGATCCGCTGCGCCCGATGATGGAGATCACCTGGCCCATGTCGATATCCAGATCGACGCCCTTGAGCACGTGGTTATCGCCGTAGTACTTCTGCACCTGATTAATGGTGATGAGAGGCATTGAATTTCGTCTCCAGATAGCGGCTGTAGCGCGACAGCGGATAACACAGAATAAAGTAGCCCAGCGCCACCAGCGCAAAGACCTTAAACGGCTGATAGGTCACGTTGGTCAGCATGGTCCCGGCCTTGGTCAGCTCGACAAAGCCGATGATCGACGCCAGCGCGGTGCCTTTGATCACCTGCACGGCAAAGCCGACCGTCGGCGCAATGCCGATGCGCAGCGCCTGCGGAGCGACCACGCGAAACAGGGTCTGTCCAAAGGTCAGCCCCAGACAGCGCGACGCTTCCCACTGCCCCTTCGGCAGCGCGCGAATGCTGCCGTACCAGATATCGAGCAGAAACGCGCTGGTGTAAAACGTCAGCGCCAGCGAGGCGGCGGTCCACGGCGAGACGTCGATGCCGAACAGCGCCACGCCGAAGAAGGCCAGGAACAGCTGCATCAGCAGCGGCGTGCCCTGAAACAGCTCAATATAGCCGCGGATGATGCGCTTCACCGTGCGCCCGCCCGTCAGGCGCAGCAGCAGGAGCGGCAGCGTTACCACCGCCCCGCCGACAAACGCCACCAGCGACAGCAGCACCGTCCAGCGTCCGGCCAGCAGCAGGTTGCGAATAATGTCCCAGTCGGTAAAGGTGGTCATCATGCCTGCACCCCCAGCCATTTGCGTCCTGCCGCCATCATCAGCTGGCGCAGGGTAATCGACAGCGCCAGGTAAATCCCGGTGGTCACCAGATAAACCTCAAAGCTCAGAAACGTTCTGGACTGGATCAGGTTGGCGGCGAAGGTCAGCTCTTCATACGAGACCTGCGACACCACCGACGAGCCGAGCATCACGATGATGCACTGGCTCACCAGCGCCGGGTAAATGCGCTGCAGCGCGGGCGGCAGCACCACGCGAATAAAGGTCTGCAGACGGGTCAGCCCCAGCACGCGCCCGGCCTCCCACTGCCCTTTCGGCGTGACCTGAATGCCCGCGCGGATAATCTCGGTGCTGTACGCGCCCAGGTTCACCACCATGGCCAATAGCGCCGCTTCCCCCGCCGTCATCTTCAGGCCCAGATTCGGCAGGCCGAAGACGATGAAAAACAGCTGCACCACAAACGGCGTGTTGCGGATGATTTCCACGTACGCGCCCCAGATCCGGCTAAACCAGGTGGTGCGTCCGCTGCGGATCGCCGCCCCGACAATCCCTGTTGCCAGCCCGCCGACGGTCGCCATCACCGTCAGCTGAATGGTGACCCACAATCCCGCCAGCAGCGCCGGCCAGTGCGGCCAGAGGGCTGAAAAATCAAGTTGCTCCGTCATCGGCTCAGGCGCCAAGGTTTGCCGGCAGCGGGGCCTTCAGCCATTGCTCAGACAGGCCGTTCAGCGTGCCGTCCTTGATGCCCTGCTCAATCAGCGCGTCCACCTTTGCCTTCAGGGCCGGTTCATTTTTCTTCAGGCCAATGAAGCACGGCGAGTCTTTCAGCATAAAGCTCGGGACCGGGGCTTTCGCCGCGTTCTGGCGCGAAATGGCCGCCACCACGAGGTTGCCGGTCGCCACGTACTGCACCTGGCCAGAGAGGTAGGCGGAGAGCGTGGTGTTGTTGTCTTCGTAGCGTTTCACGTTGGCATCTTTCGGCGCCAGGCCGGTCAGCACCATGTCCTCCACCGCCCCGCGCGTCACGCCGATGGTTTTTCCGCTCAGCGCGGCGGCGTCCTTCAGTTCAGCCCCTTTCGGGCCAAACACGCCGAGGAAGAACGGCGCGTAGGCGCGGCTGAAGTCGATCACCTTCTCGCGCTCCGGGTTTTTGCCGAGGCTTGAAATGACCAGATCCACCTTGTCGGTTTGCAGGTACGGCACGCGGTTGGCGCTGGTCACCGGCACCAGCTGCAGCTTGAGCTTCATCTGTTTGGCGAGATAGCGCGCCATGTCGATGTCATAGCCCTGCGGCTGCAGATCGGTCCCCACCGAGCCAAACGGCGGGAAGTCCTGCGGAACGGCAATGCGAATCGTGCCGCGCTTCTCGATATCCTGAAGCTGGTCAGCCTTTGCCGGCAGCTGTGTGAAGAGGCATGCGGCCCCGGCCAGTGCAATTAACAGTTTTTTCATGGTGCTTCCCCGTAACGTTAACATGAAACAAAAGATTCTTTGAAGGTGTTTTTGCAACTAATGTGCCAGATAAGGCGAAGCGGGGATTTTTCTAATAAAGCCTGATAAAACGCGGGCGGGGCGAAAACGCTCTCCATTTTCGCCCCGCCCTTATGCACCATTTTAATGCAAAGCACCACCCTGATGCCCCATTATCGCTGTTCGAGTTCGTCCAGCTGCTGGTAGAGGGAGGCGATCTCGTGAATGCGCGGACGGCCCTTATCGAGAATGTCATGCAGGAAGGCGTTCGCCAGCAGGTTGATCAGACTGTTGACCGACGAATAGCTGTCATAGGCGGAGACGCTGTCCAGCGGGGTGCAGAGCCGCCAGCTCGCCAGCGGAAACAGGCTGTGGGCCTGCGGCTCGCACATCAGCAGCACCGGAATACCGCTGCTCTGAAGCTGCTGCAGCAGCGGACGGATGATGCGCGGGCGACGGCGAAAGGCCATCATCACCACCAGATCGTCCGGCGTTAAGTCCACCAGCTCCTCGCTCAGGCTCTGCCCCGGCTGCGGCAGCACCAGCACCTGACCGCGCGCCTGCAGCAGCTGCTGGCGCAGATGAAGCGCCGCCGGATAAGCGTTACGCATGCCGATAATGACGATGCGCCGCGCCCTGACCATGCAGGCTATGGCGTCGGCAAACTGCTGCGCGTCAAGGGCATTGACCCACTGGGTCAGGTTCGCCATCTCCTGCTTATAGTGGCGCGCCAGCAGCGTGTTGCCCTGCACCGCGTCGCGGTTATCGGTGAGCGGCATTCCGCTCTGACGCAGGGTGCGCAGCTCGTCGCGCATGTCCTTATATTTCTCATAGCCCAGCCGCTTAAACAGACGGCTCACCGTGGCTTTCGACACCCCGCTCAGCTGCGCAAGCTCGGCGCTGTTGTAGCTAATCAGATCGTCAAAATGGTCGAATATAAAGTCCGCCACCCGCTGCTCCTGCGGCGACAGCGACGGGTATTGTGCTTTCAGACGTTCATCTAACTGTTCCATAGCGCCTCTGTAACTTTTGTTTCATTACATTGTACCTTTTTTGTATGTATTCATTATACGTGCCAGTTTAATGAAACTTTTCTTTCAGAACTGGAACAGCTTTTGCAGCACCTTGTGACTTTCAGGGTTACGAGGACGCTTCATGCAAAGTAATGTCTCCACGCACGGCATGGCCGTTGCGCCCCACAATCTTGCCAGCCAGAGCGCGCTGGCGGTGCTGCGCGAAGGCGGCAGCGCGATAGAGGCGATGGTCGCGGCAGCGGCCACCATCGCCGTGGTTTACCCGCATATGAACGGGCTGGGCGGCGATGGTTTCTGGCTTATCGTGCCGCCGGAAGGCGACCCCATCGCCATTGACGCCAGCGGCGCGGCGGGATCGCGCGCGACGCTGGCCGCCTACGATGGGCTCACGCAGATCCCCCATCGCGGACCGCAGGCGGCGCTGACCGTCGCCGGCACGGTAAGCGGTTGGGACGAGGCGCTGAAGGTCTCGCGCGAAATGACCGGCAAAACGCTGCCGCTGGCCCGCCTGCTGGCCGACGCCATTGACTATGCGCAGAACGGCACCCCGGTCACGGCCTCTCAGGCCCACGCCACGGCCAGCAAGTTCGACGAGCTGAAGGCCATCCCCGGCTTCGCGGAAACCTGGCTGGTGGACGGTAAGCCGCCGCAGGTCGGGAGCCGCTTTTACCAGCCCGCCATGGCCACGACCCTGACGCGTCTGGCGGAAGAGGGTCTCGACAGCTTTTATCGCGGCCCGCTGGCGAACGTACTGGCGCACGGCATGGAGACGCTGGGTCTCCCCGTGACGCTGGCCGATCTCAACGCCCACGCGGCCCGGCGCACCACGCCGCTGAAGCTGGAGCATCAGCAGGGAGAGATCTTTAACCACGCCCCGCCAACGCAGGGGCTGGTCTCGCTGGCGATACTCGGCATCACCGATCGCCTGAACATGGCGGAGGCCGACGACGCCGAAACCCTTCACCGCATCGTGGAAGCCACCAAGCTGGCCTTTGGCCTGCGCGATGCCCACATCACCGACCCGCGCGCGCTGAAAACCGATGTTCAGAAACTGCTGGATCCCGCCGCCCTG
Organism: Enterobacter roggenkampii; assembly: GCF_001729805.1. NCBI lineage: Bacteria > Pseudomonadati > Pseudomonadota > Gammaproteobacteria > Enterobacterales > Enterobacteriaceae > Enterobacter > Enterobacter roggenkampii. The sequence goes on along the minus strand of NZ_CP017184.1, from coordinate 1,655,064 downwards.
CAGGCGCTTGCCGACAGGGTTGACGACAGTCGCGCGGCGCCGTGGGGAACCGGAAAAGGCCCCGGCGATACGGTGTGGATGGGGGTGATGGACAGCAGCGGGCTTGCCGTCTCGTTTATCCAGAGCCTTTATCACGAGTTCGGCAGCGGCGTTGTCCTGCCCGATACCGGCATCGTCTGGCAGAACCGGGGCGCATCCTTCAGCCTCGATCCCGCCCATCTTCTGGCCCTCGCGCCGGGCAAACAGCCGTTCCACACCCTGAACCCGGCGGCGGCGCGTCTGAAGGACGGGCGCGTGATGGTCTACGGCTCGATGGGCGGCGACGGACAGCCGCAAACCCAGGCCGCGCTCTTTACCCGCTACGTTGTCCAGGGCATCCCCCTGCAGGAGAGCATCACCCGCCCACGCTGGCTGCTGGGGCGCACCTGGGGGCAAACCTCAGACACCTTAAAGCTTGAAGGGCGTTTTTCACCCGAGACGGTCGCGCGCCTGCGGGCACTCGGTCACGAGGTGGAGCTATTCCCTGACTTTAGTGAAGCCATGGGCCACGCGGGCGCCATTGTTCGCCACCCCAACGGGCTGTTTGAAGGGGCATTTGACCCGCGCAGCAACGGCGCGGCCGCCGGATTCTGAGGAGAAAACAATGACGACACACCAACCCGACTGGCAGGCGTACCTGGCGCAGATGGAAACCGTACTCGGCGTGACGCTGGATGACGCCCGCCGCGCCGAGCTGCAGCTGCAGTTCAGCCGCATAGCCAGCATGGCCGCCCCGCTGATGGCGCTGCCGCTCGACGACCGTCTGGAGATCGCAGGAGTGTATAAAGCATGACGCTACACGAGATGAGTATCAGCGCGATCCAGCAGGCGCTGAGCGCGGGCGAGCTGAGCGCTCGCGAAATTGCCCGCCAGACGCTGGAGGCGATTGCGCGCGTGAATCCGCAGATCGGCGCCTGGACCGCCGTGACGGAAGCACGCATGCTCGCCGAGGCCCACAATATTGATACCCTGCGACGGGAAAAGCGTCCCCTGCCGCCGCTGGCGGGCGTACCCTACGCGGTGAAGAACCTGTTTGACGTTGCCGGTCACACCACCCTCGCCGGGGCCGAGCTGTTCAGCCAGCGCCCCGCCGCGGCCGCCGACAGCTTCGCCGTGCGCCAGCTGCGCAGCGCGGGCGGGCTGTTGACCGGGATGGTCAATATGGACGCCTACGCCTACGGCTTTACCACCGAGAACAGCCACTACGGCGCGACGCGTAACCCGCACGATCTGACGCGCATTGCGGGCGGGTCGTCCGGCGGTTCAGCCGCCGCGGTGGCCGCCGGGCTGGTGCACTTTTCGCTCGGTACCGACACCAACGGATCGATTCGCGTTCCGGCCTCCCTGTGCGGCATCTACGGCCTCAAGCCCACCTTTGGCCGCCTGTCGCGATCCGGCAGCCATCCGTTTGTCGCAAGCCTGGATCATATCGGCCCCTTCGCCCGCCGCGTATGCGACCTGGCGTCCGTGTACGACGCGCTGCAGGGCCGGGACACCAGCGACGGTTTTCAGGCAGAGAGCTCGCGCGAACAGACGCGCCCCCTGCTTGACCGCGGGCTTGACGGCCTGCGCTGCGCGGTGCTCGGCGGCTACTTCACCACCTGGTGCGACGCGGACGCCAGAGACGCCGTGGCGCGAGTGGCGAAGGCGCTCGACGTGCAGGATGAGCTTCTGTTTCCTGACGCCGAGCTGGCGCGCTCCGCGGCGTTTATCATCAGCGCCTCCGAGGGTGGAAATCAGTACCTGCCCGCGCTTCGCCGGGAGCCCGAGCGTTTTGAGCCGCACTCCCGCGAACGCCTGCTGGCCGGGGCGATGATCCCCTCTGCCTGGTACATTCAGGCCCAGCGGTTTCGCGCGCAGGCACGGCAGGCGTTTCACGCGCTGTTTGCACGAGCCGACGTGCTGATTGCCCCGGCAACGCCGCGCAGCGCCACGCGTATCGGCGAGCAGACCATGGAGATTAACGGTCAGCCGCTTCCCATCCGCGCCAGCATGGGGATGCTGACCCAGCCGATTTCGTTTTTAGGCCTGCCCGTGACCACCGTTCCGCTGCGCACCGCGCAGGGCGCGCCCATTGGCCTGCAGCTGATTGCCGCGCCGTTTAACGAGCAGGCCTGCTTGCGCGTCGCGCGGGTTCTGGAAGAGAGCGGCATCACCGATGCCCGTCCGGCGGAGATAGCAACATGATGAATCACGATGACATTAACCTCCCGTGGGTGGTTGCCGAGGTGACGGCCGCGTTTTACCGCTATGAGGACGCGCTGGTGAGCAACAACGTTGCGGTGCTGGACGAGCTGTTCTGGCACGACAAAAACACGGTGCGGCTGGGGGCCGGTGAAAACCTTTACGGGATCGATGAAATCCGCGCTTTTCGTGCGGCGCGCCCCGCCGCCGGGCTGCAGCGGACGCTGCGCCACACCGTCATCACCACCTTCGGGGAGGATTATGCCGTGTGCAGCACCGAGTTTACCCGCGAGAGCACAGAACGCATTGGCCGCCAGCAGCAGACGTGGGTGCGGTTTGCCTACGGGTGGCGCATCGTGGCGGCGCAGGTGAGTTTGATGGTGTAACGCTGAAAACCCGCCCGGTGGCGCTGCGCTTACTAGGCCTACAATGTCCCGTATGCTCTGCGGGTCCTGTAGGCCGGGTAAGGCGCAGCCGCCACCCGGCAAAACATCGCACACTTACTTCTGAAACGGATGTACGTCCCGCCAGTGGTCGGCAATCTGCTGGCGGGTACAGACCCACACCCGCTCGTGCTGCTCAACGTAATCCAGGAACCGCTGCAGCGCGCGAAAACGCCCCGGTCGCCCGAGCAGGCGGCAGTGCATGCCGATGGACATCATCTTCGGCGCGCTTTCCCCCTCTTCGTACAGCACGTCAAAACTGTCCTTCAGATACGTATAAAACTGCTCGGCGGTGTTAAATCCCTGCGCGGTCGCAAAGCGCATGTCGTTCGCATCCAGCGTATACGGCACGATCAGGTGCGGCTTGCGGGAGCCGTCACTGCAGGCCACTTCCGTCCAGAAGGGCAAATCGTCGCCGTAGTAGTCGCTGTCGTAGTCAAAACCACCGTGCTCCACCACCAGCTGGCGCGTGTTGGGGCTGTCGCGCCCGGTGTACCAGCCCGCTGGCGGCTTGCCGAACAGGTCGGTCAGAACGTGCACCGCCTTGTGCAGATGTTCGCGCTCCAGGCTGATGTCCATATTTTGATAGTGGATCCAGCGCCAGCCGTGGCTGACCACGTCGTAATCCGCCGCTTTGATCGCCTCAACAATCTCCGGGTGACGCGCCAGCGCCATCGCCACGCCAAAGACCGTCAGCGGCAGGCCGCGTTTCTGAAATTCATTGTGGATCCGCCAGAACCCGGCGCGGCTGCCGTATTCGTAGAGGGAGTCCATCGACATGTGTTTGTCCGGGTAGCTGGCCGCGCCGATGATGTCCGACAGGAACTGCTCGGATCCGGCATCGCCGTGCAGAACGTGGTTTTCCGCCCCTTCCTCATAGTTGAGCACAAACTGCACGGCGATGCGTGCCTGATTCGGCCACCGCGCGTGCGGCGGGTTGCCCGCGTAGCCGCGCAGATCCCGCGGATAATCCTGTTCGAAAAGCCCCATTGCCACCCCCAAAAATTAAAATGGATTCAATGCCTGAAATTGTCCGCTTAACGCTTTGTTCTCCGGGAACGCCAGATCGCCGTGCTTGCTGGTCGACAGCCCCAGCGCCACCAGCGATTCCACCATCTTCACCGCCGCGCTGACGCCGTCGATCACCGGCACGCGCAGCTCGCGGGTCAGCTCCTGCGCCAGGGTCGCCATGCCGCCGCAGCCCAGCACGATGGCACCGCAGCCATCCTCTTGCAGCGCCTGTATACAGCGCGCGCGCACCTTCTCCTGCGCCAGACCGCTGCCGTCTTCCAGCGCCAGCACCGGGAGATCGATAGCGTGCAGCGCCGCGCAATGGTCCTGAAAGCCATACTGGTGCAGCAGATGACGGGCAATGATCAGCGTGCGCGGCAGCGTGGTAACTACCGAAAAGCGCGTCGCCACCAGCGTCGCCATATGCATGGCGGCCTCCGCAATGCCGACTACCGGCCCCTGCGCCAGCTCGCGCGCCGCCAGCAGGCCCGGATCGCCAAAGCAGGCGATGACGTGACCATCCACGCCCTGCTCCCTGCCTTTTTTGATCTGTTCCAGGACACCGACGGCGGCGATGGCCTCATCGAAGTGGCCTTCTATGGACGGCACGCCCGCGCTCGGGCAGACCGCGAGGATCTCCGTCCCCGGCGCCGCCACCGCGCGGGCCGCCGCGCCGATGGTTTCCGTCATGGCGAGGCTGGTGTTGGGGTTGATCACTTGTATACAGACAGACATTACGACTCCTTGTGGCCGGCAAACAGCCGGGCAAAATCAGGCAGGCACTCGCCCGCCCGCTCAAAGCAGAGGCTGGCGACGATATGTTCAAAATGGTGCATGAGGGCATCGCTTAGTGGTTCAAGCGCCTTCTGGCGCAGCAGATCCACCAGCTGTTCGTGATCGTTGCAGCGGCAGCCCTGACGCCACGGCGCGCCCCAGGTGGCGATCACCAGCGAAGAACGCTGGCTCAGGCCGGTCACCATCTCCGTGAGCACCTGGTTGCCGGAGATAGCCTGCAGCTGAATGTGGAAATTGGCGGAGTGGCGAATCGCCGCCGGGCCGTCATAGGCCTCGTGCGCCTGCTGCTCCTGGCGAATAATGGCCTCCAGCGCGGCAAGGTGCGGCGGCTGACAGTGCGCCAGCACGTCCGGCAGGTTAGCGACCTCCAGCAGCGCGCGGGTGCGGAAGATGTGCCGCGCCTCTTCCACCGTCGGGCTGGCGACGTGTGCACCACGCTTGGGCGTCAGGGTGACCATTTGCACAGCAGCGAGTCGTTGAAGCACCTTGCGGATGCCCGTGCGGCTCACGCCAAAGACCTCTGCCAGCGCCTCTTCCGGCAATTTGCTCCCCGGCAGCAGCTGGTGTTCGACAATCGCGGTCATCAGCGCCTGGAAGATGGTTTCGTCTTTGTCATGCTGGTCTGGCGCGGTCTGCAGGGCGTTTATGTTGTTCATTCACCACTCCGAATTTACTTTCCGTTATCGAATCGTATACATAACAATAAAATATTGCATACAAGATTTATTATTTTGGCCTGGATCCTGCAACACCGTTTGCACTCCCACTCAACGGGTTTTCATTCACAGGAGCAGGTTTCATGCCAAACAGTCAAAACGCGCAGCAGGGTACGGCCGCTGATTCCGGTGCGGTTTACAGCCCACGTCTTTGCAATGAGGATCTGGCACCGACGCGTGACCAGAACTGGAGCTGGTACAACATCTTTTCGTTCTGGATGTCGGATGTTCACAGCATGGGGGGTTATGTGGTCGCCGCGAGCTTCTTTACGCTCGGGCTGGCAAGCTGGCAGGTGCTGCTCTGCCTGCTGGTGGGGATTTGCATCGTGCAGCTGTGCGCCAACCTGGTGGCCAAACCGAGCCAGAGGGCGGGCGTGCCCTATGCGGTGATCAGTCGTCAGGCGTTCGGCGTGTTCGGGGCCAATATTCCGGCGGTGATCCGCGGGCTGATTGCCTTCGCGTGGTACGGGATTCAGACCTATCTCGCCGCCAACGCCCTGATGCTGGTGGCGCTGAAGTTCTGGCCATCGCTCTCTTCACTCACTACCGGCGCATTCCTGGGCCTGTCGCATCTGGGTTGGATCTGCTTTGCGATTATGTGGGTCCTGCAGGCGATGGTCTTCTGGCACGGCATGAGCGCCATCAAGCGCTTTATTGATATCGCCGGTCCGGCGGTCTATGTGGTGATGCTGGCCCTTGCCGGCTGGATTGTATACAAGACCGGTTTTGACGGCATCTCCTTTACCCTCGCCAGCAAATCCCTGAGCGCGGGCGAGCAGACCTGGCAGATGATCACCGCCACGGCGCTGGTGGTCTCCTACTTCTCCGGCCCGCTGCTCAACTTTGGCGATTTCTCCCGCTACGGCAAAAGCATGGGTGAGATCCGCCGCGGCAACCGCTGGGGGCTGCCGTTTAACTTCCTGCTGTTCTCCATCGTCACCGTGGTGATTGTCTCCGGCACCCAGTCGCTGTTTGGCCGCATGATCACCGATCCGATCGAAACCGTCAGCCGCGTGGGTAACGATCTGGCCGTGGCGATTGGCCTGCTGACGATGATCACCGCCACCATCGGGATCAACATCGTCGCGAACTTCGTCTCCCCGGCGTTTGATTTCTCTAACTGCTCGCCGCAGAAAATCAGCTTCCGCACCGGGGGCATGATCGCCGCCGTCGGCTCGATCCTGCTCACCCCGTGGAACCTGTTCAACTCGCCGGAGCTTATCCACTACACCCTGGACGTGCTCGGGGCGTTTATCGGCCCGCTGTTCGGCATTCTGATTGCCGATTTCTACCTGATTAAGCGCGGCAAGGTGTCGGTTGACGATCTGTTCGACGACACGCCAAAGGGCAAATACTGGTACCGCAACGGCTTTAACCCGAAAGCCATTGGCGCGCTGATCCCGTCCGTTGCCGTGGGCCTGGTCATTAGCTTTATCCCGGCCCTGCATGAGGTGGCAAACTTCAGCTGGTTTATTGGCGTCTTCCTCGGCGGCGTCACCTACCGCTGGCTGGCGCGGGAAGAGCGCGAGACGGCAGGCGCGACGTCGTTTGGCTCCCGCGTGGCGACGCAAAAAGAGTAACCCCTCCCCTCTGGCCGCAGCGTATCTGCGGCCCGTTCATTCTGGCACCGTTCTTGCTGAGCTTTCCCACCCCGCTACGCACACACGAAGGCAGGAACCATGATGGAATACCAGACTGCGATACGCGGTGCATTTTTTGATATTGCCCGGGTCTGCGACAGCGCAGACGCCATTGCCCGGCACGCGCGCTACCTTGAGGACGGCCTGCTGTTTATCCAGAACGGAAAAATTCTGGCGCAGATGCCGTGGCAGGAGGGCGAGCAGTATCTTGACCCCCACAAGGGCTACACCGACCTGCGCGGCAGGCTGCTGCTGCCCGGTTTTGTCGACACCCACGTCCATTACCCGCAAACGGAGATGATCGGCGCCTTTGGCGAACAGCTGCTGGAGTGGCTGACCACCTACACCTTCCCGGTGGAGAGCCAGTTTGCCGATGAGGCCTACGCGAAAGAGATCGCCGAATTTTTCATTCAGCAGCTGGTGAGCAACGGCACCACCACCGCGCTGGTGTTTTGCACGCTGCATCCGGAATCGGTCGAAGCGCTGTTTACCGAAGCCCTGCGCCTCAATATGCGCCTTATCGCCGGAAAGGTGATGATGGACAGGCACGCGCCGGACTACCTGAGCGAAGACGCAAAGCAGAGCTACCGGCAGACGCGGGCGCTGATCCAGCGCTGGCATCACCGTGGGCGGCTGGGCTACGCCATTACGCCGCGCTTTGCGCCGACCTCATCACCCGAGCTGCTTGCGGCGGTCAGCCTGCTCAGAGAGGAGTTCCCGGACACCTGGCTGCAGACCCACCTGAGCGAAAACCCCAACGAAGTGGCCTGGGTGAGCGATCTCTGGCCGGAGCATGAGCGCTATCTGGACGTGTATCACCACTACGGCCTGACCGGCGAGCGCAGCGTGTTTGCCCACGCGATCCATCTGCACCATAGCGAGTGGCAGTGCCTGCATGACACCGGCTCGGCGGTGGCGTTTTGTCCCACCTCGAACCTGTTTCTCGGTAGCGGGCTGTTTCGCCTGCCCGCCTGCTGGCAGCACAGGGTGCGGATGGGCATCGGCACCGACGTCGGCGCGGGCACCACCTTCAGCATGCTGCGCACCCTGGGAGAGGCCTACAAGGTCGGGCAGCTTCAGAGCTATCGCCTGCGCGCCAGCGAGGCGTTTTATCACGCCACGCTGGGCGGCGCGCACGCCCTCCGGCTGGACGACAAGATTGGTAACTTCGCGGCAGGCAAAGAGGCGGATTTTGTGGTTATCGACCCCAACGTCACGCCGCTGCAGCGCCTGCGCAATCGGCGCTGTCAGGATATCTACGAGCAGCTTTTCGTGCTGATGACCCTGGGTGACGAGCGCAACATCAGCGAGACCTGGGTCAACGGCGAGCGGGTATGGTCAGCTGCCCCGGTAGGTTGACCACCCGCCGGGGGCAATCACAAACGGCAGATGGAAGTGTTCGTCTGCCGTTTCTCCCGTGACAAACTCAATGTGCGCGCAGGGATAGATCGTCTTCCGGCCGGTATCGCTAAACCACGCCCCGATCTCCGCCACCAGCCGATAGCGGCCCGCGGGCAGAGAGGGAACGAACGCGGCGATGCGCCCCTGGGCGTTGGTCACGCCCGTGGCGAGCGTCTTCCCGTCCTGTTGCAGATGAACCGTCACGCCCTCCGCGGGCTTGCCCGTCGAAATATCGAGAATATGGGTGCTGAGTGTGCTCATTCGTGGATGACTCCTTCCAGGCGCAGCAGCGTAATTTCCCGCAGCTGTTCCAGCGCGGCATGGATTTCCTGCGCGTCGCTGTTCTCCAGCCGCGCGTGCAGGGCCTGTAATATCTCCTCGCCGCTGCGGCCCTTCGCGCGGATCAGAAAGACGCGTCCAAAGCGGGCTTCGTAGCGGGCGTTGCCTTCACGCAGCGCCCGGGCAAGAGCAGCATCGCGGTCATTCACCGCCCCCTGCTCCTGGCGCGACAGCGCCGCCTCCGCCGCTGAACCCGCTGGTTTTTCCCCGATGCGCGGATGGGCGCTCAGGGCTTGCGCCAGCGCCGCTTCGTTCCAGTTTTGCATCAGCGATTTCGCCGTACTGAACAATTCGTCCCGGCTGGCGTAAGGCCGCCCGTGAACCAGCGCATCGGCCCAGCGGGGAAGCGCCACGCAGGGGTGAATCAGCGCTAACGCCTGTTCGTGGGGGAGATGATTGAAGTCGTGCAGTGCGATCATAGTGTCTCCTTTATTGTCCTTCTCCAGGCTATTGCACAAACTACGCCACCCTGAGCACAGGCGTGAAACAGTCGATTCCACAAGGTCGGCCAGGAAATTTTTGATTCATAAAAAGGCACGCTCACCGCGTTTACGCACCTTAGCAGTGCAAACGTCTCCCTTACAACGCCGTTTTCACCACTCTGCAGCCTGGTACGCAAATTGCTGACTGTCTTTACACCCTGCAAAAGGAGAGAAGCATGAAAGCAATCGTTATTGGCGCGGGTATTGGCGGCCTGAGCGCCGCCGTCGCGCTGAAGAAAGCGGGCATCGACTGTACCGTGTTTGAAGCCGTAAAGGAGATCAGGCCCGTCGGGGCGGCCATCTCCATCTGGCCTAACGGCGTGAAATGCATGCAGCACCTCGGCATGGGCGACATCATCGAGACCTGGGGCGGGCCGATGCGTTTTATGGCCTACAAGGATTACCGGCGCGGCGATACCCTGACCCGCTTTAGCCTTGCCCCGCTGGTTGAGCGTACCGGCGGGCGCCCCTGCCCCGTCTCGCGCGCTGAGCTTCAGCGCGAAATGCTGGACTTCTGGGGTCGCGACAAGGTGCAGTTTGGCAAGCGCGTCGAAGGCGTCCATGAAGACGACGCGGGCGTGAGCGTGACCTTCACCGATGGCACCACCGCCGCCGGGGATTTCCTGATTGCCGCCGACGGCAGCCACTCGGCGGTTCGCCCGTACGTGCTGGGATACACCCCGGAGCGCCGCTACGCGGGCTATGTGAACTGGAACGGGCTGGTGAAGATTGACGAAGAGATCGCCCCGGCGCACCAGTGGACCACCTTCGTTGGCGAAGGCAAACGCGTGTCGCTGATGCCCGTCTCCGGCGGACGCTTCTATTTCTTTTTTGACGTGCCGCTGCCCGCAGGCCTGGCGGAGGATCGCACCACCCTGCGCGCCGATCTCACGGGCTACTTCCGCGGCTGGGCGCCGCCGGTGCAAAAGCTTATCGCGGCGCTGGATCCTGAAACGACCAATCGGATTGAAATCCACGACATTGAGCCGTTCGACAGCCTGGTGCGCGGCAACGTCGCGCTGCTGGGCGATGCCGGGCACAGCACCACGCCGGATATCGGCCAGGGCGGCTGTGCAGCGATGGAAGACGCCGTGGTGCTGGGGGAATGCCTGCGTGAAAACCACAACATCACGCTGGCGCTGCGGCAGTACGAGGCGCTGCGCTGCGACCGCGTACGCGACCTGGTGCTGAAGGCGCGCAAGCGCTGCGACGTCACCCACGGCAAAGATATGGCGTTGACGCAGGCCTGGTATCAGGAGCTCAAAGAGGAGACCGGAGAGCGCATCATCAACGGTCTGTGCGAGACCATTCAGGGCGGCCCGTTAGGCTGAACGCAAGAGGGACAACGATGAAAAGAGAACCGACCCCACCCGCCCACTGTACGTTTGAGCCAGAGGACTGGCTGCGTCTGGCGAAATGCTGGCATCCGGTCGCGCGCGCCTGCGACGTCGGTCCGGCGCCGGTCAAAGCGACGCTGCTGGATGAGCAGCTGGTGATTTACCGGATTAACGACCAGGTCGTGGTTGCCCGTGACGTGTGCCCGCACCGCGGCGTGCCGCTGACGCTCGGCTTTCACGACGAGCACGGGATTATCTGCCCCTATCATGGCTTACGCTTTGGGGAAGACGGTCGCTGCAACCGTATTCCGTCCAGCCCCGACCAGCCCGTTCCGGCGAAGCTGAACCTGATTAACTACGCGGTCGAAGAGCGGTTCGGACTGATCTGGACCTGCCTGGCCTTTGATCCGGATAACCCTGCGCCGCTGCCCACCATGCCGCACTGGGATGACGACGGATTTCAGCAGATTAACTGCCCGGCGTTTGAGGTGAACGGCTTTGCCGGACGTCAGGTAGAGGGTTTTCTGGACGTGGCGCACTTTGCGTGGATCCACACCGAAACCTTTGCCGACCCCAATAATCAGCTTGTGCCTGCCTATCAGCCACAGGAGACGCCGTTCGGCTTCGTGGCGGATTACTGGAGCGCCGTGAGCAACTATCCCGCCAGTTCCCCCGTGCAGGCGCCAGAAGGGTTCCAGTGGCTGCGCCATTTTGAAATGCACCTGCCGTTCACCGCCACCCTGACGATTCATTTCCCGGGTGAATCGCGGCTGGTGATCATGAACGCCGCGTCGCCGGTGTCATCGCGCGTGACCCGCATGTTCGCCCCTATTGCCCGCAATTTTGACCTGCATATTCCGGTGGAGGAAGTGCATGCCTTCAACCTGCGGATTTTTGAAGAGGATCGCCTGATGGTCGAAACCCAGCGCCCGGAAAGCCTGCCGCTGGACCTGACGCTGGAAGCGCATATCCCCGCGGATAAAAGCTCGATTGCCTATCGTCGGGGGCTGAAGAAAATGGGCTTTGGCGAGTTTTTCCTGGTATGACGGAGGCCAATATGCTGAGCGTAATTGTTGACGGGCTGTGGCGCGAGGGCGACAAAAGCCTCGCCGTCAGGCTGGTGGCTGATAACGGCGAAGCGCTGCCGCCGTGGCAGCCCGGGGCGCACGTTGATGTCCACCTGCCCTGCGGCGTGGTGCGCCCGTATTCCCTGACCGGAGCATGTGGGGACGAGAGCTATCTTATTTGCGTGGGGCGTGAAACCGCCTCGCGCGGCGGGTCGCGCTACGTTCACGAGACGCTGCGTCCCGGGCAGAAGCTGATGATATCGGCTCCGCGCAACCTGTTTCCGCTGCAGCAGGCAGAGCGGGTTTTGCTGCTGGCGGCGGGGATTGGCATTACGCCGCTGTATGCAATGGCCCTGCAGCTGAAGGCGACCGGAACGCCGTTCACGCTGCATTATTACGTCAGAAACCGTGAAAGCGCGGCGTTTGGGCGCGAACTCTCCCGGCTCGGTGAGTGCCTCATTCATACCGCCAGCCCGCGCACAGCGCTGGCGGCACATCTCCCGGTGGCCGAATCGGGCCTTCACGCCTGGGTCTGTGGTCCGGCAGGTTTTATGGAAAAAGTGCGTGAGGTGGCGGCGGCAAAGGGATGGGATGACGCCCATCTTCACAGCGAGGCGTTTCAGCCCGTTGCGCCCGCCGCAGGCGGTGAAGCCGGGGAGATCTTCACGGTCAAACTGGCCTCCACCGGGGAGCGCTGGCCGGTGCCTGCGGATAAAACCATCGCCCAGGTGCTGCAGGAAAATGGCGTGGCGGTCCCGCTTTCCTGTGAGATGGGGATCTGCGGCGCCTGCCTGACGCCGGTGATTGACGGCGTGGTGGATCATCGGGATAGCGTGCAGTCGGAGGCGGAAAAAGGCGCGATGGACCAGCAGGTGGCGCTGTGCTGTTCGCGAAGCTATTCCGGGGAGCTGGTGATTGGGCTGTAAAACGAAAAAACCCTGCGATATTGCTATCGCAGGGTTTTCGAATTTGGCGGAAGCGTAGAGATTCGAACTCTAGAACCCTTTCGGGTCGCCGGTTTTCAAGACCGGTGCCTTCAACCGCTCGGCCACGCTTCCAAAGTGAGGCGCACTATAAACATCTATTAGCGCCTTGTAAAGCAGGAATTTTTCGATTTTTCCCCACGGGCGTTTGACTGCGCAAAAAGTCACCCAAACGCTGACTTCACATCACTCTCCGCGACCTTGTACATACCGTAACACAGCAACGCTCATCTTTTTAAATCGCTCTGGTATAGAATGCCACAAAAATAGACGGCCATTTGTTGTGTAATTGTTATTAATCTGAATTTCCGCAGATTTAAGACATTACTGCCATGCAGTGTTACTGGTTGATGATGAAAATCAAAAATACGCTTTGCTTACATTTTCTGATGGCGTTTCTGGCCATTTTGTTTCTTTGTCTTCACCCGCTGGTGGCGAGCTTCGATCCGCCGCTTACCTTCCAGCCGCTGATTAAATCAATGGCGGGCACGCCTAAAGAACAGGCGGAAAAAATTGCCACTATTTCTCATGCCTTAGAAGGGAATGCGATATTCTTCATTGGTGCGTCTGAGGTGGCGACCTCAGAAGATGAACATTACGCTGTCTATAATTACTTTAATAAGCAATTGCACAAACCCGTCGTGGCGTATGGCGATGCGTTTGTCGATGACGAAACGCAGTTTTTACTGTTCTCACGTTTTAAAAATAGCCTTAACGCAAACAGTAAAGTTGTTTTGCTGCTGGCACCTGACAGCTTTTACTCAAAAGGCCTGCCTCCCGCTATCTATGCCGATAATTTCCCGGATTCTGTTTTTACTCCTTTAATGAAGGATCCGCAGGCACGCCCAATATTGGTTAATTATTTAAAACATATTGAGAGTAAAGAAATAAGCCATTTAACCTTTGGCCAAATGCGTGTCTTTGGCTGGCACCCCGATCTGATATGGGACGAGGTGAGTTTCCAGTTTGCCAACGTCTGCACCCTGATAAAAAACGACTGGCTGGCGCTGCTTCACGTCACGCCCCGGACGGAACAGCCGTGGCCGCCACAGCCGACCACCCACATTGCCCCTGACTGGGATAAAGAGCTGGCGAATGCCCGCGAGTTAAATAAAAAACGCCAGCAGAGCGCGGCCACCCTGTGGATGGACAAAACGATTTACGAGGAGGACGGTACGCGGCAGCAGTGGGATGACACGCCGGTCGTGCCTGCGCAAATCGCCGCCTTCAGTAAAACCGTCCAGCTGCTTAAAGAACACCACGTGCAGGTGATTGCTATCGTCGACCCGGTTAACCCCTGGGCGCTTTACAACACCGATACCTTCCGCCCGGTGGATAAGCAAATAAAAACCATTCTGGAAAAGAACCAGATCCCCTATTTAGATATGTACGCCATGCCTTATCAGAATGGCTGGAACTGGGATCGTTTGCACCCTTCCGAACTGGCCTGGGTTCCTATGATTCGCTTTATTGCACAGAGCTTTAAATAATGAAAATCGCGATCCGTCTTTTTTTCCTTTATCTCCTGCTGGCGATCACCATCGTCGCGTGGACCTCTGTCGATGACAGTATGAGTATGCAGCTGCATTTTGAATATCAAAAGTTCTGAGGCCGAATGATGTATAGCTCAGGAATGTTTTTTGTCTGTTTGTTTTCATCCGCCCTGGCGTTTGCGCTGGTCAATCGCCTATTACGCCATCGCCTGACGTATTTATCGGCATTATCCGTCATGGCCGCATTAGGCTGGGGCTATATTTTTCAGGGTGATTACCGTGTTCCCGCGGTCGTTTTTATCAGTTTTTATCTAGTCGCCGCGTTAAAAGAAAAAGGATGGTTAAAAACCTGGCAGGCGATTGTGTTAACGCTGCTTCCTTTATTTTTGGTGAAATTGCACCTTAATCATCATCTCGGCATGATCGGCCTCTCTTTTATGACATTCCGCGCGGTGGACGTGCTGCTCTATCGCAGTAAAAAAGAAGGGCAGAATTTCCTGCACTATTTCTGCTATCTGTTTATGCCCTTTATTATTCTGGCAGGCCCAATGTACCGCTGGCGGACATGGATGAACGACGTCAGCAAGCCCGTCTTTGCCCTTAACCGCGAACAGTTTTTAGTGGCGCTGGAGCAAATCATTACCGGCATTATCCAGAAGTTCCTGTTTGCCATGCTGGTTGATTCGCTGGTCGTACAGCCCTGGAGCCATAAGCCGTTTACGCTGACCGTGGGCGTGGTGATGTCGATTGCCTATAGCGCCTACCTCTACTTTGATTTTGCGGGCTACAGCAATATGGCCATCGGTGCGGGCCGCCTGTTTGGGCTCAACATCCCGGCAAACTTCAATATGCCGCTTCTGGCAAAGAACCCGCAGGATTTCTGGCGCCGCTTCCACATCAGCCTGTCTGAATGGCTGCGCGATGTGGTCTTTATGCCCGTTTATATGAACCTGATGAAGTTTAACTTTTTCCGTCAGAACAAAACGCTGGCGCAAAATATCGGTATTTTTTGCACCCTGTTTTGCATGGGGGCATGGAATGGCCTGGAACGCCATTACGTCATCAGCGGCGCGCTGTTTGGCGCCATTTCTGTCGCGCACAACATGCTGCTGTGGTCAGCCAAACGCAGCCCGGCGTTACACCGCGGGTTGCAGTATCCGGCTGTTGCGTTTTTGGGACGCATTCTGACGCTGGGAAGCGCCGCGGGCGCCCTTTACATCTTTAGTGGAATGTCACCTCTATGAAAAATCACTCCGATCTTCAGGAACTGCAGGATTTCTTGCGTGCGGCATTATACGATCCCGCCTCCCCGCAGCAGCTGGCCGTCAGCGGCAGCGACGAAGCCTTAAGCTGGCTGCAGCTTTCCACGGCCGTGACGGACTGGGCGCAGCGCTATCAGCGTAGCCAGCCTGTTGCCGGTACGCCGGTCGTCTTGTACGGACACCAGCAGGCCGAGTTCGCCGTGGCGATTTATAGCTGCCTGCTGCACAACATTCCGTACATTCCGGTGGACTGCATTTACCCGCAGGAGCGCCTGCGGGAGATCTGCCACCTGGCCAGCGCCCCTTACTATTACGACGTCGCGACCCGGCAGTTCATCGCCACGGGTGAACCGGGCAAGGTGCTGGAGGAGCAGGATCTGGCCTACATCATGTTTACCTCCGGCAGCACCGGCAAGCCTAAAGGGGTGCAGATTGGGCGTGAAAGCGTGTGGCACTTCATGAAATGGGTCAGCCAGGACTTTTCGCTGCCGGAAAAACCGGTCCTGATGAACCACGCGGTGTTCAGTTTTGACCTCTCCCTGATCCCTTTGCTGGCGAATCTGGCGATGGGTGGACACATCGTGCTGAACGCCAAAGACGATATTCAGAAAGCGAACTGGCTGGAGCGACTGAAAAGCAACGCCGTCTCCGCCTGGGTTTCCACCCCCTCTTTTGCTTACCAGCAGCTGCTTTCCCCGCAGTTCAACAGCGAGTATTTACCTGAACTCAACGTCTTTATCTTCATTGGTGAAGTGTTGAATAAAGCGCTGGTTAAACAGCTTCGCCGCCGCTTCCCGCAGGCCAAAATCATCAACTCCTATGGCCCAACGGAAGCGACCATCGCGACCACCGTGGTCGAGATCACAGATGCGATCATGAACAGCGACAGCGCCGTGCTGCCGGTGGGGGTCATGATGCCTGAGAGCAAAATGGAAATTTCCGCCGAGGGCGAGCTGATTATCTGGGGTAAAAACGTCATGCGCGGCTACCTCGGCCTGCCGCAGGAGAACGCAGAAAAATTACTTCATCGGGAAAACGAGGCGTTTCGCGGCTACCGGACCGGCGATCTGGGCTATGAAGCGGGGCTTATCTACTGCCAGGGACGCAACGACAGCCAGGTCAAACTGAATGGCTACCGTATTGAAATCAACGAAATTGAAAACCGCCTGCTGGCGATGTCCGGGATTAACGAAGCGGTGGTGATGCCACTGATGAAACCCTGCGGCAGCGTGCTGCGCATTGCCGCGTTCTGCGTGACGGAGCTGGCGCCGGATACCATCAAAACCTCGCTGTCGAAGGTGGTTCCCCACTACATGGTGCCGTCACAAATTATCGTAAAAGACGCTTTGCCGCTGAATCCTAACGGCAAAATTGACCGCAAGCTGCTGGACGCTTACGCCCGCACAAATTAATGACTCCAGGAAAAATTATGGAACAAGAAATTCTCGCCCTGTTCGAAAAAGTGTTATCCCGTAAGGTGGGCTTTCACGATGAGCTGATTGAATCCGACATTCTCGACTCCATCCTGGCGGTCGATATGGTTCTGGAAGTGCAGGACGTTTACGGCTGCATGATCCCGCCGACAGACGTGGCGACGGTGCTGAAAACCCCGGCGGACCTGGCCCGCTATATTGAAGAAAACCGCTAAACGCCCCTGCTGTTAATCCTGTCCTGAAGGCTCTGGCGCATCGCGCCAGGGCCCAGACGCAAAATGAATATCCTTCACCGGAATTAAACCAACCGCTTTTGTGATTTCTCCTACACTTTAGGGGTCGTGTTGTTCTTAACAGAGGAGTCTGCGGTATGGCATTCGTAACCACGAAAGACGGCGTCAACATTTACTACAAAGACTGGGGTCCGAAAGAGGCTCAGCCTATTGTCTTCCACCACGGCTGGCCGTTGAGTGCCGATGACTGGGATAACCAGATGCTCTTCTTCCTGGCAGAAGGCTATCGCGTTATCGCTATCGATCGCCGCGGACATGGACGATCGGACCAGGTGAGTGAAGGCCACGATATGGATCATTATGCGGCCGATGCGTCAGCCGTGGTTGAAAGCCTGGATCTGCACAATGCCGTGCACGTCGGTCACTCCACCGGCGGCGGCCAGGTCGCCCGCTATGTTGCGCGGTATGGACAACCACAGGGGCGCGTCGCCAAAGCGGTGCTCGTCAGCGCCGTCCCGCCTCTGATGGTCAAAACGGAGACGAATCCCGGCGGAACGCCGATCGAGGTCTTCGACGGCTTCCGCAAAGCGCTGGCGGCTAACCGCGCCCAGTTTTATCTCGACGTTGCCAGCGGTCCTTTCTACGGTTTTAATCGCGATGGTGCCGACGTTTCGCAGGGTACGATCCAGAACTGGTGGCGTCAGGGGATGATCGGAAGCGCCAAAGCCCACTATGAGGGGATTAAGGCGTTTTCAGAGACCGACCAGACGGAAGATTTGAAAACCATCACCGTTCCCGTTCTGGTGCTGCAGGGCGATGACGATCAGGTTGTGCCGTATAAAAATGCCGCCCTTCTCCAGGACAAGCTGCTGGCGAACAGCGTGCTGAAAATTTATCCGGGCTTCCCGCACGGGATGCATACCACCCATGCGGATACTATCAACGCGGACATACTGGCCTTTATTCGCTCATAACGCCGCGTTTCTTGCCGGGTGGCGCTGCGCTTACCCGGCCTACGCCACGATATCCCGCTCAATGCATGAACGCCACCCGAGGGTGGCGTTGTTTATTCCGCTTAGCGATTATCCAGCTGGGCGCGAACGTTGTTCAGCCCGGTGGTGTTGATGCGGTAAGGCTGCCCGTTCACGGATCGGATCAGCTTTTTGGCGCGGAGTTTTTTGAAGACGTTCAGCGTGCAGTCGCTCAGCACCAGCCCTTCACGGGTGTAGCACTCAACGGACGTGACGCGGCCAGAACTGTCGCGGACGTGCACAATACGTCCACCTTTGGCGAGAACGTGTAAGGTACGTTGTTCCTGACGGGATAAATTCATACTGGAAAACCTGTGTAATCATCATGCGTAAAAACGAGCACACACCCGCAGGTGCGTGCGTAAGGTTTAAGCGCAGCGATAACCAGTCCGTCCTGAAAAGGGCGGGAAGCTGATTATCTGATGACAACATTCTCCAGCATCAAAGCCTCGATGAGAGATGAAAAGGTATTTACGGGGTGAATGATAACGCCTGGTTTTTACAGGGGAATAGCGGGAGGTTAAAAGTGTGATCTGGATCGGTCCGTGAAATCGTCTTTACTCCCTTTTACTGCCAGACTGGGGCATCTTACTGAACGCTGACTGGAGCTTTTTAATGCCTGACTATACCGTGGTTGAAACCGTCCCCGCTGCGGAGGACTTTTGCCGCCTGCGCGAAATCTCGGGTCTTAGCCCTCGCCCGCTGGAGGCGGCCCGAAAAGCGCTGCCCGGCAGCTGTTATGGCATGCATATTCTGTTTGAGGGTAAACCGGTGGGTATGGGGCGAATCGTAGGGGACGGTGCGTTGAATTTCGATATTGTCGACGTCGCCGTCGATCCCCTTCATCAGGGGAAAGGGCTCGGCAGAGTCATTATGGAAACGTTGGTTGCCTGGCTGGATAGCCATGCCTGCAAAGGGGCGTACGTTTGTTTAATGGCGGATGTGCCCGAGCTTTATGCAAAATTTGGTTTTACGCTGGTTCGCCCGGCAAGCGAAGGAATGGCCAGAGTCTGGTGAAGGGTAAATCCGCGGTAGGACAAAAAGAAAAACCCCAGGTTCACGAGTAACCTGGGGTTTATATCTGGCGGAAGCGCAGAGATTCGAACTCTGGAACCCTTTCGGGTCGCCGGTTTTCAAGACCGGTGCCTTCAACCGCTCGGCCACACTTCCTAAGTGAGGCGAACTATAAACACCTCACCGCGTGCTGTAAAGAGTGCCAGCAATCGTTCGCTGTAAAAATAGTCAAAACGTGTTTAATCGGTTGAACTGACAACACATCGACGATTTTATCAGCACAGGCCTAGTGTTTCTTGATGTACATGTCTTTCGTGTAATAGTACCCCAGCTTATCCGGCGTAAAGCCGCCCACCCACGGTTTAACCAGGTGCGTACGGACGTAGTGATACACCGGAATGGCGGGCACATCGCGTCCCAGCAGATCTTCCGCCTGCTGGTAGAACTTACCCCGCTCTTCCGTTGTTTTGGCTTTTGCGGCATTCACCAGCGCCTGGTCGTATTCCGGATTGCTGTACTGGCTGGTGTTTTCGCTGTCGCCGGTGCGGAAGTTGTTCAGGAACGTCGCCGCGTCGTCGTAGTCGGCAATCCAGGCGTAACGCACCGCGTCAAAGTTGTGGGTGTGCATGGTATCCAGCATGGTTTTCCACTCCTGATTTTGCAGCTTCGCGTCCACGCCGAGGTTTTTCTTCCACATGGAGCTGGCGGCAATCGCGATGCGCTGGTGCGATTCAGAAGTGTTATAGAGCAGGTTGAAGCTCAGAGGATGGCTTTCGTTATATCCGGCCTCGTTCAGCAGTTTTTTCGCCTCGGCGATGCGCTTGTCCAGCGGCCAGCTGGCGTAATCCGGGTTCTGGAGCTTGACGCCGCCGATGTCCGGCTGGCTGATGAGCCACGCCGGGCGCTGCCCCTGCCCTAATACTTTTCCGGCAATGATGTCTTTATCGAGCGCCATGTTCAGCGCCTTGCGCACGCGGGCGTCGTTGAACGGCGGTCGGGTGGTATTGAATTCGTAGTAATAGGTCGCCAGCTGCGGGGAGACATCGAGCTGGCTGCCCAGGGTTTTCTTGAGCTGAGCGAACTGGTTGATCGGCACGGTGTAGACAATATCAATTTCACCCGCTTTATAGCGGTTCACATCCGCGGCCTCGGAGGTGATAGGCAGATACGTCACCTTGTTGATCACGGTATGATCATTATCCCAGTAGCGCGGGTTACGCTCCGCCACGATGCGTTCGTTGACCACCCACTGCGACAGCTTATACGCCCCGCTGCTGACGAAGTGCTCAGGCTTGGTCCACTTTTCGCCGAAACGGCCAATCAGCACTTTATCCACCGGCACAAGCGACGGGTGCGCCAGCATGGCGAGGAACGCCGCGTTTGGCTGGGTGAGCGTCACTTCCAGGGTGGTGTCGTTAATGGCTTTCACGCCCAGCGTGTCGGGGGATTTTTTCCCCTGAGCGATATCGGCCGCGTTGGCGATATGCATGTTGCCCGGATAGCTCGCGTACGGTGACGCCGTTTTCGGGTCAATCAGGCGCTGCCAGCTCCAGACCACATCCTCTGCGGTAATCGCCGTGCCGTCGCTCCAGGTGATGCCCGGACGCAGATGGAACGTCCAGACGGTGTTGTCCTTGTTCTCCCATTTTTCCGCCAGCCGGGGCTGGACGTCACCCGACGGGGAAACGCTCACCAGACCTTCGAATAAATCACTGATAATATTGAATTCGACGTCGCTTTCGACTTTATGCGGGTCGAGCGAAGCCGGTTCACTGCCATTATTCCTGACCAGTTCCTGTTTATCGGCCAGCGCGGTTCCTGCCGGCACGTTAGCCGCCCAGGTCGCCGTGCTGGCGCACAGGATCCCGGCGGTAAGTAAAGAGAGCGTAAAGCGCGTGCGTGTTTGTGGTTTCATGTCCTTCGCCTTATTGTCTGTTTTTGTGACGATCCGGAAATAACTCTTAGCGGCCTTATGGTAATAACGCAATAATTTTCAGTAACCTATAAGAGGTTGATCTGATTAATCGCGTCAAACCGCTGTTCATACTGGTGAAACGTATTTATGCAGATGAAACAACCAGGTCCCGCGCTAACCTGCTGAGTAAAGATGGGTAAAACCACTTTGAGAGTGACGCGCCGTTTCCTATTCTTTCCGTTAATTACATCTGTCATAAGAGAGTGACTCATGGATCGTATAATTACTTCCTCACGCGACCGCACATCGCTACTCAGCACCCACAAGGTGCTGCGCAATACCTATTTCATGCTCAGCCTGACGCTGGCGTTTTCGGCGATCACCGCCACCGCCAGCACCGTGCTGATGCTGCCGTCTCCGGGGCTGATTCTGACCCTGGTGGGCATGTATGGCCTGATGTTCCTGACCTACAAAACCGCTGACAAACCGGTCGGTATTCTGTCCGCGTTTGCCTTCACCGGCTTCCTGGGCTACATCCTGGGGCCAATCCTGAACGCGTATCTGTCCGCCGGAATGGGCGATGTGATTGGTATGGCGCTGGGCGGCACCGCGCTGGTGTTCTTCTGCTGCTCGGCCTACGTGCTGACCACGCGTAAGGACATGTCCTTCCTCGGCGGCATGCTGATGGCGGGTGTTGTGGTGGTGCTGGTGGGTATGGTGGCCAACATCTTCCTGCAGCTGCCTGCTCTGCACCTGGCGATCAGCGCCGTATTTATTCTGATCTCTTCCGGCGCGATCCTGTTTGAAACCAGCAACATCATTCGCGGCGGTGAGACGAACTATATCCGCGCCACCGTGAGCCTGTATGTGTCGCTGTACAACATCTTCGTCAGCCTGCTGAGCATCCTGGGCTTCGCCAGCCGCGACTAAGCTGACCTGCTGAAACAAAAAGGAGAATGCCCCCGGCATTCTCCTTTTTTTATGCCTTAATCACCCCGGCAAATATAGGTGGGGTAACGCCGGTCCTGAATCAGCCATACGGAAGGCGAGAGTTCAGAGATCGTGAGATAGTAGCGTGCGGTCGGGCTGGCAAAGCTTCCCCACTGGGCATCAGGAGTGTTGTCATTGTGTCGACGCCAGGTCTTGGTGTAGCTCAGGACAATTACCTTATCATCGTCCCGTCGCTCCCACGTAAAATCCACGTCCCTGTCAACGATCAGGCTCTTACCTTCAGCCTTTGCAGCGCCTTTGTAGGTGGTCAGGCCGGTGCCGTTACGATGAAAATAGAACTGGGCAACGGCATTGACCTTCACTTCATTTGCCTTTCCTTGATTGCGCGTAAAATTAAACTCGGTGCTGCAGGCCAGCGCATCGCGCTTATAGGCTCCGCCGGTGTAGATAAAGAGCGCAAACGCCCCGCCAACGACTGCGCCACCCAGTCCGAACAGAAGTCTGTTTTTCATTCTTCCGCCCCGCTTTTATAGCGAATAGTTTTACACAGGCTGGCTTCACTCACCGGGCA
Organism: Enterobacter roggenkampii; assembly: GCF_001729805.1. Classification (NCBI taxonomy): domain Bacteria; kingdom Pseudomonadati; phylum Pseudomonadota; class Gammaproteobacteria; order Enterobacterales; family Enterobacteriaceae; genus Enterobacter; species Enterobacter roggenkampii. Next base: position 1,632,724 of record NZ_CP017184.1, on the reverse strand, counting down.
GGCGCCGATGAAAACCTCATCGGCGGCGGCAAGCGAAAAGCGGGCGCTGAAATAATAAATGTTGTACTCCTCGCGCTCGCACGCGACGTTATTTTTCTTCAGCAGCTCGGCCAATTTTGATAACACCAGCGGTCGGCCATGATCGTTGATCACCCAGAGCCGACAGCCAGCTATTTTTTCCTTAACGGGTTTGAGTGTTGCGGGTACGGTTATCTCAAGCTGTCGGCTAAAAAACAGGCTAAACCCCACGACTGACGTCGTTAATACCGCTAAAACCAGCCACCACTTTTTGGATAAACGCTTATATCCTGACGGCTGCTCAACGGACGGCTGAGATACTTCGGGCGTGACGCTCTCTGCGGGCTTAAAAATAACGTCGGCGTCAAAGCGGAATCCAAACCGGGGCACGGTCACGATATAGTCGTGGCTGTCGCCCAGGGCGTGGAAGCTTTTGCGTAATTCACTTACCGCCTTATTGAGGTTATTTCCCGACGGCGTAAAGCCGAACTCCTCCCACACGCGAGTGATCAACTCTTCCCGGCTCAGGTCGCGCCCTTTATGACGAATAAACTCCTGTAAAAGACGAACGGCCGGAGCCGAAAGCGTTAATACAGACTCGGGTTGCCCAACAATACTTATTGCATGTGCTTCAGGATCGAATAACAACGAATTATTGCATATAAAAAACATCTTTTATTCTCGGCTGTTACCGCATGCTTTTTAATCCCTGATACAACGACAAGAAAATCGCCTCCTGAACTGATTGTTTTTTCATCAGAAGGAGTTTTCTCCCCATCCCGGGTCGCGGTATTTTCGCTTAACTATACAACCTTAAAGCCAGGAAAGCAGGATAAAAAACTGTATATAACGAGTTAATTAATACAAATTTTCACAAACCGCTGTTCTGGTTAAAGTTTCCCTGCCCTGAAGCAATACGTTAGCAGAGGGTGTCCCGTTGTGAATGCGCCGGGAATGAACTCAACGCAGGCGGACAGAAAGTGAAACAGAAAAATAGTGTGAATAAGACAACTGCCTTTTATATCGCCGCGCTGTCATTGCCATTTTTCTCAGAAATGGCACTGGCCAATATGAGCGTGTATCCCATGGAACTTAACGTGGATAAGTCCGGTGCGGCGCAAATTAAGGTGGCGTCAAAAACGGATGATATTCAGTTCATTCGGGTGAGGCAAAAGAAAATTCTTAATCCCGGCACGCCCCTGGAAAAAGAGATTGATGTGGCCTCGTGGAAAGAAGGTGGCGTTGTTGTCACACCGGAAAAATTCGCCCTTGCGGCAGGCGCAATGCGCGTGGTTCGCCTGGTATCGCTTGCACCACCGGAAAAAGAGACGACCTGGCGCGTCTATTTTGAAGGCGTAAAGCAGCCTGACAGCATTATTCCGGGCAAGGCAGAAAGCCCTGCGGCGACGGCAAGACTGGGCGTCAATGTGATCTGGGGCGCCCTGATCCATCTCGCACCGGAAAAAAGCGTGGTTTCACTGACGATTGACCCTCTCAGAGGAACGTTAAAAAACAACGGCACGTTGCGCGTGCCGCTCAGGGAGATCGGTGTTTGTGATGCGGATTCATCGTGTAGATGGATTAAAGAAGACGCGACGATTTATCCGGACACCGAACGTAAATTAAAAACGCTCACGAAGGTACAAGGCCAGAAATATAAATTCCGCTACTTCAACTGGCTGAATAAAAGCGCTGAAGAAGCTGATTTACCCGTCGTGCAATAACACGACGTCACCGTAAAAACCCCACAGGGTTTGATTAAAGAGCCAGGGTGCTCATTTGTAAATATGGAGATATCAATGCGTAAGTACTTTAAACCTCTGATGATTGTTGCCGCGATGACCACGTCCGTTAGCGCGCTGGCGATTCAAAAAGATATTACCGTCAACGCCAGCGTTGATTCACAGCTGGATATGACTCAGGCCGATAACACGCCGCTGCCGGCAAGCATCGATATGCAGTACCTGCCTGGCCGCGGTCTGGAAAGCTACCGTCTGAATACCAAGGTGTGGTCTAACTCCGCCACCAGCAACGTGAAAGTCCGTCTGGTGAGCGCCGCGAAGCTGGCGAATGCCGACGGTGCTGAAACCATCCCTATGACGGTGAAGCTGGGCGATAAAACCCTCTCTACCGCAGATGTTGAATACACCGGTACCGAACTGTTCCCGGGGAGCATTGAAAACGGTTCTGCGGTACTGCCGCTGACCATTTCCCAGACCACCAAAGGCATTCTGAAAACCGGTCAGTACAGCGGCGTTGTCAGCCTGATGCTGACGCAGGCGACGACCACGGAAGGCGGTGCGTAACACCACAGCACCTAAGGAATAACGTCAGAGGGTGCCCACCCTCTGACGTCAGGATGATGTCGAGGCTCGTTCATGGCGTTTCACAGAAATACTCTCCTCTTTGTTGCTTTGTTACCCGCTTCCATCCAACTCGCCTGCGCCGGGCTGGCCGTCCCACCAGGTTTTGAAGATCTGGCAAAGACACAGCGCCTGTGGACCGAGGTGAACCTCTACGGCGAATCGCTGGGCCTTTTTGAAACGGATATCACGCTTGAAACGGTAAGCTTTGTCGCACCTGAGACCGTGGTAGCGGCCATCAAACGCCGGTTTAATGACGCCCCATCCCTCGTTGCCACCGTCTCTGCCGCGCTGGCCGTTCCGCTTGCCCGTAACGGCAACCTGGCCTGCAGCAGCAACGGCTCCGCAGCGGGCTGCGATTACATCGATACCGATCGCGCGGCCATTATTTATGACGAGAATAACGCCCGCATTAACCTGTTCCTGGACAAGAAATTTCTGCCTAAGCAGACGGCAGAGAACGCATGGTATCAGCCCACGCACGGCACCGAAAATGCGCTGATCCATCAACAAAACATTAACTTCGTTGCCGACAGGGATTATCAGTCGGCTACCGTGCAGGGCAACGGCGCGCTGGCGCTCACCCAGGACGGCTATGTGAATCTCGACTGGACCTGGCTGGGGCAGCGTTCACGGCACCAGCAGCAGCAGGAGGTCACCGTCAACAACGCCTGGTTCCGCCAGGATATCCTGCGTCAGTACTACGTCCAGGCAGGCGAGATGGATACCCGCGATCTGTTCAGTAACGCTGGCGGAAATATCACCCTCAGCCAGCTGCCGCTGGGCAAAATTCGCGGCCTGCGCACGGGTTCAACACGGGCGTGGATGAACCCGGTTCAGCAGTCGAAGGGAACCCCTGTTACCGTGCTGCTTTCCCATGACGCGCGTATCGACGCCCGCCGGGGCAACCAGCTGCTGGCGAGCTTCTATCTGAATGCCGGGGCGCAAACCCTTGACACGCGATCGTTCCCGGACGGGAGCTACACCGTGACGCTCTCCATCTATGAAAATAACCGGCTGACGCGCACCGAGCAGGTGCCGTTTACCCGAACCGGCATTACGCCATTTGACCGCGTCGAGTGGTTCCTGCAGGCGGGCGAAACCGATAATAGCGATCAAAACGAAGAGCGCCGCGCGGTTGCGCAGGCGGGCGTTCGTTTGCCCGTCACCCCGACGCTGGCGCTGACCAGCGGCGCAACGTTCAAGAAAAACCAGCGTTTCCTGGAGAACGCGCTCGACTGGAGCCGGGGCTTCAACGCGGGCCCGATCGATGGCGTGCTGAGTACCCGGTTTAGCTACCTCTACGGCAGCGAAGGCCAGCGCGGCAATATTCAGCAAATCAGCTACAACGACGGTTTTTCTTTGAGCGTCTATCGCAACGCGTTATCCGCTGAAAACTGCAACACCCAAAGCGCGGGATTTGACGCCGTGAACGGCTGTTATCGCACCCTCTCGGTGATGTTCTCCGTCCCGGTCGGCGCCTGGTATGCGAGCCTGGGGTATTCGGATAACCGCAACGAAGGCCGGTACGTTTCACGCCGGGAGCTGCCGGACAGTGACGATCGCCACGATGCGGGTTTGCCGTGGGAATCGGTCTATATGACCCGCTCGCGCACGCGGGCCTGGCAGGCTGGCCTGAGCAATGCCTTCAGCACCCATGGCCTGAATATTAACAGCAGCATTAACCTGTTCATGCGTAACGATGACGCCCGCGAAGGCAGGGATAAAGGCGGCTACCTGAGCGTGAGCCTGTCCATGGCGCATAACCGCCAGGGCGATGCGTCAAGCTACACCTCTCTGGGCGCGACATGGCAGCACCAGCAACGTGAAAAAAACCAGCTGAGCTACAACGTGGCGCATAACTGGTATGCCGATGCCCGCGGCGAAAATGAGTACGGCCTCAGCGCGTCGGGCATTAACAGCGACTCGCTGAATGCCTCAGCCTATACGCGCCAGGGAGGACGATATGGCAACGGGAGTCTGACCGTCAGCGACGCCTGGGATCGTCAGGATCGTCGCCATACGCTGAGCAGCAGCGGCAACTACAGCTCGACGTTTGCACTGTCCCGCTCTGGCCTTTGGCTGGGCCGCTGGAGCGACGGTCGCCCTGCTTCCGCCGTCGCGGTGAACGTGACCACGCCGGAAGATGCTCAGGATCCTCGCGTCGCCGTGTCGCTGGATAACGGCGGCAGTGCCGATATTCCAGGCAATAGCCGCGCCCTCTTCGCGGTGCCGGGCTATCAGCAGACAACGTTGACGATTAACGAATCGCTGGATGTCTCCCGGGGAGCCAGCAGTGAAATCACGCAAGGATCGGGCAGCAGAACGCTGTTTATGGTGCCTGGCAAACTGCTGCGCCGGGACGTGCAAACCACCGCAAGCTACACCTGGCTCGGCCAGTTAACCGACGAGCGTCATTTGCCGTTTATCGGCGGCGTGCCGCTGAACGTGAACGGCTGGAGCGACCTTGGCAACGGCGGGTTTAGCGCCCAAAGCGACGCCCTGCTGCATCACCTCTACCTGGTGCGTCAGCAGCAGTTTTATCAGTGCGCGCTGAACGTGAAGAGTATGCGCGACGTGGTGCGTTATGTCGGGTCGATCCCCTGTAAGGAGTTAACCTTCTCCGCCCTGCCGGATGCCGTCCAGCAGCAGGCACAGCTGATGCTGGCAGGACGGTCGGTCCCTGCTGGACCGACTGCCATGAACACCGATAGCCTCACTAAAGGGAAATGATGTGATTAAGTGCCTCTTTATTTTTCTGTTCTTAAGCCTGTGGGCCAGCCAGACGCTGGCAGGCGCTCCCGCGGGACGAAATACCAGCGTAGGGATCAGCTTCGATCGCACCGCGCCGCCCGCGCGTTTTGACATCTGGTTTCATGAATCGGGCGGCTTTGACGCCGCCGATCCGCAAAAGTGGGGGCGCAATACCCTGACCTGTCAGTCCCGTACCGATACCACGAACGGCGCCTGCATGAACTCACCGGTCTGGTTCTCGGCGAACCCGGCCGCGCCTTATGCCATCAATTTAGCGTTTACCCATTCCCTTACCGGCAAGACGGTGAATATCAAGGTGTATGGCGATCACTACATGTTTATCAACAATAAAGTGTTCACCTTTGCCAGCTTTGTCACGGGAGGGACGACGGAAATTGCTAACTGGAACAGAGAGCCCTACTTCGATTTCTATATCGTGAAAAGCGAACTGGATAAGCTCGCCCTGCCGGGGATCTGGACCGCCACGCTGAAGCAGAACCTGCGCCAGTGGGGAAGCGCCGACTGCGGCGGCAACTTCAATGACGTGAATGTCGGCTGTCCTGGCTATCTCACCATCGCCAAATGGCAGGCAAATATTCGCATTGAGGTGGTCGACCCGGGAAACCAGCAGATTTATCTGCCAGCCTTTCCGCACTCCACGCCCATCGTTAACCTCAACCTGACCAACTTCCCGGGGCGCCCCGGGGGCAGCGAGATCAAGGGGGAAAACACGCTGGATATGTGCCTGTACGACGGCAAAAACAGCACCAGCACTCGCGCCTATCTTCGTTTTGAAGATGACGGGCTTCCCTCTGCGGGACGTGCCGAAGGCGCGTTTTCTATCCGGCGGCGCGGTGGAAGCCAGACGGATGCGCGGGACCGTCTCGACTATCAGGTCTTCGTTACCCATCCCGTCACAGGCGCAACCGAAACCGTCGCGAACGGTAAAACCGTAGTCTGGCAAGGCACTAACGATCCACAGTATCTGCGTCAGGTCGTGCTGCCCGGCGGACGCGAGAGCGTACTGTGCATTCCTGCACCGATTATCCTGAAAACCCCCGCGTTCGCCGCCAGCAGTAAAAACGCGGGCGACTATACCGGCACGCTGCGCGTCATCTATACGCCCAGCACGTTATAACGAGGTCACCGTGAGTTACGCCATTCTCGACAATAATCGATTTTACGCCGAAGGACTGCGCTATGCGCTGCTGCGTCGGGGCGTTCAGTTAGAGGTCCAGAGCGATACCGTACAATGGCAGCCAACGCTGCTTACCCGCCGCGTGATTGTCGTCCGCTGCCGTTTTTCCGTGGCGGCGACGCATCAGGCGCTGATCAATATTTTGCTCAGGCTGGAAGCCGCCCGCTGGAAAGGCAGCCTTTATCTGGTCTGCAACGAAAAGGGGTGGGCGCTGGCGACGCATTTACGCAAGCGTTTCAGTACGCTAACGCTTTATATCATCGACGACAGGATCGCCGTTGCCGATGCGGCGTATTTGCTGGCAAAAGAGCCACGTCGCGTTCGAAGCCTGGACTGCTGCCTGACCGTTCCTGAATTCAACGTGCTCGATCTGATGCTGACCGGGTTGCCGGTCCGCCACATTGCCATCGTGACGCACATGTCGGAGAAACAGGTTTCAACCCATAAATGCAACGCGCTGAAGAAGCTCAATGCCAACAACCTGCTTCAGTTGCTCCTGTAGGTCACGGTTTATCCTGAGCCCGCTTTTTTGCTACACTGTCGCCGATTTTTCACCTACGACAGAAGATTATGTTCATTTTTGCAGGCCAGGAAATTGAGACCGATAGCGAAGGCTATCTGAAAGATACAACGCTCTGGAGCGAACCGCTGGCGGAGAAAATTGCGGAAAACGAAGGGATTACTCTTTCCCCCGAACACTGGGAAGTGGTGCGTTTTGTGCGCGAGTTTTATCTCGAGTTCAACACCTCTCCGGCCATCCGCATGCTGGTCAAGGCGATGGCCAATAAGTTCGGTGAAGAGAAAGGCAACAGCCGCTATCTCTATCGTCTGTTCCCGAAAGGTCCGGCAAAACAGGCCACCAAAATTGCCGGCCTGCCTAAGCCGGTGAAGTGTATTTAATACCGAATACCGAAGTTGACGTATTCGCGCCCCGGTTGATGGGGTTCCGTTAAGACCTTATCAACCCGCGCGCTGCGCGGCCCACCCGCTTTCAGCCACGCCACCAGCTTGTCAACCTGCTCCGCTTCGCCGCAGGCGACCACCTCAACGCTGCCGTCATCCATGTTGCGCGCGTATCCCGTTAGCCCAAGCTCAATCGCTTCGCGCTGGGTACTGTAGCGGAAACCCACGCCCTGAACGACGCCGTGAACCCAGGCAATAGTGCAGACTTTAGACATTCTTCTTCTCCTTAACGTAGCGTTTTCGGCAAACAACCGTAGTGCTGCCGGAAACGGGCGGTGAAACGAGAGCTGGACAGATACCCACATTGTAATGCGATTTCGCCGATCGGTAATCGGGTTGACTGTAACTGTGACAAAGCCACGGCCATCCTCACCTCCTCGACAATCTGGCGAAAACTCTGTGATTCCTCGCGTAACCGTCTGCGCAGCGTCGGCACGCTCAGGGCCAGACGGCTGGCGACGTCCTGCGCGGTCCAGGCTCTGGCGGGCGACAGCATGATGAACTGTCGCACCTGCTCGGTCAGGTTATTGCTTCGCTCGATAAGCAGCGGGCCTGCCACGCCGTCATGCAGCAATGCCAGCAACAGACCGAAGGCCTGATGTTTTTGCAGCGCCTCCGGTAAATCCTGACGCACGGCGTGCAGCAGGTTATCCCACATAAACGCCAGCCCCTCGCTCAGCGGAGCGCAGAGCGAATGCAGCGTCGTGCGCGGCCAGGATTTCAGGTAATGCGCTTTAAACTCGGCAACGATTTCCGGCGATAACATCAGCAAGTCCGAGTGAAACAGACCGTTTGCAGGCTGATTGATGATCTCCATTGCCGTATTTGCAGGGATAATGATGAGTTCATCCCGGGTGGCCACCAGGCGGTTATCGTCCTGCACAATCACCTTACTGCCGTGAGTGATATGGCAAATCGCCGGGAAAAAGAGCTTAACCTGGTGCAGGCGATGCATTTTGCTGGCGGTCACTTCACCCGCCGTCAGGTGTTTATGTCGAAAATGGAACTCCTGCACCGGTTCATCCTTATCTGCTGTAGGTTGCGGTTAACTGCGCCTTTGCCAGAACGTGACTATTAAGCATAAAGCCGACCAGCGCGCCGCTGGCATTGTTGTCGATGGGTAGGGTATCCACGTCCAGCGCCCAAACGGTCATCTGATAGCGGTGAGGCTTATCGCCTGCGGGCGGACATGCGCCGCCGAATCCAGAATAACCGAAATCATTACGCCCCTGCACAGCGCCAGCAGGTAATTTTTCGCCATTTGGGTTACCGGCATCAGCGGGCAGCGTCATTGTCTTCACGGGAATGTTGGCTACTGTCCAGTGCCACCAGCCGCTGCCGGTAGGCGCATCCGGGTCATAGACCGTAATGGCAAAACTTTTCGCACCCGCGGGCGGATTTGTCCACGCCAGCTGCGGGGACTGGTTACCGCCGTGGCAGCCGAATCCCTCAAACACCTGCTGTGGCGCTAACCGCCGGTCGCCGGAAATATCCCGGCTGGTCATGCTGAAAGGCGTTGCGGCTAAAACCTGAAAACTCATTGCCGTCAGAGCGGCTATTGTGATGACACTGCACTTTTTCATGGGTATTTCCTTTGCTGAACTGGAATCCCACTGTATATCCCGCCGCAGTGCCGTAATGTGCTTAAGCGATTTGATTTTGTGCCGAAACGCTCAACGGCATCCGCAGATGATTGCGCCTTGCTGAATGTGCTACTCTACGCGCCATTTCCCTGAAATCGACAGAACAGCAAACTATGAGTGTACGTTTAGTGTTAGCCAAAGGGCGCGAGAAATCCTTACTGCGCCGTCATCCCTGGGTCTTTTCCGGCGCGGTTGCCCGTATGGAAGGCAAAGCCAGCCTCGGTGAAACCATTGATATCGTGGACCACCAGGGGAAATGGTTAGCGCGAGGCGCCTACTCGCCAGCCTCCCAGATCCGCGCGCGCGTCTGGACATTCGATAAAGACGAAACCATCGACATCGACTTCTTCGTCCGCCGTCTGCAGCAGGCGCAGCAGTGGCGCGACTGGCTGGCTAAACGCGACGGGCTGGACAGCTACCGCCTGATTGCCGGTGAGTCTGACGGCCTGCCGGGCGTGACCATCGATCGCTTCGGTAACTTCCTGGTGCTGCAGCTCCTGAGCGCCGGGGCGGAATACCAGCGCGCTGCGCTGATTAGCGCCCTGCAAACGCTGTTCCCGCAGTGCGCCATTTACGACCGCAGCGATGTGGCGGTGCGCAAAAAAGAAGGCATGGAGCTGACTCAGGGGCCGGTCACGGGTGAACTGCCGCCTGCCCTGCTGCCAATTGAAGAGCACGGCATGAAGCTGCTGGTGGATATTCAGGGCGGGCACAAAACGGGTTACTACCTTGACCAGCGCGACAGCCGTCTCGCGACGCGTCAGTACGTTGCCGACAAACGCGTGCTCAACTGCTTCTCCTACACCGGTGGGTTTGCCGTTTCGGCGCTGATGGGCGGCTGTGCCCAGGTGGTCAGCGTGGATACCTCGCAGGAAGCGCTGGACGTGGCAAAACAGAACGTCGAGCTGAACAAACTGGACTTGAGCAAAGCCGAATTTATACGCGACGACGTCTTCAAGCTGCTGCGTAAATACCGCGATCAGGGCGAGAAGTTCGACGTCATCGTGATGGATCCGCCAAAGTTTGTGGAGAACAAAAGCCAGCTGATGGGCGCCTGCCGCGGATATAAAGATATCAACATGCTGGCTATCCAGCTGCTGAATCCGGGCGGAGTTTTGCTCACCTTCTCCTGCTCCGGCCTGATGACCACAGATTTATTTCAGAAAATCATCGCTGATGCCGCAATAGATGCTGGCCGTGATGTACAATTTATAGAGCAGTTCCGTCAGGCAGCCGATCACCCCGTGATTGCTACCTACCCGGAAGGACTGTATCTGAAAGGGTTTGCCTGTCGCGTCATGTAACTTGAAAAGAGAAATATTGCCCGCACATAACGTGTAAGTCGTATTTCCCGGGAGGTGACTATGATTGCCAGCAAATTCGGTATCGGCCAGCAGGTCCGCCACACTTTGCTCGGGTATTTGGGTGTGGTCGTGGATATCGACCCGGAGTATTCCCTTGATGAGCCGTCAGCAGACGAGCTGGCGGTGAACGCAGAGCTTCGCGCTGCACCCTGGTACCATGTGGTGATGGAAGGTGACGACGGGCAACCCGTCCACACCTACCTTGCCGAAGCGCAGCTAAGCAGCGAGCTGCAGGAAGAGCATCCGGAGCAACCCACTATGGATGAACTTGCTCAGACTATCCGCAAACAGTTACAGGCTCCGCGCCTGCGGAACTAAGCGTGTAAAAAAAGCCCGATGAACGGGCTTTTTTTTATTACTTCGCCAGCCCCAGACGGGGGATGTCGATCGCCGGACAGCGATCCATGACGACGTTCAGCCCCGCATCCCGCGCCAGCACGGCAGCCTGCTCGTTAATCACGCCCAGCTGCATCCACAGCGTTTTCGCCCCGACGGCGATAGCGTCCTGCGCCACTTCCCACGCCGCCTCGGAATTACGGAAGACATCGACCATATCAATTTTTTCCGGCACGTCAGTGAGCGTGGCATAACCCTGCTGGCCCAGTAAGGTTTTCCCGGCCACTTTTGGCGAGACCGGGATGACGTGATAACCCTGATCGAGAAGGTATTTCATCACCCGATAGCTGGGACGATCGGGTTTATCGCTCGCGCCCACCAGCGCAATGGTACGCGTGGATGTCAGAATCTCGGCAATATCGTTCTCTTTCATGGTTTTTCTCCTGGCTTTTTTAAAAGTGTACGCCAAACCGCACATCTCAACCATCCATCCCATACCGATGCATGAGGGCAAAACGGCCAAATATGTCTATATGTTAGTAAACGTGATTATCGAAAAATTTAGATACATTAATGCGGCGACAGGATTTCTGACGGGAGCCTTCTATGAAAACCGGTATTGCCACTGCTCTGATTGCGTTAGTGATGCCGGTCTGCGTTTTTGCGACCACGCTCCGGCTCTCTACCGATATTGATCTTCTGGTACTGGACGGAAAAAAGGTCTCCAGTTCGTTATTGCGCGGTGCGGACAGTATCGAGCTGGATAACGGACCGCATCAGCTGGTATTCCGCGTAGAAAAATCGATCGGTCTGGCCAATCACGAGCAAAGGATGTATATCTCCCCGCCGCTGATCGTCAGCTTTAATACCCGGCAAATCAGTCAGGTGAATATTACCCTGCCACGCCTTGAAACGGAGAAGGAATCAGCGGCCTTCGACGCGTCTCCCCGCATTGAACTGCTGGACGGGGATGCGATGCCGATTCCGGCGAAGCTGGATATTCTGGCGCTGACGACTTCACCGAAAGGTCCGGACTACGAGGCCGCGACGCAGACCTATAACAAAGCCGGTAAACGCGCGTCGCTTCCTCAGTTTGCCACCATGATGGCCGACGACAGTACGCTGCTTTCCGGCGTCTCTGAACTGGACGTCATTCCTCCCCAGTCCCAGGCCCTGACGGAACAGCGCCTTAAATTCTGGTTCCAGCAGGCCGATGCCGACACGCGGGCCCGGTTTTTACAATGGGCAAAACAACAACCTTCATCATAAGCCACATTTTTTACGCCTTTCTCTTGCAGCGTCAGACGGTTCCCGTCATCGTGTAGGCAGTTAACCTGATGGATATGATTATGGAACTGACAACACGCACGCTCCCGGAACGCAAACACATTGCTCTGGTGGCGCACGATCACTGTAAACAAATGCTGCTTAACTGGGTTCGCCGCCATCAGTCTTTGCTGGAAAAGCACGCCCTGTCGGCGACCGGCACCACCGGTAACCTGATCCAGCGCGAAACGGGTCTGGAGGTAAACGCCATGCTGAGCGGCCCGATGGGCGGCGATCAGCAGGTCGGCGCACAGATTTCCGAAGGGAAGATTGATGTGCTGATCTTCTTCTGGGACCCGCTAAACGCGGTTCCGCACGACCCGGACGTCAAGGCCCTGCTGCGCCTGGCGACGGTGTGGAATATTCCGGTGGCGACAAACCTCTCGACGGCGGATTTCATCATCGAATCGCCGCAGTTTAACTCGCCGGTAGATATCCTTATTCCGGACTATCAGCGTTATCTTTCAGAGAGATTGAAGTAGCTTTTTTTGCCGGGTGGCGGCTACGCCTTACCCGGCCTACCCATCCTTACCCTTCGTCGTTATGGCTTCCGCGCCACCGGCACATCAATACTCTTCAAAATATCGACAAACACGGATGGCTCTTCTTTATTGAACAGCAGCCACACGCGATGGCGCGCGCGGGTCATCGCCACATACAGCAAACGCCGCTCTTCGGCATCCGGAAAGTCTTCCGGCACCGGCAGCAGGGCCTGCTCCATGACCGACTCGCGGGCCGGGGCCGGGAAACCGTCGCTCCCCTCTTTCAGCCCCAAGACAATCACATAGTCGGCCTGCTGCCCTTTGCTGGCGTGAATCGTCATAAATTCAAGCTGCAGCTTCGGCCAGCGGGTGGCCGCCTTTTCCAGCGCCTCGGGTTTGAGGTGATGGTATCGCGCCAGCACCAGGATACGTTCATCAGGCTTCGCGTAGCCGCTGAGCTTGTCCAGCAGCGGTTCCAGCTGGTCTTCCGCCAGCAGGGTGACCGCTTTTTTATCCCCTGCCCGCAGGCTATTGAGCGGCTTGGCCAGCTGATGCGGGTTCTGCTGGATAAAGCGGTTGGCGATTTCACCAATCCGTGAATTGAAGCGGTAGGTGGTGTCCAGATCGCTGCGATCGCCTTCGCCAAAATAGTGGTGGAATGCGGTCGTCAGCGAAAGCTGCGCCCCGCTGAAGCGATAGATGGCCTGCCAGTCGTCACCCACCGCAAACAGCGAAGTATGCTTATTTTGCGCCCGTAGCGCCGAAAGCAGGGCTGCGCGCTGCGGAGAGATGTCCTGGAACTCATCCACCAGAATATGTTTCCACGGGCTGACAAAGCGCCCCTTCTCCAGAATGATGATGGCCTGGTGGATTAGGCCGGAAAAATCGACGGCATTTTCCGCTTTCAGCGCGGTTTTCCAGGCCTTCAGCAGCGGCGCCATCAGCTTGACCCGCTTCGAAAACAGATCGCGGATCGCCTCCGGCGCGCTTTCAATCATCTCTGCCTGCGTTCCGCCGTGCATTCGCATCAGGCTGACCCAGCGGTCAAGCCGTGAACCCAGCCGACGCGCCAGTTTGTCATCCTGCCAGAAGCTGCCCTCCGGCACGTCCCAGTTGAGTTCCTCCTCGAGCCACTGACGCCACCCTTTCGCCTGCGCCTTTTTCTCACTGCACTGCTGGCGCCACGTTTTGATAAACAGCGCCTGGCGCGCCTGCGCGTCGTTTTCCAGTTTACTGATAGCAGGCACTTTTTTACTGCCCTGCTGAATAATATGCAGGGCAAGGGCATGGAAGGTTCTGGCCGTGATATCCCGGGTATGCAGACGTTCCTGGATCCGTTCGTCCATCTCCTGGGCCGCCTTGCGGCCAAAGGCCAGAAGCAGAATTTGATCGGCGACCGCTTCCCCGGTCGTCAGCAGCCAGCCGGCACGCGCAACCAGCACCGACGTTTTACCGCTACCGGCCCCCGCCAGCACCAGCAGCGACTGCTCGCCGTTGACCACCGCGCGCGCCTGAGCCGGATTAAGCGGAGAAGACTCCACCGTACTGAAAAAGTCGGCGTATTGGGTGAGCATGGCGTCCGTCCAGGCCTGATTATGGGCGAGTCGGCTTTTATCCTTATCATTCAGCCAGGCCTGGCACTGGCGCCAGGCGTCGCGACAATTGTCAAACTCCTCAAGACGCGCCACGGATAACGGCAGCGCCGAGAGTGCCTGCCGGATCTTTTGCTGCAACCCGGCGGTCTGCTGACGGGTGAGCCACGAATGCTGCGCGTTGCTTTGCGCGATATCGTCCAACACCTTTTGTAGCACTCCGGCGGCAATCACGCTCATATCCTGACTCCACTGCTGCCAGAGCGCGTTCAGGTGATGGTGGAAACGCTGGGTTTCTGCCCACTCGGTGCCGTGAAGACGCACGACTTTATCGTCAGGCAGTACGAACTCGAGTTCGCCCCACACCAGCCCGCGTTTGCAGTGGATAGCCAGAAGCTGATTAAACGGAATAAGGTATTCGTGGCGTTCTCCAGAGACTTTTACCCCGGCATTAAGGAGAACCACCCGGTCGTAAGGGTGTTGCGCCAGACGTTTGCCTAACGACGTTGCTTTCAGTTCCATGTTCCGCCAAATCCACGAAGAGATAATTTACCTGACAGTGTAACTGCCAGTTTTAAGGTGCTCCAGCCTAAAAAAACGTTACAATCATTGGGCGTTAATTTTATCGAAAGGAAGTGAGGGTTTATGCGTACCGTTCTGAATGTGTTGAATTTTGTGCTGGGCGGTTTTGCCACCACCCTTTCCTGGCTTTTTGCCACGCTGGTGAGCATCGTCCTGATTTTCACGCTCCCCCTGACTCGCTCCTGCTGGGAAATCACAAAACTCTCCTTCGTCCCCTACGGGAATGAAGCCATCCACGTTGACGAGCTGAATCCGGAGAGCAAAAACGCCCTGATGAATACGGGGGGTACCCTGCTTAACATTCTGTGGCTGATTTTCTTCGGCTGGTGGCTCTGCATCATGCATATTTTTGCGGGGATTGCGCAGTGCATCACGATTATTGGTATTCCGGTGGGGATCGCGAACTTTAAGATCGCCGCTATCGCTCTTTGGCCCGTCGGGCGCAGGGTTGTTCCGGTCGAAGTGGCCCAGGCGGCGCGTGAAGCCAATGCGCGTCGTCGTTTTCAGTAACTAAGGACTGGCCGCGTTTATGCTAAGCCCACTGCTTCGCCGTTATACCTGGAACAGCACCTGGCTTTATAACGTCAGGATATTTATCGCACTTTGCGGCACGGTTGCCCTGCCATGGTGGTTGAATGACGTCAAGCTCACCATCCCGCTCACGCTGGGCGTCGTGGCCGGGGCGCTGGCGGACCTGGACGATCGTCTGGCCGGGCGTTTACGCAACCTGGTCATCACGCTCGTCTGCTTTTTTATTGCGTCAGCGTCCGTTGAGTTACTTTTCCCCTGGCCCTGGCTGTTTGCCCTGGGTCTGACGCTCTCAACCAGCGGGTTTATTTTGCTGGGCGGCCTTGGGCAGCGCTATGCCACTATCGCGTTTGGCGCCCTGCTGATCGCCATCTATACCATGTTGGGCGCATCCCTCTACGACCAGTGGTACCAGCAGCCGGTTCTGCTGTTGCTCGGCGCCATCTGGTATAACCTGCTGACCTTAACCGGTCATCTGATTTTCCCTGTTCGCCCTCTGCAGGACAACCTTGCCCGCAGCTTTGAGCAGCTAGCCCACTATCTGGAACTGAAATCCCGGCTGTTCGACCCGGATATCGAGGAAGAAAGCCAGGCGCCGCTCTACGATCTGGCGCTGGCAAATGGTCAACTGGTCGCCACCCTTAACCAGACAAAAGCCTCTCTGCTGACCCGTCTGCGCGGCGATCGCGGTCAGCGCGGAACGCGAAGAACCTTACACTACTATTTTGCTGCCCAGGACATTCATGAACGCGCCAGCTCCTCGCACGTCCAGTATGCCGCCCTGCGAGAGAAGTTCCGCTACAGCGACGTGATGTTCCGCTTCCAGCGCCTGCTGTCCATGCAGTCCCAGGCGTGCCAGCAGCTCTCGCGCTCCATTCTGCTGCGCACGCCTTATCAGCATGACCCACGTTTTGAACGCGTCTTCAGCCATCTTGACGCGGCGCTCGACCGCGTTCAGGCCAGCGGAACGTCACCGGAACACATTAAAGCGCTGGGCTTTCTGCTGAACAACCTGCGGGCAATTGATGCACAGCTGGCGACCATTGAGTCCGAGCAGGCGATGGCGCTTCCGGGCAGTGAGGTCGACAATCAGCTTGCTGATGACAGCGTGCACAGTTTTAGCGATATGTGGCTTCGCCTGAGCCGCAACTTTACCCCGGAGTCGGCGCTCTTTCGCCACGCGGTGAGAATGTCGCTGGTGCTGTGCGTGGGTTATGCCTTTATCCAGATAACCGGGCTGCATCATGGCTACTGGATCCTGCTGACCAGCCTGTTCGTCTGCCAGCCGAACTATAACGCCACCCGACACCGTCTTGCGCTGCGCATTATCGGCACGCTGGTCGGCGTCGCAATCGGCCTGCCGGTGCTTTATTTCGTGCCTTCCGTCGAAGGGCAGCTGATTCTGATCGTGATCACCGGCGTGCTGTTTTTCGCGTTTCGCAACGTGCAGTACGCCCATGCCACCATGTTCATCACGCTGCTGGTGCTGCTCTGCTTTAATCTGCTGGGTGAAGGGTTTGAAGTCGCCCTGCCCCGCGTGATTGATACGCTGATTGGCTGCGCGATTGCCTGGGCCGCGGTCAGCTTTATCTGGCCGGACTGGCGTTTTCGCAATTTGCCGCGCGTGGTAGACAGGGCGATGAATGCCAACTGTCGTTACCTTGACGCTATTCTGGAGCAGTACCACCAGGGCCGCGATAACCGTCTGGCTTACCGGATAGCACGTCGCGACGCGCATAACAGTGATGCTGAACTGGCCTCCGTTGTCTCTAACATGTCAACGGAGCCGCGCGCCACGGCTGAGATTCGTGAGACAGCGTTCCGCCTGCTCTGCCTTAACCATACCTTCACCAGCTATATTTCGACGCTGGGGGCCCACCGCGAGAAGCTCACTAACCCGGCGGTTCTCAACCTCCTCGATGACGCCGTCTGCTATGTCGATGATGCGCTTCATCACCGCCCGGCCGATGAACCGCGCGTTCGACAGGCTCTGGATGAACTGGCTCAACGCATTGCGCATCTTGACCCGGGAAATGACAGCAAAGCGCCGCTGGTTCTTCAGCAGATAGGCCTGCTGATCGCTCTGCTGCCTGAAATTTGCCGGCTGCAACAGCACATCGCTACCTGGAGGAACGACTCTCCTGCGGCTCAGGCAGCGCATTAAACCACTCCGTCAGTTCCCGGCGGATACCTGCCGGGAGCGCCGCCTCATGCAGCCCTTCGATAGCCCCTTCCAGCGCAAAGAGCACTTTTATACTGAGTGCCTTATTCTTTGCCCGCATCTTCAGCCAGCTCACTCTGGCGCCCAGCGCCCGCAGCGTTTCTTCATTGGTGATACCGGCTTCAAAGAGCAAAACTTCAAGCTGAAAGGTCAGGTTCGGCAGATCCTTAAGACGGGTTCGTTGATGACGCCGGTAGCGCTCTTTCCTTGCCGCACTGAGTGCAAACGAGGAGAGCTGAAGCAACCGCTCCCTGTCCTGCCATAATCCGTCATCCACACGATAATAGTTGAGCAGCACCGGGCGGCCTCGCTTCATCAACGTCAAGAAGGAGGAAGCATTTTTTACACAGTATTTTGCACTCTCTTCACACGCGCGAAGGTAAAGTTCGCCATCGGACACCATGGCAAAGACCGCATCATCGACCGCCAGGGTGTAACCGCCAAACAGCGCGCGATGATGAATCTCGCCCAACGGAGAGAGGTATTCCTGGGATTTATAAATCCGTTCATAAGATATCTTTTTCATGATATTTCCCTTCAAAATCATAGGCTAACAACGAAATTTCTTACTAGCGGATCCGTTAGCAGGAAAATAGGCAACTTATCGTCGTTGAGCAAGATGATTTTTCGAGGGGCATCAAGATTGAATGAATTTTGCGAGTCGCTTTCCGAAAATGAGGTTGATCTTTGGGCATACAGGGGTTACTGTATATCCATACAGTAACTACAGGGCTGGAATGAATATGCACACTTCAGGCTATGCAAATCGCGCAACCTCTCTCTCTTCTGCCGCAGGCAATGTCGCGCAGAATTCCGTCGAGCGTGTTTCCACAGGGCTTATCAGTGAAGTGGTTTATCGTGAAGACCAGCCCTTGTTAACGCAACTTCTTTTACTGCCATTATTACAACAGCTCGGTCAGCAATCACGCTGGCAGCTTTGGCTCACGCCTCAGCAAAAGCTGAGTCGCGAGTGGGTTCAATCCGCAGGCCTTCCGCTGACCAAGGTCATGCAGATTAATCAACTTTCGCCTTGCGATACCGTTGAGTCGATGATCCGCGCGTTACGCACAGGAAATTACAGCGTGGTGATTGGTTGGTTACCGGAAGAATTGACGGAAGAGGAACATTTCCGACTGACTGAAGCCGCTGAAGAAGGGAATGCGATCGGGTTCATTATGCGTCCGGTTCGATCGGATTCTTACCGCAGAGGACAACTTTCAGGGCTAAAAATTCACTCAAATTTGTATCATTGAGTGAAATTAAGATTTTTCCTGGAATTTTTTTTGACCGCAAGATGGGATTTTAGTTCCCGGCCTTAAAATTGCGGCAAGGCTTGTCTGGTGCGGTTCTCCTTAATTTTATTGCACAAAATTCGTTCAAAAAATGTTAAATAATCGGTATACGGAACTTTTTTTTTCATATGCCTGACGGACTTCACACTTGTAAGTTTTCAGCTACGTTGTAGACTTTACATCGCCAGGGGTGCTCGGCCTAAGCCGAAGATATCGGTAGATTTATATTTGACCACGCCCCCCGGTGAAGGATTTAACCGTGATTCTCTCTTGAGACTTTCATGGCGAATTTTGGATGATAACGAGGCGCAAAAAATGAAAAAGACAGCTATCGCGATTGCAGTGGCACTGGCTGGCTTCGCTACCGTAGCGCAGGCCGCTCCGAAAGATAATACCTGGTATGCAGGTGGTAAACTGGGCTGGTCTCAGTTCCACGACACCGGCTGGTACAACAGCAGCCTGAACAATGATGGCCCAACTCACGAGAGCCAGCTTGGTGCAGGTGCGTTCGGTGGCTATCAGGTTAACCCGTATGTTGGTTTTGAAATGGGTTACGACTGGTTAGGTCGTATGCCATACAAAGGCGACACCGTAAACGGCGCTTTCAAAGCACAGGGCGTTCAGCTGACCGCTAAACTGGGTTACCCAGTAACTGACGATCTGGACGTGTACACCCGTCTGGGCGGCATGGTATGGCGCGCTGACTCCAGCAACAGCATCGCTGGCGACGACCATGACACCGGTGTTTCCCCAGTATTCGCTGGTGGCGTTGAGTGGGCTATGACCCGTGACATCGCTACCCGTCTGGAATACCAGTGGGTTAACAACATCGGCGACGGCAACACCGTTGGTGTTCGTCCAGACAACGGCATGCTGAGCGTAGGTGTTTCCTACCGTTTCGGCCAGCAGGAAGAAGCAGCACCAGTTGTTGCTCCAGCGCCGGCTCCAGCTCCAGAAGTACAGACCAAGCACTTCACTCTGAAGTCTGACGTTCTGTTCAACTTCAACAAAGCGACTCTGAAACCAGAAGGCCAGCAGGCACTGGATCAGCTGTACACCCAGCTGAGCAACCTGGATCCTAAAGACGGTTCTGTAGTGGTTCTGGGCTTCACCGACCGTATCGGTTCTGACGCTTACAACCAGAAACTGTCTGAGAAACGTGCTCAGTCTGTTGTTGATTACCTGATCTCTAAAGGTATCCCAGCTAACAAGATCTCCCCACGTGGTATGGGCGAAGCTAACCCAGTTACTGGCAACACCTGTGACAACGTGAAAGCTCGCGCTGCACTGATCGACTGCCTGGCTCCAGATCGTCGCGTAGAGATCGAAGTTAAAGGCATCAAAGACGTTGTAACTCAGCCAGCGGCATAAGTTATCGTCTTATAAAAAAACCCCGCAATGCGGGGTTTTTTATTGTCTGAAGAAAAGTAAAAAACTACTTTTTACCCAACAGCGCCTGAAGGTCATTCTTCAGTGTCGACATCTGGTTGGCGTACTTCTCTTTATGTTCTGCATCCTCAATCAACTGCACGATGGTTTCCGACAGCGTTTTACCCCGTCGTTGTGCCAGCCCGGCCAGGCGCTGCCAGACAACAAATTCCAGGTCGATTGATTTTTTGCGAGTGTGCTGGTGCTCAGCATTAAAATGCCGTTTGCGTCGCGCGCGGATAGTTTGCTTCATCCGGTTTAACAACGCAGGATTAATGTGTTTCTCAATCCAGCCGTTGACCTGTACCGGTTCGTTTTCGAGGGTCAGCAAAATATCCACGGCTTCTTGCGCAGCGCTGGCTTCGATGTAGCAGGTGATCAGCTCCCCTTCACGGTGCTTTTTGACCAGGTACTTCCATTTCCAGCCGCTTTCGAGATTTTCCAGTTGTTGATATTTCATTGCGATCTCAGTGTTACCACGTAACTCTGTTCAGAATATCAGTTTTTTAGCAATCTGCTGAAAAGAAATCATATCCTGTGAGTGAATGCAGCCAATCACCCTGTCGAAATCCCCAATCCTGCTTGGGTAGAGCCCCCCGCTTACGGTATACTCCACGCTTTTACATCTGACTAAAAAACATCAACTTTGACCATTACGAAACTTGCATGGCGTGACCTTGTTCCGGATACCGAAAGTTATCAGGAACTGTTTGCACAGCCAGATCTCGCAAAAGAACACGAATTCATCCTTAGCGATACGCAGCCCCGTTTGCATTATGCGCTGGAGCAGGTATTAAGCCCCTGGGCAACTGCGCCTTTCATGCTGCTCAAAGCCCCGGAAGAAGCGGAATACCTGACGTTGTTCGGGGATGCCGTGCGTCAGCTAAAGCCGGAAGCGAACGCCGTTTTTGGCGGCCAGTATCGTATCGCTGGACATGATGTTACTTTCGAACCGGCGGCGCAGGCCGACGGCCTTTTTGCCGCTAAGGGCGAGGTGATTACCGCGAACTGGGTCGAGGCTGAACAACTCTTTGGTTGTCTGCGCCAGTTTAACGGCGAGCTTTCGCTGCAGCCTGGGCTGGTACATCGCGCAAATGGCGGTGTCCTGATCATCTCGCTGCGTACCCTGCTCTCGCAGCCGCTGCTGTGGATGCGTCTGAAAACCATCGTGCATCAGCAGCGTTTCGACTGGGTCGGCTACGATGAGTCTCGTCCTCTGCCTGTCTCGGTTCCGTCTATGCCGCTGTCATTAACCGTCGTGCTAACGGGCGACCGTGAATCGCTGGCAGACTTCCAGGAAATGGAGCCTGAACTGGCTGAACAGGCGGTGTATAGCGAATACGAAGACAATATCCAGATTGCCGATGCCGACGATATGGCGCAGTGGTGCCAGTGGGTGATGGCCGTTGCTGAACGTTTTGCGCTGCCAACGCCTGCGGCTGACGCATGGCCAGGCCTGATTCGCGAAGCGGTGCGCTATACCGGTGACCAGGAAACGCTCCCCCTTTGCCCGCTCTGGATCGGCAAACAGCTGCGTGAAGTGGGCACGATCAGCGGTAACGGTGCGTTCACCGGAGAGCAGCTCACCCAGATGCTGGCACAGCGAGAGTGGCGAGAAGGCTATCTTGCTGACCGTATGCAGGATGAAATTCTGCTGGACCAAATCCTGGTGGAAACCGAAGGCGAACGCGTCGGGCAGATCAACGCTCTGTCGGTGATTGAATTCCCTGGCCATCCGCGCGCGTTCGGGGAGCCGTCCCGTATCAGCTGCGTTGTGCACATTGGCGATGGCGAATTTACAGATATCGAACGCAAAGCCGAGCTGGGCGGAAACATTCACGCGAAAGGCATGATGATCATGCAGGCGTTTTTGATGTCTGAACTGCAGCTTGAGCAACAGATCCCCTTCTCCGCCTCGCTGACGTTTGAGCAGTCCTACAGCGAAGTGGATGGCGATAGCGCCTCTATGGCTGAACTGTGTGCCTTAATCAGCGCCCTGGCGGAAGTGCCCATCAATCAGAACATCGCGATCACCGGTTCGGTGGATCAATTTGGCCGTGCGCAGCCTGTGGGTGGCCTCAACGAAAAAATTGAAGGCTTCTTCTCTATTTGTCAGCAGCGCGGTTTAAACGGCAAGCAGGGTGTGATTATTCCGGCTCCCAACGCACGCCATTTAAGCCTCAGCCAGGAAATTCTGGATGCGGTTGAACAAGAGCAGTTCGCTATCTGGGCCATCGAAGGGATTGAGGATGCACTACCCTTACTGACAAACCTGGTATGGGATGGCGAAGGGCAAACCACCCTGATGCAGACTATCCAGGAGCGCATTGCTCAGGCAACACAGCAGGATGCTCGTCACCGTTATCCATGGCCGTTACGCTGGCTGGGCTGGTTTAGTTCGAACTGATCGGACTTGTTCAGCGTACACGTGTTAGCTATCCTGCGTCCTTCACTAAAATAAGGCTTACTGAGAACATGGTAGATAAACGCGAATCCTATACAAAAGAAGATCTTCTTGCCTCTGGTCGCGGTGAACTGTTTGGCGCGAAAGGCCCACAGTTACCGGCCCCGAACATGCTGATGATGGACCGTGTCGTGAAAATGACCGAAACCGGCGGCAACTTCGATAAGGGTTACGTAGAAGCAGAACTCGATATCAACCCGGACCTGTGGTTCTTCGGCTGCCACTTTATTGGCGATCCGGTAATGCCTGGCTGTCTGGGTCTGGATGCCATGTGGCAGCTGGTTGGCTTCTATCTGGGCTGGCTGGGTGGTGAAGGTAAAGGCCGCGCGCTGGGCGTAGGCGAAGTAAAATTCACCGGCCAGGTTCTGCCTACGGCGAAGAAAGTGACCTATCGTATTCACTTCAAGCGCATCGTTAACCGCCGCCTGATTATGGGCCTGGCAGATGGCGAAGTGCTGGTAGACGGTCGTCTGATCTATAGCGCAAGCGACCTGAAGGTTGGCCTGTTCCAGGACACGTCCGCGTTCTGATCGTGCTTTCGCACCTCCAGAAAGGCGAAACCTCCGCATTGCGGAGGTTTCTTTTTTGAAAGAGACGTTATCAGGCTATGAGTGCCCTGTCGCCGATGGCTTCTCGCCAGCCTCCAAGCCATTGTGACCTTTGATTTATCGTCTGATAAGGACACATTTCTTTAGAACGTCCAGCGATGCCGGCCTGATAACCACGTTGATGAGCCCGTTCCAGGCGATCTCGTTTCTGTCTCTTCATGCCTCGTTTCCCTCATTCTTTTGTCTGGTGGAAAGAAAACAGTGTCTGCACTATCTGCACAGGCACAGATAACGAATACCCCGAATTAGTCGCATCGTCAATGTTCAAAATTCATACGGGTGTCATATTTGTGAGCTAGCTGGAAGTTCATTTGTACAAAAATTGTGACGTGGCACAAGTAACAACCTGAGTTGAAAACGAAAAAAAACCGCAATCAGCGACAGACCGATTGCGGTTTCTGATGATGAATTTTACTTATGGCATCCGGGAAATCTCTCTCGCGATACTGGCCGACTCCTGCGCCCATCCCTGAGCCAGGACTTTCACCATTTCGTCATAGCCATCTTTCTGCTGCTTCAGCTCCAGATGGAAAGGACGCTTAATCAGCTGCCCCTGATGGTTCAGCAACCACTCCCCGCTGATGACCACCGCACCGTCATAACGGCCGTGGAAGCCCGTTACGGTGACGTTCAGCGTATCCTGATCGTTACCCAGCGGCTGCGATGCGACTACCCACCCCGGAAGCTGGCTGCCCAGATTGGCCACCAGCGTGTTGCGCAGCTGCTGATCCAGCGGGCTGGCCCACAGGTTGTTGGTTGCAATCACGTATTTCACGTCGCTGGTCTGATAGACCACGCCGTTTCCTGCCAGATAATCCGGCACGGCGACCTGCTCAACCCACAGCTGGCGGTTTCCCTGACTGGCCGTGCTTTGCCCACCGCTGTGGGTTGCCACAGGCAGCTGATAATAGCTTTTATTATCTCCCCCTGAACTGCATGCCGTTAACAGCAGAGCGCCAACCATCAATAGCCATTTTTTCATTCTTTTGCCCTCTTCGGCTCAGGATCCTTTTTATCTTTCGCTTCGAACACCAGCGCATTGCTCTTCTCGTTGAGCGTTTTCAGCACCGGCTGCAGTTCACGCAGGACCTGATCAAGACGCTGCATATCTGCCACCATCTTGTTATAGGCCGCTGATCCCGGCTGGAAGCCCTGCATACTGCGGTTCAGCTCACGCAGCGTTTTCTGCATGTCCTGCGGCAGCTGCTGCATGCTCTGGCTCGCCGTAATCTTGTTGATGTTATCCAGCGTGGTTTGCAGACGGCGCATCGTTGCCTGGCTTTCGCTCAGCGAGTTTGTTGCCGCTTCAATCATCGGATTCAGTGGCAGATTGTTGATCTTATCCAGCGTCTCCATCAGACGCTGCTGGATCTGCGCCAGACCGCTGCTCACCGTTGGGATGATCTTGTAGCCACCGAATTCACGGATACCGGTAATCGGCGGTGCTTTCGGGTAGAAGTCCATATCCACATACAGCGCACCGGTGACCAGGTTGCCGGTTTTCAGCGACCCGCGCAGACCGCGTTCCATCAGCTGGGTGATATGAGTCGCGATATCCTGATTTTCACCAATCTGATTAAGCAGACGCTCTGGTTCAATGCGGATCAGTACCGGAATGCGGTAATCATCATCCAGCACCTGCTGAAGGCCCGGAACGAAGAACGGCACTTGCCCAACCGTACCGAGACGAATGCCGCGGAACTCAACAGGCGCCCCCGGCTGCAGGCCGCGAACGGAGTCTTTAAAGAACATCAGGAAGTCAACGTGATCGGTATAGAGCGCATCCTGAATGCTTTTTTGATCGTCAAAGAGACGGAAAGCGGTGTTCTCTGCGACCGGCTGCCCTAAATCCAGGCCCTCCGGCACGTCAAAGCTCACGCCGCCACCAAACAGCGTGGTCAGCGAACCCATTTCAACGCGCATGCCTGCCGAAGTCAGATCTACCGCGATCCCGCTGTCTTTCCAGAAGCGGACGTTGCTGGTGACCAGGCGATCGTTTGGCGCATTAATGAAGAGCTGATAGCTGATCGCGCGTTTCTGTGGATCAAACGTGCTTTTCTCAACCGACCCGACGCGGTAGCCGCGGAACAGAACCGGGTCGCCCGCCGTGAGCTGACCCGCTTTTTTACTGTCGAGGATCACGCGGATGCCCTTGGCATCAGGCGGTGCAAGCGGCGGTGAATCCAGAAGCTGGTACTGGGCCGGCTGGTTACCCTTAGCGCCCGGCTGCAGCTCAATGTAGGCACCCGAGAGCAGCGTCCCCAGGCCGCTGATCCCTTCACGCCCCACCTGCGGCTTAACGACCCAGAAAACGGAATCGCCGTGCAGCAGTTTTTCCATGCCGGCATTCAGGCGCGCCTTAATCTCCACATGGGTTAAATCGTCGGTCAGGGTTGCGCTTTCCACCACGCCCACATCCACGCTACGGCTTTTGATGGTCGTTTTACCGCCCTCAATCCCCTCGGCATTGGTGGTTATCAGCGTCACTTCCGGCCCCTGATGGCTGTAATGATAAAACAGGATCCAGGCACCGATCAGCGCAGTCACGATGGGAAAAATCCACACCGGAGACCAGTTTTTGACCTTCTGCACTTTCGCCTCTCCACTCTTATTTTCCATGCTCTTACTCTTCCTCATGGCTTGATTCAGGCTCACGATCCCACGATAAACGAGGGTCGAAGGTCATGGCCGCAAACATGGTCATGATCACGACCAGTGCAAACATTAAAGCCCCCATCGCAGGATAAATACTCATCAAACCGCCCATCCGCACCAGCGCAGAGAGAACGGCGATGACAAACACGTCAATCATTGACCAGCGTCCGACAAACTCGACCACTTCATAAATCAGGTGCATGCGTTCGCTGTCGCGTTTCCCATGACCTTTCGCATCCCAACAGAGCCAGGCGATGGCGATCATTTTTAAGGTGGGCACCATAATACTGGCGATAAAGATGACGCCAGCGACCGGATAGGAACCTTCACCCCAGAGCAGTATCACCCCGGCCAGGATCGTCGAGGGCATTTTGTCGCCGAGCAAATCGGTGATCATGATTGGCAGAATATTGGCTGGCAGATACAGCATGACGGACGTGACCAGCAGCGCCATCGTCCACTGCAGGCTATTTTTACGGCGCACGTGCCCTTTCGTTTCGCAGCGCGGACAAACGTCGAGATCGGCGGGCAGCACGGCGGTGCAGCACGGGCACGAGCGAAGCCCCTGGCGAATGCCGGGCACGCCGACCTTCACCGTCTGCGCAAGCGTCGGTGCCGGGGCGATATCATCCCACGCCCAGCGTCTGTCCACGCACTGGAAAGCGCGCAGCTGCAGGACGCAGTACAGACACCAGGGAATAAAGCTGCTGCCAATCCCCACGTCGCCGTACGCCATCAGCTTCACGAAACTGACCAGGATCCCCGCCAGAAAGATCTCGGCCATCCCCCAGCTTTTGAGCTGAAACAGAATACGCGCAAGTCGGATTTTCAGCGGTGCCGGCATCCTGACGCGGTTCACCAGCAAAAGGATGACGACCAGGCAAAAAGCCGGGACTATCTGGACAAACAGGAGAAAGAAGGTCCCCAGGCTGGCGTAATCTTCCGAGAACATCACGCCCGGGATTTCAAGCAGATCCACCTGACTGGTGATCCCCCCCACCTTCATATAGATGAAGGGGAAGAGATTAGAGAGCAGCAGCATGAACAGTGCTGCCAGCGCGTAAGCAGTAGGACGCTGCCGCGGCGCGTCCCACTCGGTTGTCAACGTCGCGCCACAGCGTGGACACAAGGCTTTATGTCCGTGACCAAGCTCTGGCAACGCCACGAGCATATCGCATTGCGAGCATAAAATATGCCTGTCGGCATGGTGCTGGTCACACATATGTTATCCCTGTTTATGCGCCGTTTTTCAGAGACTCAAGGTACTCCCAGCGCTCAAAGGCATCTTCCAGGGCTTTTTCAGCCGCGGACATTTCAGCCAATACTTTCTGAGTATAGTCATGCGATTGGGTAAAGAATGACGCATCAGCAACCTGTTTTTGCAGATCCTCAAGCGCAGCCTCCAGCTCTTCAAGACGCTGCGGTAGCCCCTCCAGTTCGCGCTGCAGGTTATAGCTTAGTTTAGCCGAGGTTTTCTTGACAGTTTCTGCTTTTGTTACAGCAGGTTCAGAACTTATTTTGGACTTTGACTGCTTCGTCGCCAGCGACTGTGCCTGCTGCCCTTTTGCATCGTGATAACCGCCGACATATTGACCAATTCGCCCTTCACCTTCGAAGATCCAGCACTCGGTCACGGTGTTGTCAACGAACTGACGATCGTGGCTGACCAGCATCACGGTGCCCTGATAACCGTCAATCAGCTCTTCCAGCAGTTCCAGCGTTTCGACATCCAGATCGTTGGTCGGTTCATCGAGGATCAGCAGGTTGCTTGGCTTCAGGAACAGGCGCGCCAGCAGAAGACGGTTGCGCTCACCGCCTGACAGCGCGCGCACCGGCGTCATGGCGCGCTTCGGATGGAACAGAAAGTCCTGCAGGTAGCCCAGCACGTGGCGCGGCTTGCCGTTCACCATCACTTCCTGCTTGCCTTCGGCGAGGTTGTCCATCACCGTACGGTCCGGATCCAGCTCCGCGCGGTGCTGGTCGAAGTAGGCGACCTCCAGCTTGGTCCCGCAGTGAATGCGGCCGCTGTCGGCCTGCAGCTGGCCGAGCATCAGTTTCAGCAGCGTGGTTTTACCGCAGCCGTTCGGGCCAATCAGGGCGATTTTGTCGCCGCGCTGAACCTGTGCCGAGAAGTCTTTCACCAGCACTTTACCGTCAACCTGATAGTTAACGTTTTCCATTTCAAAGACAATCTTGCCGGAACGGGACGCCTCTTCCACCTGCATTTTGGCGCTGCCCATCACTTCACGGCGTTCGCTGCGCTCGCGACGCATCGCCTTCAGGGCGCGCACGCGCCCTTCGTTACGGGTACGGCGGGCTTTGATGCCCTGGCGGATCCAGACTTCTTCCTGCGCCAGCTTGCGGTCAAACTCCGCATTCTGCAGCTCTTCCACGCGCAGGTTTTCTTCTTTCTCCAGCAGATAGGTGTCGTAATCGCCAGGATAGGTCACCAGCTTGCCGCGGTCGAGATCGACAATACGCGTCGCCATATTGCGAATAAACGAACGGTCGTGCGAGATAAAGATGATGGTGCCGCTGAAGGTTTTCAGGAAGCCTTCCAGCCAGTCGATCGCCTCGATATCCAGGTGGTTCGTCGGTTCGTCCAGCAGCAGCACCTTCGGCCCGCTGACCAGCGCACGACCCAGGGCCGCTTTACGCAGCCAGCCGCCGGAGAGCGCCGACAGCTCCATGTCGGGTTCCAGCCCGAGCTGCGCCAGCACTTCATTAATGCGGTTTTCAAGCTGCCACAGACCGTGGTGATCGAGCATCTCCTGCACTTTTGCCAGCTCGTTGAGGTTTTTGTCGCTCGGATCGGTCATCACCAGATGCGAAATCTCGTGATAGCGCTTCAGGTATTCAGCCTGCTCGGAGATCCCTTCCGCCACGAAATCGTACACGCTGCCGGTCACGTGACGCGGTGGATCCTGCTGCAGGCGGGAGACAATCAGATCCTGCTCGTAAACAATGCGCCCGTCATCCAGGCCCTGTTCGCGGTTAAGGATTTTCATCAGCGTGGATTTACCCGCGCCGTTACGGCCCACCAGACAGACGCGCTCGTTATCTTCGATGTGCAGCTCTGCATTGTCGAGAAGCGGTGAGTCGCTGAAAGAGAGCCACGCGCCGTGCATACTAATTAAAGACATTTATTTTTCCTTTCAGACCGCGGTAATCAACCAGCAGTTATGGATTTGACGGTTACGGGCAAAGTCCTGAGACAGCGTTTTTTGGCTGATTTCTTGTGCTTTCAGTCCCAGGGCTGCTAAGCCGTCATGATCCATACGGAAGCCGCGTTTGTTGTTCGAGAACATAATGGTGCCGCCTTTACGCAGCAGGCGCTTCAGGTCGGTCATCAGGCGCAGGTGATCGCGTTGAACGTCAAAGCTATCTTCCATACGCTTGGAGTTGGAGAAGGTCGGCGGATCGATAAAGATCAGGTCGAACTGCTCGTCGGTGTCGCGCAGCCAGCCCAGCACGTCAGCCTGCATCAGGCGATGCTGACGCCCGGTTAAGCCGTTAAGACGCAGGTTGCGCTCCGCCCACTCCAGATAGGTGCGGGACATGTCCACCGTGGTGGTGCTGCGCGCGCCGCCCAGACCCGCATGCACGCTGGCGCTGCCGGTATAGGAGAAGAGATTCAGGAAGTCCTTGCCCTTGCTCATCTGGCCCAGCATGCGGCGGGCGATACGGTGGTCGAGGAACAGGCCGGTATCCAGATAGTCGGTCAGGTTGACCCACAGGCGGGCGTTATATTCGCCCACTTCGATAAAGTCGCCCTTCTCGCCCATCTTCTGGTACTGATTTTTGCCTTTCTGACGTTCACGGGTTTTCAGCACCAGCTTGTTTGGCGCAATACCCAGCACGGCGATGGTGGCGGCAATAACGTCCAGCATGCGCTGACGCGCTTTTTGCGCATCAATGGTTTTCGGCGGCGCATATTCCTGAATCACCACCCAGTCCGCGTAGCGGTCAACCGCCACGTTGTACTCCGGCAGGTCGGCATCATACAGGCGGTAGCATTCAATGCCCTCCTGCTTCGCCCACTTCTCAAATTTCTTCAGGTTCTTGCGCAGACGGTTAGCGTAATCTTCCGCCACGCCGGACGGCTTGCTGTCGGCCGCCTTCTCCGCCAGATGGTAGTTTTTCTGCACGCAGTCCAGCGGGCCGTTTTTCGCCTTAAACTGGCGGTCGGCACGCAGCTGCAGGCAGCTCAGCAGTTCCGGCGAGGCGCTGAACAGAGACAGGTTCCAGCCGCCGAAGTGGTCCTTCATGTTGCGGCCCAGCAGGCTGTGCAGGGCAATCAGCGCCGGTTCGCTGTCGAGACGTTCGCCGTATGGCGGGTTGCTGATCACGGTACCGTACGGGCCTTTTGGCAGCGGGTTGGTCAGGTTTGCCACGTCTTTTACTTCGAAGGTGACCAGCTCGCCAATACCGGCACGGCGGGCGTTGCTGCGCGCGCGCTCAATGACGCGAGGGTCGCTATCGGAGCCGTAGAAGTGGGAGGTGTACTCCGCCAGACCTTTACGCGCGCGGGTCTGCGCATCGTCTTTGACCTCTTTCCAGAGTGCTTCATCGTGCTGCGCCCAGCCTTTGAAGCCCCAGTGACCGCGATGCAGCCCCGGCGCGCGGTCGGTGGCCAGCATGGCCGCTTCAATCAGCAGGGTACCGGAACCGCACATCGGGTCGAGCAGCGGCGTGCCCGGCTGCCAGCCGGAGCGCATCACAATGGCGGCCGCCAGGGTCTCTTTGATGGGTGCCATGCCGGTACGATCGCGGTAGCCGCGCAGGTGCAGGCCCG
Organism: Enterobacter roggenkampii; assembly: GCF_001729805.1. Taxonomy (NCBI): domain Bacteria; kingdom Pseudomonadati; phylum Pseudomonadota; class Gammaproteobacteria; order Enterobacterales; family Enterobacteriaceae; genus Enterobacter; species Enterobacter roggenkampii. The sequence continues at coordinate 1,602,112 of NZ_CP017184.1, read as the reverse complement.
CGCCGCTCAGATCGAGAGAGATACTCGCCGTGTCGCCGTTCAGCCAGACGTTAATACGCAGATCCGGGTTTTCACGATCGACGTTTGGACGTTCCTTATTTTTACGCGTAAAGCAGTCCACAATGGCGTCTTTTACGCGCAGGGCACCGTACTGGCTGTTGCGGATCTCGTCGTTCACGCCGTTGAAATGCACCGCAAAGGTGGCATTCGGGGTGAAGATCTCTGTCCAGTCGATCATCTGTACGCCGGTGTAGAGGTCAAGGTCGCTATAAACCTTGCACTCCTTCATCGGCAGCATGATGCGCGACGCCAGGCGGCTCCACATCAGGCTCTGGTAAATAAGCCGCGTGTCGCCCTCAAAATGGACACCACCCTGAACCACCTGACACTCTTGTGCGCCCAGGTTTTCCAGTTCAGTTTTTAACAGCTCTTCCAGCCCACGGGCCGTACTGGCAAACAGAGAATTCATATCGTCACTTTTACTCTTAGAAAATTGTCGCGCATTATAGCTAATATGGCGTGTATGTCATAAAGTTGAAGGCTTATTTTCATTCGAGGGAGTGTGCAGTGGCGACGTTATCCAGGCTTTTTATTCATCCGGTGAAATCCATGCGCGGCATCGGCGTCTCTCACGCGCTGGCCGACATGAGCGGATTCGCCTTCGATCGAATTTTTATGGTCACCGAGCCTGACGGTACGTTTATTACCGCACGCCAGTTCCCTCAGATGGTTCGCTTTACCCCTTCCCCGCTTCACGACGGTTTGCACCTTACCGCGCCGGACGGTTCCAGCGCGGTGATTCGCTTTGCTGATTTTGCGCCCGTCGATGCGCCAACGGAAGTGTGGGGGAACCACTTTACCGCGCGCATCGCCCCGGATGAAATTAACCGCTGGTTAAGCGGCTTCTTCTCCCGCGACGTGCAGCTGCGGTGGGTTGGACCTGAACTGACGCGTCGCGTGAAGCGACACGACGCCGTTCCCCTCTCCTTCGCCGATGGCTTCCCGTTCCTGCTGACGAACGAAGCCTCGCTGCGTGATTTACAAGGCCGCTGCAAAGCCAGCGTTCAAATGGAGCAGTTCCGTCCGAACCTGGTGGTGACGGGTGCCGAGGCCTGGGAAGAAGATACCTGGAAAGTGATCCGCATTGGCAGCGTCATTTTTGACGTGGTGAAGCCCTGCAGCCGCTGCATTTTCACCACGGTGAGCCCGGAGAAAGGCCAGAAGCATCCTTCCGGCGAACCGTTGAAAACCCTGCAATCATTCCGCACCGCGCAGGATAATGGCGATGTCGATTTCGGCCAGAACCTGATCCCACGCTCCAGCGGCGCGATCCGCGTCGGCGATGAGGTCGAAATTCTTGCTCGTGGGCCAGCGAGAGTGTACGGCTCGGGTCAGGAGGATGAGCTTGTCGACGTTGAGACGAACGTCGCCTCTGCGGTAGATATTCACTGGCAGGGCAACGTCATCCGGGGTAACAACCAGCAGGTACTGCTTGAGCAGCTGGAACAAGCGGGGATCCGCATACCCTATTCCTGCCGCGCGGGCATTTGCGGATGCTGTCGTATCAGACTGGTGGATGGCGAAGTGAGTGCGTTGAAAAAGTCGGCAATTGGAAATGACGGCACAATTCTGTGCTGTAGCTGCGTCCCGAAAACGTCCGTACAGCTGGAAGCTTAAACCGCCTGCTCGAGGCTGAAGGCATCCACGCGAAGCTGGGGCTTCAGCCTGTCGTTCATGACCTTAATGGCATCCCCGAGCTGCATCGTCCGCCCGGCAATCGTCACGCCAGGCTGGGCCAGCAGGCAGAGCGCGGCATTATCGCCTGGCTCCACCACCAGCAGGCTCACCTCTTCTGCGGTATCGCTCAGGTTGACGCTGGCCGCATCGCCCGTTGCCGGGGTCCAGTTCATGCCGTGCGGCAGGAAATGCCAGCTCTTTGGCATTTGCGGCTTCAGGAAACGGATAGCCACCAGCGCATTTAATACCAGCTCGGCGCGCTGCTCTTTCGAGAGCATCAGATCGCGACATTTTTCCTCAAAGGAGAAATAAAGCGCAGCGTCATCAACGCAAAAGCCTGACGGGGAAAAAGCGTCCGGGGTTAACATTCGGCGGGCAAAACGAGAGCGAAACAACATGCCATTGGCTAAGTCGAGCATCATTCGGTCATGCTCGTCGCAAAAATACCAGCGCCAGTTATCGTCAGGTTTAATTCGCATGTTTCTCTCCCGTCCCCGAAACGTCCTGTACTAAAAATGTCCTGTTTGCCGCTTCGTTTATAACATCATTAATAAAAGCCTATAATGTCTAAATAAGCAACAGTGACGGAATATAAAACAACCAGGGCTGGAAATAAAGCCCCGGTTGTCTGATTACGAGAAAAGATTAGATATGCGTAACGATTTCTTTAATCAGCGGCGGTCCTTTAAAAATAAAGCCGGAATAGATTTGCACCAGTGACGCACCCGCCGCCATCTTCTCACGCGCAGCAATCACGGAGTCAATGCCGCCGACGCCAATAATCGGCAGGCGGCCATTTAATTCCGCAGACAGGGCGCGAATAATTTCGGTGCTTTTTAATTGCACCGGACGGCCACTTAACCCACCCGCTTCGTCACAGTTTTTCATTCCCTGCACGAGGGAACGATCGAGTGTGGTATTGGTCGCAATTACACCATCAATATTATGGCGAACCAAACTGTCGGCAACCTGGATCAATTCTTCGGCAGAAAGATCCGGGGCGATCTTAACCGCGACCGGAACATATTTGTGGTGGATCGCCTGGAGTTCATTTTGCTTATTTTTAATGGCACTCAGAAGATCGTCCAGCGCTTCACCATATTGTAAGGATCGCAGGCCCGGGGTATTGGGTGAGGAAATATTCACCGCAATATAACCGGCATAGGCGTAGACTTTTTCCATACAAATCAGATAGTCATCTTTACCCTGCTCGACCGGCGTGTCTTTATTTTTGCCGATATTGATGCCCAGTATTCCGTCAAAGTGGGCTTTTTTTACGTTCTCGACCAGGTGATCAACACCGTGGTTGTTGAAGCCCATGCGGTTGATCAGCCCTTCGGCTTCCACCAGTCGGAACAGGCGCGGTTTGTCATTTCCCGGCTGCGGGCGCGGGGTGACGGTACCGATTTCAATGGAGCCAAAGCCCATCGCGCCGAGGGCATCAATGCACTCGCCATTTTTGTCCAGACCGGCCGCCAGACCCAGCGGATTTTTAAAAGTCAGCCCCATGCACTGCACAGGTTTTACCGGCACATGCTGGCGCACCAGCGCGGCCAGAGGCGTGCCGGTAATACGACGTAATTGCTGGAATGTAAATTCATGAGCGCGCTCAGGGTCGAGCTGGAAAAGGGCTTTACGAACGAAGGGGTAGTACATGAACTCTCCTGGATTCCCGGTGTGCAAACCGGGAGGGGATTATGGGCGATCCCATCGCGAAAGGGAATTGACCTGCGGCAAAAAACCCGCGTAAAACGCAATCGTTTACCTCCCCGTCTATTTCTTATGCACTTTTTCGCATTTTAATTGCAGATAAATCATTTAGTGGAATAAACGCGCGGTGTCACACTCCTTAAAATTGTTATGAATGTTAGATAAAAGCAAACAATTAGTTATAAGGAGGAAGTATGCGCGTCATTACCCTGGCCGGAAGTCCACGATTCCCGTCGCGCTCCAGCGCCCTGCTGGAATATGCCCGTGAAAAACTGAATGCTCTGGATGTGGAAGTGTGCCACTGGAACCTGCATAACTTCGAACCTGAAGATTTGCTCTACGCCCGTTTCGACAGCCCCGCGCTGAAAACCCTCATTGAGCAACTTAACGGCGCGGACGGCCTGATCGTAGCAACGCCCATCTATAAGGCCTCCTTTTCCGGGGCACTGAAAACCCTGCTCGATCTGCTTCCGGAACGTGCGCTGGACGGCAAGGTGGTGCTGCCGCTGGCAACGGGCGGTACGGTTGCCCATTTACTGGCCGTGGATTATGCCCTGAAGCCGGTGCTGAACGCGTTGAAAGCGCAGGAGATCCTCCACGGCGTTTTCGCCGATGACTCGCAGGTCATCGACTATCAACACAAACCCCACTTTACGCCTAACCTGCAAACCCGCCTCGATAACGCTCTGGAAACGTTCTGGCATGCCCTGCATCGCCGGGATATCCAGGCCCCGGCGTTTAGTCAGCCTCAAGGAGTCGCACATGTTTAAAACGTTAACCCGCATCGGACTGGCCGGTTTGATGGCATTTACCTCGCTGGCCCATGCCGTAGAAACGGCTCCGGAAAGCTTACGTATCGGCTATCAGAAAGGCAGCGTCAGCATGGTGCTGGCAAAAAGCCACCAGCTTCTGGAAAAACGCTTCCCGGACACCAAATTCTCCTGGGTGGAGTTCCCTGCCGGCCCGCAGATGCTGGAGGCCCTGAACGTGGGCAGTATCGATCTCGGCAGCACGGGCGATATCCCACCTATATTCGCCCAGGCCGCGGGAGCGGACCTCGTCTACGTTGGCGTTGAGCCGCCTAAGCCTAAGGCCGAAGTCATTCTGGTGCCTGAAAACAGCGACATTAAAAGCGTCGCCGATCTTAAAGGCCATAAGGTCGCTTTCCAGAAAGGTTCCAGCTCGCACAACCTTTTGCTGCGCGCTCTGCAAGAAGCCGGACTCAAGTTCACCGACATTCAGCCCGTCTACCTGACTCCCGCTGACGCGCGCGCCGCGTTCCAGCAGAAGAACGTTGATGCCTGGGCCATCTGGGACCCGTACTACTCCGCCGCATTGCTGCAGGGTGGCGTTCGCGTGCTGAAAGACGGTACCACGCTGAAGCAGACCGGCTCGTTCTATCTGGCCGCGCGCCCTTATGCGGAAAAGAACGGCGCATTTATTCAGGGCGTGCTGGATACCTTTACCCAGGCCGATGCCCTGACTCAGAGCCAGCGTCAGGAGAGCATTGCCCTGCTGGCGAAAACCATGGGCTTACCTGAGCCGGTGATCGCGAGCTATCTCAACCACCGTCCGCCGACCACCATTACGCCGGTGGACGCACACGTCGCCGCACTTCAGCAACAAACGGCTGACCTCTTCTATCAAAACCGCCTGGTTCCAAAACAGGTCACTATTCGCGAACGCATCTGGCAACCCGCAGGCAAAGAAGGAGCTAAATCATGAGTCTGAATCTTTTCTGGTTTTTACCCACCCACGGTGATGGACACTATCTTGGTACAGAAGAGGGTTCACGCCCGGTTGACCATGGCTACCTGCAGCAGATTGCACAGGCGGCGGACCGAATCGGTTTCACCGGGGTGCTGATCCCAACCGGAAGATCATGTGAAGATGCCTGGCTGGTCGCCGCGTCGATGATCCCGGTCACCCAGCGTCTGAAGTTCCTTGTCGCGTTACGCCCGAGCGTCGTCTCCCCTACCGTGGCGGCACGTCAGGCGGCCACGCTGGACAGGCTGTCCAACGGCCGCGCCCTGTTTAACCTGGTGACGGGCAGCGATCCGCAGGAGCTGGCGGGCGACGGCGTGTTCCTCGACCATACCGAACGCTATGAGGCCTCCGCCGAGTTCACCCGCGTCTGGCGACGCCTGCTGGAAGGGGAAACCGTCACCTTTGAAGGCAAGCATATTCACGTTCGCGACGCGAAGCTCTACTTCCCGCCGGTGCAGCAGCCGCGCCCGCCGCTCTATTTTGGCGGGTCGTCGGATGTAGCCCAGGATCTGGCGGCGGAGCAGGTCGACCTCTATCTGACCTGGGGCGAACCGCCTGAGCTGGTGAAAGAAAAAATTGCTCAGGTCCGCGCCAAAGCGGCCGCCCATGGCCGCAAGGTGCGCTTCGGTATCCGCCTGCACGTGATTGTGCGCGAAACCAATGAAGAAGCCTGGCAGGCCGCTGACCGCCTGATTTCCCATCTGGACGACGAGACCATCGCAAAGGCGCAGGCCGCGTTTGCCAAAACCGACTCCGTCGGGCAGCACCGGATGGCGTCCCTGCACAACGGCAAGCGCGAGAATCTGGAGATCAGCCCGAACCTGTGGGCGGGCGTCGGCCTGGTGCGCGGCGGTGCGGGTACGGCGCTGGTCGGCGACGGCCCGACCGTGGCCGCGCGCATCAATGAATACGCCGAACTGGGTATCGACAGCTTTATTCTCTCCGGTTATCCGCACCTGGAAGAGGCGTACAAGGTCGGCGAGCTGTTGTTCCCGCATCTTGATGTCGCCATTCCGGAGGTTCCGCAGCCGCAGCCGCTCCAGCTGCAGGGCGAAGCCGTGGCAAACGAATTTATTCCACGCAAAGCCGCACAGAGCTAAGGAGGGACCATGTCTGCCACCTCACAAAAATGGCTGCTGCGCGCCGCGCCGTGGTTTTTACCCGTCGGCATTGTGGCGTTCTGGCAGCTCGCATCGTCCACCGGCTGGCTGTCGAGCCGCATTCTGCCCTCTCCGGAGGGCGTTGTAGAAGCGTTCTGGTCGCTGAGCGTCAGCGGAGAGCTGTGGCAGCATCTGGCGATCAGCTCCTGGCGCGCCGCGATCGGGTTTTCCATCGGCGGCAGTATCGGGCTGGTTCTGGGTCTGGTGAGCGGCCTTTCACGCTGGGGCGAGCGGCTGCTGGATACCTCCATCCAGATGCTGCGCAACGTGCCGCATCTGGCGCTGATCCCGCTGGTCATTCTGTGGTTTGGGATTGATGAGAGCGCCAAGATCTTCCTCGTGGCGCTGGGCACGCTGTTCCCGATTTACATCAACACCTGGCACGGCATCCGTAATATCGATCGTGGTCTGGTGGAGATGGCGCGCAGCTACGGCTTATCGGGTTTTTCCCTCTTTGTTCACGTGATTCTGCCGGGCGCCCTGCCCTCCATTATGGTCGGGGTGCGTTTCGCGCTCGGCCTGATGTGGCTGACGCTGATTGTGGCGGAAACCATCTCAGCCAACTCCGGGATTGGTTATCTGGCAATGAACGCCCGCGAATTCCTGCAAACGGACGTGGTGGTAGTTGCCATCATTCTGTATGCCCTGCTCGGCAAACTCGCCGACGTCAGCGCACAGTGGCTGGAGCGCAGCTGGCTGCGCTGGAATCCGGCCTATACCCTTCAGGAGGCTAAAGCATGAATACTGCACGACTGAATCAGGGGACCCCGTTACTGCTGAACGGTGTCACCAAACGTTACGGCGATAACACCATTCTTAACGGGCTGGATCTGCATATTCCCGCCGGACAGTTTGTGGCCGTAGTCGGGCGCAGCGGCGGCGGTAAGAGTACGCTGCTACGGCTGCTGGCCGGACTGGAAGCCCCCAACGGCGGCGACATTCTGGCAGGAACGACGCCGCTTTCGAATATTCAGGGCGATACCCGCATGATGTTCCAGGATGCGCGCCTGCTGCCGTGGAAATCGGTTATCGACAATGTCGGGCTCGGTCTTAAGGGTAACTGGCGGGATGAAGCCCGCCAGGCGCTGGCCGCCGTTGGGCTGGAAAATCGCGCCGATGAATGGCCTGCCACACTCTCGGGTGGGCAGAAGCAGCGCGTGGCGCTGGCGCGGGCGTTGATTCACCGTCCGGGCCTGCTCTTGCTCGATGAACCACTGGGCGCGCTCGACGCCCTGACGCGAATCGAAATGCAGGATTTGATTGGTTCCCTCTGGCAGACGCACGGCTTTACGGTACTGCTGGTGACGCATGACGTGAGTGAAGCCGTCGCAATGGCCGACCGGGTGCTGTTAATAGAGGAAGGAAAAATCGGTCTGGATCTGACGGTGGATCTTCCACGGCCTCGTCGCGTGGGCTCGGCAAGACTGGCGGAGCTGGAGGCAGAAGTGCTGGATCGGGTGATGAAACGCGGGGGCACGGAGTTACAGCGAGCTAAGGCTAATGCCTGATGCCCTCACCCCCGGCCCTCTCCCACAGGGAGAGGGAGGGTAAACTTTTATTACGCTAACGCTTTAGCAATCTTCTCGTACAGATCGCCAGACAGGTTTTCCAGCCCTTTCAGTTGCTCAAGCGCGGCACGCATCTTCGCCTGACGCTTCTCATCGTAGCGTTTCAGACGGATTAGCGGCTCTATCAGACGCGACGCCACCTGCGGGTTACGGCTGTTCAGCTCGGTCAGCATTTCCACCATGAACTGATAACCGCTGCCGTCTTCGGCGTGGAACGCGGCGGGGTTGCTGCTGGCAAACGCGCCAATCAGCGAGCGTACGCGGTTTGGGTTGCTCAGGGTAAAGGAACGATGCTTCAGCAGGCTGCGCACCTTGCTGAGCGCATCGGCCGCCGGGCTGGTCGCCTGCAGGATGAACCACTTATCCATTACCAGACCATCCTGATGCCACTTGTCGTCATACTCCTGCATCAGCGCATCGCGGCACGGCAGTTCGGCGGCAACGCTTGCGCCCAGCGCGGCCAGCGCGTCGGTCATGTTATCCGCCTCGTGATACTGCTTGCTCACCAGGGTGTTCGCCAGCTCGGTTTCACCAAACGCCAGATAGCGCAGGCAGGTGTTACGCAGAGAACGTTTACCAATGTCCGCGTGCTCAACGCGATAAGCGTCAAGCTTGTTGGCGTTATAAATGGCAAGGAACTCGTCAGCCAGTTCAGCAGCCAGCGTACGGGTCAGCGCTTCACGCACCGCCACGATCGCGATCGGATCGATAATCTCGAACAACTCCGCGATTTCCGTTGCTGACGGCAGGGTCAGAATTTCAGCGGCCAGCGCCGGGTCAATCTTCTCATCCAGCAGGATCGCGCGGAACGCGTCAGCCACGTGAACAGGCAGCGACAGCGGTTGACCCTGCTGGTGGCGGTTTACGTTGATCTTGATGTAGGTCGCCAGCAGGCTTTGCGCCGCATCCCAGCGGGAGAAGTCGTTGCGGGCGTGACGCATCAGGAACGTCAGCTGCTGATCGCTCCACTTGTACTCCAGCTTCACCGGCGCGGAGAATTCACACAGCAGCGCAGGCACCGGCTGGAAGTAGACGTTATCGAAGATAAAGGTCTGCTCGGCCTGGGTCACGTTCAGCACGTGGTGTACCGGGTGGCCGCCCTTCTGCAATGGAATGACTTTGCCCTCGTTATCGTACAGCTCAATGCTGAACGGAATATGCAGCGGGTATTTCTCTTCCTGCTCTGCCGTCGGCGGCGTGCGCTGGCTGATGGTCAGGGTGTACTGCTCGGTTTCTGGATTGTAATCGTCTTTGACGGTAACAATCGGCGTACCGGCCTGGCTGTACCAGCGGCGGAAGTGGGAAAGATCGACATTAGAAGCATCTTCCATTGCCTGCACAAAATCGTCGCAGGTGGCCGCGCTGCCGTCATGACGCTCGAAGTAGAGCTGCATCCCTTTCTGGAAGTTCTCTTCACCCAGCAGGGTGTGGATCATGCGGATAATTTCAGCGCCTTTCTCATACACCGTCAGGGTGTAGAAGTTGTTCATTTCGATGACTTTATCCGGACGGATCGGGTGCGCCATTGGGCTGGCATCTTCCGCAAACTGCAGGCCGCGCATGGTACGCACATTATTGATGCGGTTCACCGCGCGTGACCCCAGATCTGAGCTGAACTCCTGGTCACGGAAGACGGTCAGGCCCTCTTTCAGGCTCAGCTGGAACCAGTCGCGGCAGGTGACGCGGTTACCGGTCCAGTTGTGGAAATATTCGTGGCCGATGACGCGTTCGATATCGAGATAATCTTTATCGGTGGCGGTATCGGTGCGCGCCAGCACGTATTTGGAGTTAAAGACGTTCAGGCCTTTGTTCTCCATTGCGCCCATATTGAAGAAATCAACGGCAACGATCATATAGATGTCGAGGTCATATTCGAGGCCAAAGCGCTCTTCGTCCCACTTCATGGAGTTGATGAGCGAGGTCATCGCCCACGGCGCGCGGTCCAGGTTACCACGGTCAACATACAGCTCCAGCGCCACTTCGCGGCCTGAGCGCGTTATGAAGGTATCGCGCAGCACGTCGAAGTCCCCCGCCACCAGCGCAAACAGGTAGCACGGTTTCGGGAACGGATCCTGCCACTGAACCCAGTGACGGCCATTCTCCAGCTCGCCTTCGCCTACGCGGTTGCCGTTGGAAAGCAGGAAGGGATACAGGGTTTTATCGGCGATGATTTTGGTGGTGAAGCGCGCGAGGACGTCCGGGCGGTCGAGATACCAGGTAATGTGGCGGAACCCTTCCGCTTCACACTGGGTACACAGCGCCACGCCTGACTGGTAAAGCCCTTCCAGCGCGGTGTTGGCGGCCGGGCTGATTTCATTCACGATGCGCAGCGTAAACTGTTCCGGCAGGTTGTCGATGACCAGCTGGTTGTTTTCTTCTTTATAGTCTGACCAGGCTTCATCATTAATATGCAGGGAGACCAGCGTCAGGTCTTCGCCATCCAGACGCAGCGGCACAGCAGTTGCGCTGTGGCGCGTCACCTGACTCACCGCCGTGACAACGGTTTTAGTGGCATCCAGGTCAAAAGTCAGATCGATTTCGCTAATCAGATAATCCGGCGCACGGTAGTCGTGGCGGTATTTGGCTTGTGGCTGTTGTGTCATAGAAAACCTTATGCATCGTTTGTCGAGTAACGTTTCAATATATTCCTGTTGCGCAAAACGCGCTATGCAGAATGTTCATCTTTTCAGGGTCAACACCTTTTTTTGCTACATTTGTATAACACGGGGCACAAAATGCCCTCGACCATAAAACGCGCTTATGTTGTGATCGGGGTTCAATAAATCACTAAACAAGGTATACTCCGGAGTTGTTTATTGTACTAAACGCTCCTGTGAGAGGATGCTACTGCGCACCTATGACTCAATTCGCTTCTCCAGTTCTGCATACGTTGCTGGATACCGACGCGTATAAACTGCACATGCAGCAAGCCGTTTTCCACCATTACTATGACGTTCATGTCGCGGCGGAATTCCGCTGCCGTGGCGACGACTTGCTCGGTATCTACGCAGACGCCATTCGTGAACAGGTCAATGCTATGCAGCATCTGACGCTGCAGGACGAGGAATATCAGTGGCTTTCTGGCCTGCCTTTCTTCAAAGCCGACTACCTGAACTGGCTGCGCGACTTCCGCTATAAGCCGGAGCAGGTCACCGTGGTTAACGATAACGGCAAGCTGGATATTCGCCTTGCAGGTCCGTGGCGGGAAGTGATCATGTGGGAAGTGCCGCTTCTGGCGGTAATCAGTGAACTGGCTCACCGCTACCGTTCCCCGGAAACGGGCGTAGCGCAGGCGGTGGCCTCGCTGGAAAAGAAACTCGCTGACTTCTCCACGCTGACCGCAGGGCTGGACATGTCCCGCTTCCGCCTGATGGACTTTGGCACCCGCCGCCGTTTTTCGCGCGACGTACAGGAGGCCATCGTTAAACGTCTGCAGCAGGAGCCGTGGTTCGTGGGCACCAGTAACTACGATCTGGCCCGTCGCCTCAATCTGACGCCAATGGGTACCCAGGCGCACGAGTGGTTCCAGGCGCATCAGCAAATTAGCCCTGACCTCGCCAACAGCCAGCGGGCAGCGCTGGCCGCATGGCTTGAGGAGTACCCGAGTCAACTCGGAATTGCCCTCACGGACTGTATTACGATGGATGCCTTCCTGCGCGACTTTGGACCTGAATTTGCGGAGCGTTATCAGGGGTTGCGCCACGATTCCGGAGATCCGGTTGAGTGGGGTGAGAAGGCGATTGCCCATTACGAGAAACTGGGCATTGACCCGATGAGCAAGGTGCTGGTCTTCTCCGATAATCTCGATCTGGCGAAAGCCGTCGAACTCTATCGCCATTTCAACGCCAGAGTGAACCTGAGCTTCGGGATCGGTACCCGGTTAACCTGCGACATTCCTCAGGTAAAACCTCTGAATATCGTGATAAAGCTGGTGGAATGTAACGGCAAACCGGTGGCGAAACTCTCCGACAGCCCGGGCAAAACCATCTGCCATGACAAGGCGTTTGTCCGCGCGTTGCGCAAAGCCTTCGATCTTCCCCAGATCAAAAAAGCCAGTTAAGCGCTTAAGGGAGCCTTCATGGCTCCCCTCTTCTTATTTATTTCTCAATTCTTCCCTTTTGACCGCGAAATTTACTTGTCTGATAGCGGATGGCAGGTAACATAGATATCCCCCCATAAGGGTGGACAAGTGTTTATTTTTTCCGACTATTAACAGAGAGAATATTATGAGCGTTGTGCCTGTAGCCGACGTACTCCAGGGCCGTGTCGCCGTTGACTCAGAAGTCACCGTGCGCGGATGGGTGCGTACCCGCCGAGATTCTAAAGCTGGCATCTCCTTCCTTGCCGTCTATGACGGTTCCTGCTTTGATCCTGTACAGGCCGTCATTAATAATTCTCTGCCCAATTACAATGATGACGTTCTGCACCTGACGACGGGCTGTTCCGTTATTGTCACCGGCGTGGTCGTGGCATCCCCGGGCCAGGGTCAGAGTTTCGAAATTCAGGCTTCTGCCATTGAAGTCACCGGCTGGGTTGAAGATCCGGATACCTATCCGATGGCGGCTAAACGTCACAGCATTGAGTATCTGCGTGAAGTGGCGCACCTTCGTCCACGTACCAACCTGATTGGTGCGGTTGCTCGCGTACGTCATACGCTGGCGCAGGCGCTGCATCGTTTCTTCGATGAGCAGGGTTATTTCTGGGTGTCTACCCCGCTGATCACCGCGTCCGATACGGAAGGCGCCGGTGAGATGTTCCGCGTCTCAACGCTGGATCTCGAAAACCTGCCGCGCACCCCGGAAGGTAAAGTGGACTATGACAAAGACTTCTTTGGTAAAGAGGCCTTCCTGACCGTATCCGGTCAGCTCAACGGCGAAACGTACGCCTGCGCGCTGTCTAAAATCTACACCTTTGGCCCTACCTTCCGTGCCGAAAACTCCAACACCAGCCGTCACCTGGCGGAATTCTGGATGCTGGAGCCTGAAGTGGCGTTCGCCAACCTGGACGATGTCGCGGGTCTGGCGGAAGCGATGCTGAAATATGTCTTCAAAGCGGTGCTGGAAGAGCGTCCGGACGACATGAAATTCTTCGCCGAGCGCGTAGACAGCGACGCGGTAGCCCGTCTGGAGCGCTTCGTCTCTGCCGATTTTGCGCAGGTGGACTACACCGACGCGGTGGCGATCCTCGAGAAATGCGGTGAGAAGTTCGAGAACCCGGTTTACTGGGGCGTAGACCTGGCGTCTGAGCACGAGCGCTATCTGGCCGAGAAGCATTTCAAAGCGCCGGTTGTCGTTAAAAACTACCCGAAAGACATTAAGGCCTTCTATATGCGCCTTAACGAAGACGGTAAAACCGTGGCAGCGATGGACGTCCTGGCGCCGGGCATCGGTGAAATCATCGGTGGCTCTCAGCGTGAAGAGCGTCTGGACGTGCTGGACGCGCGTATGGAAGAGATGGGTCTTAACCCTGCGGACTACAGCTGGTACCGCGATCTGCGTCGTTACGGTACCGTACCGCACGCCGGTTTTGGTCTGGGCTTTGAGCGTCTGATTGCCTACGTGACCGGTGTGCAGAACGTTCGTGACGTGATTCCGTTCCCACGTACGCCACGTAATGCCAGCTTCTAATCGGTAAAAGACTAAAATGGCCAGCCTGTGCTGGCCATTATTTTATTCTGCATTGTCAGTTTTCGTCAGCGTAAAGTCAGCATCTTCAAACCTTCACCCCGTCACAACCACTACCTGTTACGTTTTGTTTCCGCGAAATATCCAGCCACAAAAAATAAACCCCATTCTTATTGCGCTTATCACATCCTCAAGCAATAGCACAAATTTCAACCAATTTTACAGCCATCCAGAAGGCTTTTCGGCGTCATAAGAAAAAACGAGTCGTTTATCGTCTGTTTATATGAATTGCCTTTATCCAAATTAATCATAAGGAATTCATATATATAGGATAGATACTGTCGCTTAATTCACCAGGGCGTTCTGAAGTTTGAGGTGGTTCACAAAGTTCCCAAAAATACACATTTAGTTACATATATTTTCTTTTGGTTACTCAATCTTGAGAATTGTAGCACTTTCAGGCTAGCGAAACGCTTCGGCGAATGGAAAGATGCCTGTCAGATACATAAAGACACCAAACTCTCATCAATAGTTCCGGAAATATTTATTGACAGAATTTATTGACGGCAGTGGCGAGTGTCATAAAAAAACCAATGAGGGTAATAAATAATGATGAAGCGCAATATTCTGGCAGTGGTAATCCCTGCCCTGCTGGTAGCCGGTGCAGCCAACGCTGCAGAAATCTATAACAAAGACTCTAATAAACTGGATCTTTACGGGAAAGCGGTTGGTCTGCATTACTTCTCTGACTATGCTGGCAACGATGGCGACCAGACTTACGCTCGTCTGGGCTTCAAAGGCGAAACGAAAATCAACGACCAGCTGACCGGTTATGGCCAGTGGGAATACAACTTCCAGGGTAACAACTCCGAAGGCGCCGATGCTCAGAGCGGTAATAAAACCCGTCTGGCGTTCGCAGGTCTGAAATTCGGTGATGCAGGCTCCTTCGACTACGGTCGTAACTATGGCCTGGTGTATGATGCAATCGGCATCACCGATATGCTGCCAGAATGGGGTGGCGACACTGGCAAGAGCGATAACTTCTTCTCCAGCCGTAATGGTGGTCTGGCGACTTACCGTAACAGCGGCTTCTTCGGCCTGGTTGACGGTCTGAACTTTGGCGTTCAGTACCTGGGCAAAAATGACCGTGATGATGCAGTACGTTCTAACGGTGACGGTTGGGCAACCTCAGTTAGCTATGATTTCGAAGGCTTTGGCATTGTGGGTGCATACGGCGCAGCTGACCGTACCAACAGCCAGCAAAAGCTGGTCTGGGGTAAAGGCGATAAAGCTGAGCAGTGGGCAACTGGCCTGAAGTATGACGCAAACAACATTTACCTGGCAGCGCTGTACGGCGAAATGCACAACGCCGCGCGTTTGAGCAGCAGCGGTTTCGCTAACAAATCTCAGGACTTCTCTGTTGTCGCTCAGTATCAGTTCGACTTCGGTCTGCGTCCATCCATCGCTTACTACAAATCTAAAGCGAAAGACGTAGAAGGCATTGGTGATGAAGATTTCATCAACTACATCGAAGTTGGCGCGACTTACTACTTCAACAAAAACATGTCCACCTATGTTGACTACCAGATCAACCAGCTGAAAGATGACAACAAACTGGGCATCAACAACGATGACACTGTAGCACTGGGTCTCGTCTACCAGTTCTAATCAGTACACCACTTTGTTATATGCTTAATGAACAGGGCTTCGGCCCTGTTTTTTTATGCCTGACAGAAAATAATGGCGACTTTTGAAAAGCCGCACGCTTTTCGTCGCAAACGGTTGGCATTTTGTAAATCTACCGTTAACCTGATAGCGGATTTCACTTCTGTAATCACAATGGAACTTCGTCATGTTTGAGAACATTACCGCCGCTCCTGCCGACCCGATTCTGGGCCTGGCCGATCTGTTTCGTGCCGACGACCGCCCTGGCAAAATCAACCTGGGTATTGGTGTATATAAAGATGAAACCGGCAAAACTCCGGTACTGACCAGCGTTAAGAAAGCTGAGCAGTATCTGCTGGAAAACGAAACCACCAAAAACTACCTCGGTATTGATGGTATCCCTGAATTTGGTCGCTGCACCCAGGAGCTGCTGTTCGGTAAAGGCAGTGCAATTGTGAGTGACAAACGTGCCCGTACGGCACAGACCCCGGGCGGTACCGGCGCGCTGCGCGTGGCGGCGGATTTCCTTGCGAAAAACACCTCTGTGAAGCGTGTCTGGGTAAGCAATCCAAGCTGGCCGAACCACAAGAGCGTATTTAATTCTGCGGGTCTGGAAGTGCGTGAATACGCCTACTACGACGCAGCAAACCACTCTCTGGACTTTGACGGCCTGCTGGCAAGCCTGAGCGAAGCGCAGGCGGGTGACGTGGTGCTGTTCCACGGCTGCTGCCACAACCCAACCGGTATCGATCCAACGCTTGAGCAGTGGGAACACCTGGCGAAGCTGTCCGTAGAAAAAGGCTGGCTGCCGCTGTTTGACTTTGCCTACCAGGGCTTCGCCCGTGGCCTGGAAGAAGATGCCGAAGGCCTGCGCGCGTTCGCCGCCGTGCATCAGGAGCTGATTGTCGCTAGCTCGTACTCCAAGAACTTTGGTCTGTACAATGAGCGCGTGGGTGCCTGTACGCTGGTTGCGGCTAACGATGAGACCGTCGATCGCGCGTTCAGCCAGATGAAGTCCGTTATCCGCGCTAACTACTCTAACCCGCCGGCACACGGTGCATCTGTCGTTGCGACTATCCTGAGCAACGATGCGCTGCGCGCCATCTGGGAACAAGAGCTGAACGATATGCGCCAGCGTATTCAGCGCATGCGCCTGCTGTTTGTGAACACCCTGGCGGAGAAAGGCGCGGACCGCGACTTCAGCTTTATCATCAAACAGAACGGCATGTTCTCGTTCAGCGGCCTGACCAAAGAGCAGGTTCTGCGTCTGCGTGAAGAGTTCGGCGTGTACGCCGTAGCGTCTGGCCGCGTGAACGTTGCAGGCATGACGCCTGACAACATGGCGCCGCTGTGCGAAGCGATTGTCGCCGTACTGTAATTTGCGCCCATAAAAAAGCCTGCATGATGCAGGCTTTTTTTATGCGGGTTACCAGACAGGCATTTCATCCTGAAGGAACGGATTATGGAGCCGTTCATAGCCCAGCGTCGACATCGGACCGTGCCCAGGGATAAACGTCACATCATCACCCAGCGGCAATAACTTCTGTTTAATCGACTGAATCAGCTGCCCGTGATCGCCGCGCGGAAAATCGCTGCGTCCTACGCCACCTTTGAAAATCACATCGCCGGAAATCAGCAGACGAGACTGGTCATCAAAGAAGACGATATGGCCTGGCGTATGCCCAGGACAATGCAACACCTGTAAAGTCACATTCCCTATGCTAACGCGCTCTCCTTCGTTCAGCCAGCGATCGGGCGTCAGGGGCTGACACTCATCCAGGCCAAACATGCGGCTTTGGGCGGGTAACCCCTGTAGCCAGAACTCATCTTCTTTTTCCGGACCGACAATCGGCACGCCGTAGTGTTCAGCCAGTTCAGCCGCTGCGCCCACATGGTCGAGGTGACCATGCGTCAGTAAAATCTGCATAAGCGTCACGCCGCTGTCGGCGACTTCCTGCTTGATCTTCTCAGCGTCACCGCCGGGATCGACAAGCGCGGCCAGTTTAGTCTGTTCGCACCAGATGAGTGAACAATTCTGGGAGAACGCGGTAACCGGAATAATACGATAGTTCATACTGCTCCTGTGTTTCGTTATTACCAGTGCCGAACCGGACCGGTATCAATATGCACAAAGTTGCTGCTGGGGTAATATCCTACACCACCTGCGCGCATAGATAACGCAGCTTTGCGAATATTGGCTAACGAAACGCCCTCAATATGGAAATCCATTGCCTGTCCCTTCGTGTGATAGCTTTTTTTCGCTACCCCGCGACTGTGGGCGCGCAGTTCATTATTGGTATCAACTGAGCGATAACCAGAAATAAGCTGCACCGGCTTGCTGGTGCCCAGCAGGCCCTGAAGGCGGTAAAGCTGATCAAACAGTCCTGGATCGATGGCTTTTATTTTATTCGCGCGGAAATCACGGAAAAAATGGTTTAGTCTTGCTAATTCATCCTGAATATAGCCTCTGCCATCGAAGAACTCCGCTTTTAGCGACTCACCGGTATGAAGATTGTTGAGCGTTAAAACTCGCGGACGAGGTGTCGAGAGGGTGGCAAATGCTGGCGTCGGCAAGATGGCCGCTGCGCCAAGCGCAACACCACCTAACGCCAGCAGTTTGCGGCGATTAGCGTCAAATTTGTCCATGATAATCAGGTCTACAGGTAAAAGAAATCGTAATATGCATAGCGCACGAAGGGCACCTTAACTGGCAAAACCGGGTACGTCAAGGCGCCCAACCCCAGTGAATACGCGGCTTGCAGCGATTTAGCCCCTTATTCACCCTAACTTACGACAATCATTTTTCCCGAACTGCTTCATTTACCTGATTAATTGTTCCGCTTTTGGCAAAATTTGTGCGCCGGATCGCGCGGTGAGATCATAATTGTAAATATCTGTACGGTACTGAGTCCGCCCGTCTTCGCCCACAAACGCCGTCAGATAGTAAAGATTGACCGGAATATTGTGCCGAATATTAACGTAACGCGTATCCCCTTGTTTCAGGGCATCCGAAATGCGCGTATCGTTCCAGCCCGCATCCTGCAGCAGCATATTGGCCAGCTCCGAGGCTTTGTTCACACGCACGCAGCCAGAACTCAGCGCGCGCGTATCTTTCTGGAACAGGTTGTGGTTCGGCGTATCGTGCAGATAGATAGCGTCTGAACTCGGCATATTGAATTTGTAACGCCCTAAAGAGTTATGCGCCCCGGGTGCCTGCTGGAAACGGAACGGCAGATTAGAAGCCGTGATTGTCGACCAGTCGACCATATAAGGATCGATAGCCTCTTTACTGTTCCATCCACGCATCACCGTATAGCCATGGCGTTCCAGATAACCCGGATCGTTCCAGACCTTCGGCAGAATGTCTTTACGCGCCAGCGTCGGCGGCACGTTCCACGGCGGGTTAACGACTACGTTATTGAGCGCGCTGCTCATCATCGGTGTTTTGCGATCCGGACGCCCGACAATCACGCGCGACGCCAGTTTTTCGCTACCGTCCTGGTAATAGACCAGGGAATACGCCGGAATGTTAACCATAATGCCGGTAGAAAGGATTCCCGGCAGCAGGCGCAAACGCTGGATATTGAGCGCCAGCACCCCTGCCCGCTGCGCAGGCGATACGTTCAGCCAGTCTCGCGTCGTCTGGCCAATGACGCCATCGGCTCCCAGTCCCTGAGCGGCCTGGAATTGCTTCACTGCCGCAACCAGCTCGCGATCGTATGCTGCGGGTTTATTGCTGACGGCAATCGCTTTTTTCTCTTTCACGGGCGCTGACGGGCTGACCGCCGCGTTTTGCGGATCGTCGCCTGGCAGGGCGATATGTGGCCCGCCTTCAAGAAGACCCGAGCGCGTCAGGATCTCGCGCAGAGCAGGCACATCGCTGCTCCACTGCCCCGGACGCAGCGTCGCGGCGCCGCGCATCTGCGGCCATGGGCGCGAGTCGCCCACCAGCGCGAGGAGCGACTGGTGAAGCGTGGCGTATTGTGGATGCGCCGGTGCGAGGCTGGCAATAAAGCGCGGCAGTTCGCCATTATCGAGGGCTAACTGCCACTGGTTAATCACCGACAGCGCTGGCGT